>NZ_LT906479.1:3064690-3371159 GCF_900187015.1 Serratia ficaria | reverse complement strand
TCATTTTCGCCATGTTCACGCAGAACCTGTGCCAGCTGGCGCAGCTGGGCTGCCGTCAGGCCGACCCGCATGCTGGCTCGCGTATGCGATAACAGCTGGGCTTCAACGCCTGGTGTGGCCGCTAATGCACCAACCGTTGCCAGCTCGCGGCTTTGCCAGTCGAGGTTATCGCGGGCGAAAATGTCGCCGAACAGATGCGTTTGCAGAAATTGATTAATGACAGGTGCAAAATCAAACAGAGGGCCCTGGACGGGAGCGCCTGAGATTTTAGTCTGATTTGCGGTACCGACGCGGCGAAGCTCATCCCCGACGGGGATGGTGGCGACCGGTTCTTTGCCCTCAACGTCTTCGATGCCACGTTGTTTACGCGCTTCGACGACCTTCATCAGTTCGCTAAGTGCATTCAGGCTACGAGGGAAGCCCGTGTAGGCATAGAGCTGGATAAGAATCTCTTTGGTTTCATTTATGGTGAGTCCTGCATCAAGTCCCTGATTCAGGGCTGCATTCAGCTTATCCATCTGACTGCTGGCCATCGATGCCGCAATCAAGGGGATGGCCTGCTGGCTGGCTGACAGCGTATCTGAAACCCTTTGTTCGTGGTTCATTTCTGAGGTTCCCTTATTGACGGGCGCAGCATTCGCCGCGAGACCAAAACCAAAGGTCAGCAGTACCGCTGCCGTTAATGCTTTAATGGGCGTGGTATTGTTCATCTGTCACTTTCTCCATCCAGTTAACGCTTTTGCCATCTACAATCCCGGTTATCGCCAGGTGCGTCATCGCGCTGCCAGGTGCCGCTCCGTGCCAGTGTTTGACCCCCGCCGGGCAAGAAACAACGTCGCCAGCGCGGATGACCTGCACCGGCTGGCCTTCTTGTTGGGTGAGCCCGACACCAGAGGTCACAATAAGCCGCTGACCTGCCGGATGCGTATGCCAGGCGGAGCGAGCGCCGGGATCAAAGGCGACATAAGCCCCGGAAACGCCGATGTCTTTATCAGGTTTGAAGAGAGGATCAACCCGGACGCGACCGGTAAAATTCTCCGCTGGCCCATACACCGCATTCTGACTTCCGGCCGGTGCGATATGGACAGCGGAATTTTGCTCCGCTGCCCAGGATGAAAACGTAAAGAGGGACAGTAACAGCCCGAGGTAACGTAAGTGTCCGATCATGCAAAGCGTCCTTATCAATGAAGAGGGGGATTGCCTGCAATGATTTTAACGAGGGAGTCATGTCGTCAGGCTGACGCCCCCCTGACAATTCTGTCAGTTAACCCTGGTCCCGGCTTAGTGGCAGGGTGAGCATTGCCCGCCGTTTTATCCGCTTGTATCTCAAAAGTGAGGCCAAAGGTATTGATACCACCTTCACTACGTGCAAAGACGTCCCCCCTGTGCATGATGGCGACGGCGCGTACGATCGACAGGCCCAGCCCATGATGGGTATCACTTCTTGCTCGGGAGGTGTCGACGCGATAAAAGCGCTCGAAAAGCCGGTGTAAGTGCTCAGGTGCAATCGGATCGCCCGGGTTAGAAACTTCAACACAGGCTTGATTGTTTTTTTCGCTTAACCGCACCCTAACCGTGCTATTGGAGGGCGAATGTCTTGCGCTGTTTTCCAGTAAATTAGCCAGTGAGCGGTGGAACAGTCGCCGGTCGATGTGCGCGGTGACATCGCCCTCAACATCCAGAGAGAGCTGTTTTTCAGAAAAAGAGGGTTCCACATACTCCGCTGTTTTTAGGGTTTCTTCTCGCAGGGACACCTGCGTAAGCTGGGAAGCATGTTCACCCGCGTGCGCATGAGACAGGAACAGCATGTCGTTAACTATCGACGTCATGCGTTCAAGCTCCTCAAGATTTGAACCCAATAACTCTTCCAATTCATCTTGCGAACGTCGGCGCGAGAGACCCAGTTGCGTCTGGCCAATCAGGTTGGTCAGCGGGGTCCTGAGTTCATGCGCAACATCGGCATTAAAGCTTTCGAGCTGTCGCCAGGCGACCTCTTGCCGTTCCAGTACGCCATTAAAAGATGAGGCTAACTGCTGTAATTCGTCAGGTAATGCTTCGGTATTCAGGAGCTGGCCAGGGGCCCCGGGAGCGAGTTGCCGGGCCTGTTTACTGAGCGCCCCAACGGGACGAAGACCGATCCTCGAGACGATGTATCCCAGTAAGGCTACAATCACGACGCCCAGTGCGGTAATGATCAGCAGTGTACGGGTGAACGCATCGAGTGTCCCCATGTAAGGCGTGGAGTCGATGGCAACCACATAGCGCAGCTCAGGCCGTTCACCGTTCGCGGGAATGGTTTTCACTAACAGGAACAATGAGCATGCGCTTTCCGATGCACCGGGCACTTTATTAAAACCTTCCTGCAAAGAAGACCACTGGACACCCACCGGTGGTGTTCCCCCCATGCTGAAGCGCGGGTTATCGCTCACAATCCAGTAGCGAACGCGCTCACCTTCAGAATTGGTTAACACGGTGAATTTATTGGCCAGCGTAGACCAGTCGTCAGCCGAGGTTCGTGCGGTGATCCACGGACTCATTAATGATTCCCGGAACAGCAGTTCGTTGTGCATCTGCTTTTGCAAAGAATCATGCAAGGAGCTTCTCAGCAGGATGCCGATAACGGACACAATCAGCAGTGCGGATAAGGCAAACATCAGCGCCAGATGAATTGAGATGGAACGCTTAAGCATGCTTATCCCCTTCATTTATTCGGACCGGACTTCGAGGACATACCCCATGCCACGAACGGTATGCAGCAGTTTGGTGTCGAACGGAGCATCCACTTTGGCCCGCAGACGTTTAATGGCCACTTCAACCACGTTGGCATCGCTGTCAAAATTCATGTCCCATATCTGCTCAGCAATCATCATCTTTGAAAGGATCTCCCCCTGATGCCGGGCCAGAAGGCTCAACAGGGAAAACTCTTTTGCGGTCAGCTCCAGTCTCGTTCCGGCGCGGAATACGCGGCGAGCCAGTAAGTCGAGATGCAGATCGTGAATTTGCAGTTGGGTGATGTCTGCGCCATCCGTAGCGCGGCGACGCACCAGTGCCTGAATACGCGCCACCAGCTCAATAAGCGAAAAGGGCTTGGGCAGATAATCATCCGCGCCAAGACGCAGCCCTTTAACGCGCTCGTCGACCGATCCCCGTGCCGAGAGCATCAGCACCGGCGTCTGTTTGGCTGCTCGCACACCCTCAAGCACCCGGTAGCCATCCATCCCCGGTAGCATCACATCCAGGATTATCGCGTCGTAGTCGAACTCCAGCGCGTAATGAAGACCTTCAGCTCCATCTGCAGAGACGTCTACCGTAAATCCAGACTCGCCCAGCGCACGGCTGAGATAGGTTGACGTTTTTTCTTCATCTTCGACTAACAACAGGCGCATAACGGGACTTCCTCTTAACTTTTCAACGGAGCTTCAACATCTGAATAAACCTGTACGGCATCCGGCAGACGTTGACCCTGGATAGTGATGGCATCCAGTGAGCGGGTGAGCTCGGTCATATCTGCGGCAGTCAGCGATATGCCGGTAGACGCTGTGTTTTGCAGCATATGGTCTTTATTGGTAGTGCCAGGGATGGGAACTATCCAGGGTTTACGGGCCAGTAGCCATGCCAGTGCAATCTGACCCGGTGCGGCATTTTTTCTTATTGCCCATGATGTTAGCAGTTCAACCAGCTGTAAGTTGTGTGGCAGGTTTTCAGGCGAGAAGCGCGTTTCTGTCGCGCGGAAATCACCGGTAGCGAACCGGGTATTCTCATCAATCCAGCCCGTTAAAAACTGCACGCCGAGTGGGCTCCATGGCACAAACCCGATGCCCAGCTCTTCACACACCGAAAGGGCCTGCTTTTCAGGGCCGCGCCAGAGCATGGAGTATTCACTTTGTACGGCGGTAACGGGTAATGTTGCATGGGCGCGTCTCAACGTGTTGATGCCCATTTCAGACAGACCCCAGTGCAGGACTTTCCCTTGGTCCATTAAATCTTTAACCACACCGGCGACATCTTCGATCGGGATCTGCGGATCAACACGGTGTTGATACAGTAAGTCGATACGATCGGTACGCAGGCGTTTGAGCATGTTTTCGACAACCTGTCTGATATGCTCCGGTCTGCTGTTAAGGCCCGGCAGACGCTTACCTGTCTGTTGGTCAATGTTCCAGCCAAACTTAGTGGCGATAATGATTTTGTCCCTGAACGGGGCGACGCCTTCCCCGAGAATTTTTTCGACTTCAAAGGGACCGTAGGCTTCAGCAGCGTCGAAAAATGTCACCCCTTCATCAAATGCCCGCTGGATAACATTGATCATCTCGGGACGCCAGGGAACAGAGGTGTCATATTTGCGACTCATGTTCTGGACGCCCAGGCCGACGGCTGAGACTTCCAGCTTCCCGAGTTTACGCTTGCCCGGAGCAGCA
This sequence comes from Serratia ficaria, assembly GCF_900187015.1. Lineage (NCBI taxonomy): Bacteria > Pseudomonadati > Pseudomonadota > Gammaproteobacteria > Enterobacterales > Yersiniaceae > Serratia > Serratia ficaria. Next base: position 3,366,741 of record NZ_LT906479.1, on the reverse strand, counting down.
GGGCGATGGCTGGTTTGTCTGGAGGAATCGACCTGAGAGGACTGGCTCGCCGCCGATACGTGGGGAATCAGCGAGGCGGCGGCAATACCCGCCCCGGCGACTAATAGCTTGCGTCGCTCTGGTATTGTTGGGTCATTCTGGCTTTTCATTGATTACTCCTTTTCTCAGAAAATTGAACATGAATCTCATTTAAGCGAGAACATTCTGCCGCTTGATTGCCAACATAAAGCTGACGGCTACCTGACAGCGTTGTCAGAAACACTTACCCATCCCAGTCAGTTTCCTGACAAAAATGTTATTTTCCTGTCACGATGCTGACAGCCCTCTCCCCCTAATCTGAGCCTGCAAATTTAATTCCGCGAGCCTGCATAAACAGGCTGACACTCATCGGGAGAGACCATGAAATTCACGCTTATCAGTGCAATGCTACTCACGGCAATGGCTGGAGTGACCTCAGTCAATGCGGCTGATTACAAAAAAAATCCATTCACACTGGCCTATGACGGTGCCATCACGGAGAACGTCAAAGGCAAGGTCAACATTCATCCGGTGAAATACGATCTGCATGGCATCCAGATTGCCGCGAATGTCTATACCCCTGCTAACTACGATCCCGCCAAAAAATATCCTGCCGTGGTGGTCGCGCATCCTAATGGCGGCGTAAAAGAGCAGGTCGCGGGTTTGTATGCCCAGCGTCTCGCCGAGCAGGGCTACATCACAATTACCGCCGATGCGGCTTATCAGGGCGCTAGCGGTGGGATGCCGCGCAGCGTGGATAAACCCGCTAATCGCATCGAAGATATCCACGGCATGGCTGACTACATCAGCCAGTATCCGGGGGTTGATACTTCCCGCCTCGGTCTGCTTGGCATTTGCGGTGGCGGCGGGTATTCACTTGTTGCTGCCGAGACGGACAAACGGTTCAAATCGATTGCAACCATCAGCATGTTTAATTCAGGTCTTGTGCGCCGCAACGGTATGCAGGATTCACAGCTGGATACTATCCAGCAGCGTCTTCTGCAGGCTTCTGACGCACGTGCTCAGGAAGCCGCCGGAGGAGAAGTGCTTTACTCCGGCGATGCCAACCTGACTGATGAACAGATTGCTAAATTACCTTTTGCCTTGTATCGCCAGGGCTACGAGTACTACTGGAAAACCCACGCGCACCCGAACTCCACGTTTAAATACACCACCAGCAGTCTGCTGGATTTGATGAGCTTTGACGTAACGGACCATATCAATCTCATCAATAAACCGCTGCTGATGATTGCCGGTACAAAAGCCGATACGCTCTATATGACTGAAGATGCGTTCGCGAAAGCCACCGGTACGAAGGACAAAGAACTCTACCTGATCGATGGTGCTACCCATATCGAGACGTATTGGGTGCCTAAATACGTTGACCAGGCTATGCAAAAGTTAGACGTCTTCTTCGATAAGAATATTTAATTCGCATCTGTCGATACCCTGGCGGGTATCGACTTATTCAGAATTTATCGTTCAGATTAACGGAGTCGGGATGAAAGATAATTACGCCTTGTTAATAGCCACCATGAATGAAATTCATAAAATCATTCTGACAGGGGATGGTTGTTTTTTACCTGAACAGTCAATGCCATCAAGGCGCTGGCTGCTGTAAACAACGCAATTATCCAGCCCATCGTCCATGGTGTGCCGTCACTGAACAGAGCAAGAAGAAGTGAAGAGATGATGCCGCTGCCGTATTGTAATGCCCCCATTAGCGCCGATGCGGAGCCTGCAACATTAGGCACTGCGTCAAGCGCGCAAGCCGTGGAGGTTGCAGCGATGATGCCATTCATGGAGAAGAATACGAACACAGCGCCGACAATCACGGTAATTCCACCAATGCCCAGGTCTGTTGCGCCCGCCAACGCTATTGCCGCAATAGCGGCGATGAATACCGCATTCCTGAGCAACGCTTCCAGTGGATAGCGATGAACCAGGCGTCTGTTAATCATGCTCACTGCCATTAATCCCACGATGTTTACTGCAAACAGCCAACCGTAGTGCTGTGGATCAACGCCGAAGTACGTGATGTACACAAACGGAGAGCCCGTGATAAAGGCGTAGGCCGCAACGTAATAGAACGTCAGGCACAGAGTAAACCGCATGTAACTGGCGTTGGTCAGCAAGGCACAGTAGTTCTGAAAGGCTCTGGTTACGGAGGATTGCGAGCGTTTTTCAGCAGGTAATGTTTCCGGTAACCAGAATAAAGACATCAGCATTAATGTTCCGATAATCGCCAGCAGCCAGAAAATGGCGTGCCACGAAGTGGCTTTAATCATTTGGCCGCCGATTAGGGGCCCGGCAATCGGCGCGATGGCCATGATGATCATCAGGGTCGAAAGCATTTGTGCTGCACGAGTGCGGCTAAACAGGTCGCGGATCATTGCTCGCGCCAGCATCGGGCCGGTACAGGCACCTAACGCCTGAAAAACACGCCAGAAGACGATTTGAACAATGTCAGTTGATAACGCACAACCCACCGAACCGATGATAAACAGAACTAAACCGATAAAAAGCGGCAGACGACGCCCGTATCGATCGCTAACCGGTCCCCAAATCAGTTGCGCAATGCAAAAACCGATAAGGAAGCCTGTAATTGTCAGCTCTGCATCACCCTGTAAATCTTTTGCCATCACGGGCATAGCCGGAAGGTAGATATCGGTTGATAAAGAGGTAACAGCCATCAGGGCACTGAGAATGAGCAGAAATGATAGACCGGTTTTTTTAGCTGTAGTTGACTGTGTACGTGCCTGTTGATTAAGCATGGTGATCCGTTGGACATGAAGATATAAGGGCATGTTAACGGGTTTGTGCATGCTGATAACCACAGGTGGGAGGATAGGGACTATGAATGACATTCATTAATATTGTGAATTGCGAAGGCAGTGAAAGAGTGGTTTAAACAGGCTCTTATCTTAGGCCTTATAGGGAGAAATCGAGGTATCGTTTCCGTTTCAGGCTCGATTTGTGTTTGCAGACAAGGGCACGAATTATCAGATTATAAAACAGCATACCTTCCTATCTAATGTAAGAAAAATTTCGTCATAAAGCCGTAGGTTAGTCTTAGCGTAGGATAGTTTCGGTTTTCCAAGCGGACTGCCTTGCTCACCGCTGATTAACACACCGCGATTTTAGTGATGCCATTATCAGTGGTTAGAACAGTTGCCAACTTCCGCTTTTCGCTCATAACCGCCGGTCAAAAAAGCCAAAAGCCCGCTCAGGTTTCCCTGAGCGGGCTTCTTTAATATGGCTCCTCTGACTGGACTCGAACCAGTGACATACGGATTAACAGTCCGCCGTTCTACCGACTGAACTACAGAGGAATCGTGTGAACGGGGCGAATCATAGCGGCGCGCTTCCGGCTTGTAAAGCCTGAAAACGCCGCGCCGTTTCGTTTGCTGCAAGATTATTCAACCTGCTGCTTTTTATGGCTTTTGTTGATGAAACCGCGCGCAGCGCCGCCGCGGATGCCCGAATGCCTTATCTTGGTGCAACCCGCGCGCCGTTGGCCGCGCCGTCTCTGCAGGCCAGAATATCATTTATTGTTATTTTTCCTGTGATTAGCCTGCCCATATGCTAATTCGCCGACTCTGGCCCGGATCTTGCTCCTATTTCCCATTCGCAGTTTCGCGGCATGACGGAGGCAATATGAATCTCAGGCGTCTGAAGTATTTCGTAAAAATCGTCGATATCGGCAGTCTGACCCAGGCGGCGGAGGTGCTGCATATCGCCCAACCGGCGCTTAGCCAGCAGTTGGCGACGCTGGAAGGGGAGCTGAAGCAGCAGTTGCTGATCCGCACCAAGCGCGGCGTGATGCCCACCGAAGCCGGCAATATCCTCTACGCCCACGCCCAGACCATTCTGCGCCAGTGCGAGCAGGCGCAGAGCGCGGTCAACAGCGCCGGGCAGGCGATGAGCGGCCAGGTGTCCATCGGGCTGGCGCCGGGCAGCGTGGCTTCGCAGCTGGCGCTGCCGCTGCTGCAGGCGGTGCGCGACCAGCATCCGGGCATCTTGCTCAGCCTGAATGAAAACATCGGCTCGGCGCTGGCCGGGCAGGTGGCCAGCCAAACGCTGGATATGGCGATGATTTACGGCGCCAAAATGCCCGCCGGCCTGCACGCCACCGTCTTGATGAAGGAAGACCTGTACCTGGTGGCGACGCGCGCGGTGCCCAGCCCCGGCAACAGCGTGGAGCTGCTGGACGTGGCGCGGCTGAACCTGTTTCTGCCGCGAGAAGGCGACGTGGTGCGCAGCCAGGTGGAGGAAGCGATGGCGCTGCGCAAGCTGGCGGCCAACGTGGTGGGGGAGATCGAGTCCACCGGCACCCTGAGCGCGGCCGTCGCCAGCGGGTTGGGCGCCACTATTCTGCCGGAATCGCTGGCGCGCGCCATGATAGGGCCGGCCAAGGCGTGGATGGCGCGCATCAATGCGCCGACGCTGTCCGTGCCGTTGTCGCTGTGCATTTCCAGCCAGCATTCGCTGTCTGCGCCGGCGCTGGTGGTGAAAGAGATGCTGCTGTCGATCGCCGGCAGCCGCAGCCAGGAGAAACGCGCCCTGGCGCTGGTGCGATAGGGCGCGTCGGGGTTAGCGGAACGGCGGTTCGTTGAAGGTGCGCAGCTTGCGCGAATGCAGGCGGTCGCCTTCGGCGCGCAATAAATCGATGGCGCAGATGCCGATTTGCAGGTGCTCGGAGATCGCCCCTTCATAGAAGCGGTTGGCCTGGCCGGGCAGTTTGATCTCGCCGTGCAGCGGTTTATCGGACACGCATAGCAGCGTGCCGTAAGGCACCCGGAAGCGATACCCCTGGGCGGCGATGGTGGCGCTTTCCATGTCCACCGCCACCGCGCGGCTGAGGTTAAAGCGCAACGCAGAAACGGAGTAGCGCAGCTCCCAGTTGCGGTCGTCGGTGGTGACCACGGTGCCGGTGCGCAGGCGCTGCTTGACCTCTTCGCCGGGCATGCCGCTGACCATCTTGGTGGCGTCGTACAGCGCGCGCTGCACTTCGGCGATGCTCGGGATCGGGATATCCGGCGGCAACACCGAGTCCAGCACGTGGTCGTCGCGCAGGTAGGCGTGCGCCAGCACGTAGTCGCCGATCGACTGGCTTTCGCGCAGCCCGCCGCAGTGGCCGATCATCAGCCAGGCGCTGGGGCGCAGCACCGCCAGGTGATCGCAGATGGTTTTGGCGTTGGACGGGCCGACGCCGATGTTGATCAGGGTGATGCCCTGGCCGGTGCGGGAAATCAGGTGATAGGCCGGCATCTGGTGGTTTTTCCACGCCAAATCCGACACCGCCTGATCCGGCGCGTCGGTTTCCGGCGTGATGTAGGTGCCGCCGGCGCTGGACAGGGCGATGTAAGGGCTGGCCGGATCGGCGATCTGCGCGCAGGCCCAGCGGACGAACTCATCCACGTAGCGGGTGTAGTTGGTGAACAGCACGAACGGTTGGAAATGCTCCACCGGCGTGCCGGTGTAGTGCCGCAGCCGCGCCAGCGAGAAATCCGCGCGCAGCGCATCGAAGTGCGACAGCGGGAAATGGTTGCCGGTGGCGTGGAACAGGCCGTCGGCGGTTTCATCGCCGATTTGCGCCAGCTCGGTGGTGGGAAAATGCTGAGCGATGCCGGCGCTCATCGAGCGGTCCAGCGTCAGGCTGGAGCCGTCGATCACATAAGGGAAGGGGATTTCCTGCCGCGACGGCACCACTTCGATATGGGCGGCGTAATCCTGTTCCAGCATCGCCAGCTGTTCGGCCAGATAGTGGCGAAACAGCTGCGGACGGGTAATGGTGGTGCTGTAGCTGCCGGTGTGGGTGAAACGGCCGTAGGCGCGGGTTTTGCTCTGGCCGGATTTTTTGCCGTCCCAGCTGACGCGCAGCTCGGGATACACGAACTGCCCGGCGGCGCGCGCCTGTGGGTCCGGCAACGCGCCGTGGCTGATAAAATCGCCGACCGCCTGGCGCAGCGCGTCGACTGCGGCGTCATACAAGGCTTCCAGTTTATCGAGCGCCTGGGCGGCGCTGAGGCCGGTGCGGGATGGGTCGTTACTCATGCTCTCTCCTTGGTTCTCCCCCCGCGGCGGCGGGAGGCGGGCGGATGCCGATATCATTTCACCGCAACAGGTTAGCCGAAGACGAGCGCAAAAGCTTGGTCGAAATGGCGGGCGGGAAAAGAAAGCGCAGCGGCGCACCGGGCCGCCGCTGCGTTGGGCGGTCAGGAGGCGGGAGCCGCCCGTTCCACCTTGAGCGACACCAGGCCGATGCCCAGTTTTTTCGGCGTGAAGCCGCCGCTGGCGCCTTCCTGCGGCTCGGTGGGGGCCGGCGGGGTGATGCTGATTTTGCGCGCGCCCCGCGGGTTGTCGAAGCGCAGCGTGACGGTGCTGTCCTGCTCGCCGAGCGAGACGAAACGCTCTTCGTCGCCGACGCGCACCGAGATAGGCTCGCCGACGTTTTTGCCGTAGGCGCGGGCGCGCAGCACCAGATCGAAGGTTTTCGGCAGCGGCTCTACGTAGTCGATGTCCACCGCCGGCGCCAGGTTTGCGTCGGACCAGCGGCCCCAGTCTTCGACGCCGGACACCCCGGTAATGGCTTTCACCTGCTCGGGCATGCCCGGCAGCATGAATTCGATGGCTTCCGCCTGATACTTCACCGCCGCGTCGTCGACCTGCAGCCGGGCGATGGCGTCCTGGTAGCCGGCGACGCTGTCCGCCGCCGGGCTCTGGAAGCTCACCTTGCCGCGGAAGCGCTCGCCGGTGGCCCGCACGATCTGCGGCGGCGAAGCCAGGGTGCCGGAGGCGACGCAGATGTCGGTGCTCAGCGCCAGCTTCGGCGCCCAGACGCGGCCGATTTCATAGCATTTGTCGACCCAAACGAATTTCTCGCCCGCGCCCAGCCCGGCCAGCTGCTTTCTCAGCGGCGTGGACAGGTAGACGTTAAACATCGGTTCAATCTTATTGTCCGCCACCTTGAGGATAAACGGCACCTTGAAGGTTACGCCGGAGAAGGTGAAGCGGCGGCCCCGGGTATCGACGCTGTAGTCGGTGATGCCGTTCGGGAAGCCCCATTGCTTGATCACCGCCGGTTTCCAGCCGTTGATTTTCTCGTCGATGTTGAGGAACACCGTGGACAGCGTCGAGGCCGACAGGCTGCTGCGGCCAAGGCCGATGTAGTTGTCGCCGCCCATGCGGTCCAGCACGGTGGCGCCGTTGTCCAGCGTGCTGCGCTTCTCGTTGCGCTGTTCCGCCTGCGGGCGGGTGCCGTCGATGATAAAGAACAGGTTGCGCCGCTTTTGCTTGGCCAGAATGTCATAGGCGGTATTGTTCATCGCCAGATGATCGGAAGACACCACGATCACCGTGTTGCTGAAATACGGCGAACGTTTGATTTTTTCGATCAGCGCGGCGATATGTTGCTGGCTGCAGGCCACCGCGCTCAGTGAACGGTTGTCTTTATTCTGCCAGGCGTAGGTTTTTTTGCTGCAGCTGGCGGAGATAAAACCGTCCGGGTGATGGGTGTCGACGGTCAGGGCGAACAGCGAAAATTTTTGCTGCCGGCTGGAGAGCTCGACAAACTTGTCGTACACCAGATCCAGCAGGGTATCGTCATACCAGCCCCAGTCGTTTTTATAGCCCGGATCGCTGACCTGAGCGCGCAGTTCCTTATAGCCGTAAACGTGGTCGAAGCCGTGCGATTTGAGGAAGGTGTCCTTGCCGGCGAACGCCAATTCGGCGCCCTGATAGAAATAGTTGCCGTAGCCGGCGGATTTCAGCACGTCTCCCAGGCAGACGTTTTCCGGATAAAAGGTCGAAACGGCGCTGGACGCGTTGCCGTCGAACGGGGCGAACAGCGGGATGCCGCACTGCGAGGCCACCATGCCGGCGATGGTGTAGCCGGTGCCCGGCAGCTGTTGGGTGTTGCTGAAATCAATGCTGTCCTCCCGCAACCGGTCCAGTTCATCGGTCAGGCCGGGGAAGCTGTGCCGATCGAAATAGGTGCGTTCCAGGCTTTCCGCATAGATATACACCAGGTTAGGCTGCTTGCCCTGCAGGGTCTTTTTCGGCGCTTTATAGTAGGTGGCGAAATCGGCGGTATCGCCGCCGATTTGGCTTTTGACCAGCAGCGAAATGTCCTGAAAGGCCGGCGTGGTGCCGACCGAAAACAGCGCCAGCAGCACGGCGATCAGGCTGTAAATCACGCTGCTGCTTTTGGCCTTGCGGCGCAGCAGGCTGCGGGCCAACAGGGCGAAAATCAGCGCCAGCGCCGCCAGCAGGCCGAGAAACGGCAGCACGTATTTGCCGACGCCGGCGCCTTTCAGGCTGCTGGTGACGGTGTAGATCACCGCATCGGTAATGCCGTCGCCGGTGAAGTAGTTGCTGGCGATCAGGATAACGTTCAGGATCAGATAGCTGCCGAGCAGCGTCAGCAGGATAGCGAACCACCAGCGGTTGGCGGCGGCCCGGGTGCGATAGATTGAAATCGAGGCCAAAAAAAGAACGAACGACGCGAGTGCTGAAACCATCCACCGAATCCTGTCTGATTAGAAAGAAAATCTTTACTGTTCTGGCGCACGCCGCCAACGCTGCCGGGGCGTGAAAAATGAAGGGTATAGCCTATTGAAAGCGGCAGGGCAATGCGCGTTTGCGCCGCGCGGCGTTCGGCGGCGGCGATTGGCGGTTTTTGTGACAATACTGTGACAATCATCACGCCGCGCAGGCCGATAACGCCGAAATATTGCTCGCCGGGCTTTTGGCTCTACCATTAATGGGTAGCGTCGAATGCCGGCGCGCCTATCAGTCATTCAGGAGAAAAACATGCAGGCTATTCCCGCAGCCGTACTCGAGGAACTGGCGCCGCAGGGCGCCCTGCGCGCGGCGATCAACTTCGGCAACCCGGTGCTGGCGCAGCGGGGGCCGGGCGGCGAGCCGCAGGGCGTCTCGGTCTCTCTGGCCGCGGCGCTGGCCGGCGAGCTGGGCGTGGCGCTGGAGCTGGTGCCCTATGATGCGGCGGGCAAGGTGTTCGCCGATCTCGACAGCGGCGCCTGGACCCTGGCCTTTATGGCCATCGAACCGGTGCGTGCGGAACAACTCGCCTTCAGCGAACCTTATGCGATCATCGAGGGCACCTATCTGGTGGCCGAGGCGGCGCCCTATCGGCAGGTGGCCGAGCTGGATCGGCCGGGCGTGCGCATTGCGGTGGGCAAAGGCGCGGCCTATGACCTGTTCCTGTCGCGCACGCTGCAGCAGGCGCAGCTGGTGCGGGCAGGCACCTCCGCCGAAGCGATCGGCCTGTTTCTGGAGCAGGGGCTGGAGGCGGCGGCGGGGGTGCGCCAACCGCTGATGGCCGCTGCGGCCGCGAACCCGGGGCTGCGGGTGCTGGCAGGGCATTTCACCGCGATCAGGCAGGCGATGGCGGTGCCGCGGCGCAAAACGCAGGGTGCGGCCTACGTGAACGATTTTATCGAACGCTGCAAGGCCGACGGCCGGGTGGCCGAGGCGCTGCGGCGCAGCGGCCAGGGCGATGTGACCGTGGCGGGCGGCAAGGCGCCCGGCTAAACGGGCTCCCGCCGCGGCCGGGGCAACTCAGCGCAGTTCGACCGCGTACTCCTCCACCGGGGTGATTTTCTTGATCAGCTTATTGTCGAACAGGAACTGCTCGTAAGCCTGGTAGCGCGCGCTGTCCAGCCTGGCCGGATCGGTGGCGAACAGCGGCAGGCTGGCCTGCCAGGCCTGCTTGTTCAACGCGGTATCCAGTTCGGGATAGGCTTTGGCGAACGCCAGCCAGGTTTGCTGCGGGTGCGCGCGCAGGTAGTCGCCGCCTTTTTTCAGCGCGGCGAGGAATTTTTTGATCTTCGGCTCCGCCAGCGCGTCGCGGCTGGCGACGATGATCAACTCATCGTAGGCCGGCACGCCGTAGTCTTCCACGTTGAACACCCGCGGCTCCTTGCCCTGCAGCTTCAGCTCCAGCGCTTCGATATTGCGATAGCCGCCGATCACCGCGTCCACCTGGCCCGCCAGCAGGGCGCCGGTCAGCTGGAAGTTGACGTTGATTAGCTTGATGTCGTCAGGGTTGACGCGCTGATTTTTGGCCATGGTGGCCAGCGTCGCCTGTTCGATGCCGCTGACCGAATACCCGACCTTTTTGCCTTTGAGGTCCGCCGGCGTGGCGATGCCTTTATCCAGCGTGATGACGGTGTTCAGCGGCGTGTCGATCAGCGTGCCGACGCGCACCAGCGGCAGGCCCTGATCGGCGAAGAAGTGCAGCTGCGGCTGATAGGTGATCGCGAGGTCCGCCTGTTTGGCCGCCACCAGCCGCGGCGGCAGCGCCGGATCGGACGGCGGCACGATCTTGACGTCCAGTCCGGCGTCCCTGAAGGCGCCGATCTGTTCGGCCACCATGATCGGCGCGTGATCGGGGTTGATGTACCAGTCGAGCACCAGCGTCAGCTTTTCGGCGGCGCCGGCCTGGCTCGCCATGGCGGCGCCGAGCAGCAGGCCGCAGACGGTTTTTTTAAACATGGTTGTTCCCTTAGTGGTTGAAATCATCAATGGTTCTCCGGCGCCCAGACGATCAGACGCCGCAGCAGCGCATCCACCGCGACCCACAGCAGCACGGTCATCAGCACCAGAATAAACAGCGCGGCGAAGCACAGGTCGGTCTGCATGCGCGCGTTGGCGTTGAGCATCAGGTAACCCAGCCCTTCGGCCGAGCCGACCCACTCGCCGATGATCGCGCCGATCGGGGCGACGGCGGCGGCCATGCGCAGCCCGGAGCCGAAGGCCGGCAGCGCCGCCATCAGCCGCACGTGGCGCAGCAGCGCCCAGCGCGAGGCGCCGAGGGTGCGCGCCAGGTCGAGATAGTCGTCATTGACCCGGCGCAGCCCGTCGAAGAAGGCGGAAACGACCGGGAAGAAGATCACCAGCACCGCCATCGCCACCTTGGCGCTCATGCCGAAGCCGAACCACAGCACCAGCAGCGGGGCCAGCGCGAACACCGGTATCGCCTGGCTGGTGAGCACCAGCGGCATCAGCCAGCGCTGCAGGCGCGGGGAAAAGATCATGCCCAGCGCCAGCGCCGCGCCGAGCAGTACCCCCAGCGCCAAGCCGCTGAGGATTTCCGAGGCGGTGACCAGCGTATGCCAGGCGAGGTAATCGCGGCCATGCCACAGCGCCTGCGCCACCGCCGCGGGCGAGGGCAGCAGGAAGGCGGGAATGCTGCCCAGGGTGAGCAGCCACCACAGCAGCAGCAGCCCGGCGAACACCGTCAGGCCGCGGCGCAGGCGGCTCAGGCCGCTTTCTGTCTGCGGTTTCATTGCGCCGCCCTCACCAACTGCCGCAACAGTTCCGCCTGGCTTTTCAGCAGGTGCGGATCGTCCGGCGCACGCGGCGGTTGCCCGCCGATCGGGTGGTTATCGTCGATGCCGCTCGGCGAGTTCGCCAGCACCAGCAGGCGGTGGCTCAGGCGGCAGGCCTCCATCGGATCGTGGGTGATCAGCAGCACGGTGTTCTGCGCCAGCAGCTCGGCCGCCAGCGTCTGAATAGTGGCGCGGGTAATGGCGTCCAGCGCCGAGAACGGCTCGTCCATCAGCACGATCGGCCGGCGCTCGTACAGGGTACGCGCGATGGCGGCGCGCTGACGCATGCCGCCGGACAGCGCGGCGGGCAGGGCGCCGCCATAGCCGCTCAGCCCGACCCGCTCGAGCAGGTGGGCCGCCCATGGGCGATCGGCTTTCTCCCCGCGCAGCCGTGAGCCGAGCGTGATGTTTTCATCGATGGTCAGCCAGGGATAGAGCAGGTCTTTTTGCCCCATATAGGCGATGCGCCCGGCGATCGGCAGGCCGTCGCTGCCGCAGACGCTACCCGAGGTGGCCTGAGCCAGCCCGGCGATGATCTTCAGCAGGCTGGTTTTGCCGGCGCCGCTGGCACCGAGCAGGGCGACGAAGCTGCCGCCGTCGATCGTGAAGCTGAGCCGTTCGAAAATCACCCGATCGCCAAAGCGCAGGGTTAAATCCCGGACCTCGATGCCGGGTGGCTGGCGGGGCGTCATGAGGCGTTCAGCCCCATCTGCCAGAACGCCGACTCCAGCCGGGTGGCGGTGGTGAAAATCTGCGCCAGCTCGGCGAAGCGGCTCTCGGCGCCGCGCTGGCGGCCGACGTTTTCCAGCAGCTCGATGGCGGCCCGCACCCCGGCCAAGTAACCCGGATCGCCATAATTTTTGATCCAGGAGGCGTAGGGATTGCCCTCCATCCGGGTGGCGGGATCGTTCAGCAGCCGCAGGCCGATTTCGGCATAGCCGGCGACGCAGGGCAGCAGGGCGGCCAGCAGCTCCAGCGCATCGCCGGCGTGGCCGATGTCCAGCACGTAGCGGGTGTAGTTCATGGTTTCTGGCGCTTCGGGCTGGGCGGCGATTTCACCCTCGTCCAGCCCCCAGCCGGCGCAGTAGGCCAGGTGCAGCGGCAGTTCGGCGACGATGGCGTTGAGCGAGGCGGCGGCGGCGCGCATTTCCGGCAGGGTGCGCAGCTTGCTGACCAGCAACGCGTAGGCGCGGGCGAAGTGGATCAGGAACAGGTAGTCCTGGGTCAGATAGCGGCGGAAAGCGGGCTCGGGCAAGGTGCCGGCGGCCAGCTGTCGAATAAAGGGATGAGCGACGTAGTCCTGCCAGTGACCGCCGGCCTGTTGGCGCAGCCGTCCGTAAAGGCCGGTTTCGAACATGGTGGTATACATGGGACCTCCATAAGTGAGTGGAGATCCGGGCGCGCTGAGGTATGAACAGGCAATGAGCGAAGGCGTTATTGCCGACCCGTCCCTTCGCTGGCATGACCCAGATCAGGTTCAAAGGGTTCGGCTTGCGCCATCTCAGCCCATAACAGGACACCCCTCGGAGGTGCCTGTTATACGACATTTATTTTTTGATTACAATGCCCGGCCGCAGGGCGCGGCGGCGGCGGAAATCGGTTCGTTTAGTGCGATTGGGGGCGATTTTTCTGGCACAGGCGGCGGTATTTTTGTCACTGTAATCCCGCTACGTTGAATCTGAGGACACACCCCATGAAGAAGATCGGCTTTCTCTCTTTCGGCCATTGGGCGCCTTCCGCTCAGTCGGGCACCCGTTCGGCGGCGGATGCGCTGCTGCAGTCCATCGATCTGGCGGTGGCCGCGGAAGATTTGGGGGCGGACGGCGCCTACTTCCGCGTGCACCACTTTGCACGCCAGCTTGGCTCGCCGTTCCCGCTGCTGGCCGCCATCGGCGCCAAAACTCGCCGCATTGAGATCGGCACCGGCGTGATCGACATGCGCTATGAAAACCCGCTGTATATGGTCGAGGACGCCGGCGCCGCCGATCTGATATCCGGCGGGCGTTTGCAGCTCGGCATCAGCCGCGGCTCGCCGGAGCAGGTGATCGACGGCTGGCGCTATTTCGGCTACACGCCGGCCGAGGGCGAAACCGAGGCCGACATGGCTCGCCGCCATACCGAGGTGCTGCTCGAAGCCCTGCGCGGCGAAGGCTTTGCCGAGCCCAATCCGCAGCCGATGTTCCCCAATCCGCCGGGCCTGCTGCGCCCCGAGCCGTTTTCCGCCGGGTTGCGCGATCGCATTTGGTGGGGGGCCAGTTCCAACGCCACCGCGGTGTGGGCGGCCAAACTGGGCATGAACCTGCAAAGCTCCACGCTGAAGAACGACGAGACCGGCGAACCCTTCCATGTGCAGCAGGCCAGCCAGATCCGCGCCTACCGCGCCGCCTGGCAAGAGGCCGGCCATGTGCGCGAGCCGCGGGTGTCGGTCAGCCGCAGCATCTTTGCGCTGATGGACCAGCGGGACCGCAATTATTTCGGCGGCAGCGGCAAGGAAGGCGATCAGGTGGGCTATATCGACCAGCAAACCCGGGCGATTTTTGGCCGCAGCTATGCCGCCGAGCCGGAGCAGTTGATCGAACAGCTGGCGCAGGACGAGGCGATTGCCGAGGCCGACACGCTGCTGCTGACCGTACCGAACCAGCTGGGGGTCGACTACAACGCGCACGTTATCGAAGCGATCCTGACCCAGGTCGCGCCGGCGTTGGGCTGGCGCTGATGGCGCAACAATAACGGGAGGTAGCCATGTCACGTATTTTCATTACCGGTTCGGCGGACGGGCTGGGCCGCGCGGCGGCGGAAACCTTGCTGGCCGAGGGGCATCAGGTGATCGTTCATGCGCGTGAGCCTGGCCGGCTCCACGGCATGCGCGCTCTGCTGGATCGCGGTGCGCTGGCGGTGACCGGCGATTTGTCTGACCTGCAGCAAACCCAAGCCTTGGCCGGGCAGGTGAACCGGATCGGCCGCCCGGACGCGGTGATTCACAATGCCGGCGTCTTCAGCGGGCCGCAGGTGCTGGCGGTGAACGTCATCGCGCCTTATCTGTTGACGGCGCTGATCGCCCGGCCGGCGCGTTTGGTGTATTTGAGCAGCAGCATGCATTTCGACGGCCGCGCCGCGCTCGACGCGGTGGACTGGCGCGGAAACCAGCCGATGCCCTATTCGGACAGCAAACTGTTGGTGACGGCGCTTGCCGCGGCGGTGGCGCGCCGTTGGCCGGAGGTGATCGGTAGCGCCGTCGATCCCGGCTGGGTGCCGACCCGGATGGGCGGCGAAAACGCCCCCGGCGATTTACGCCTGGGCCACCTGACGCAGGAGTGGCTGGTCGGCAGCGAAGATGCGCAGGCCCGGGTTTCCGGCGGCTATTGGCATCACCAGCGCCGCCTGGCGCCGCACGCCGCCACGCGCGATCCGGCTTTTCAGGACGCCTTGCTGGCGAAGCTTGAACGGGTGACCGGCGTAACGCTGGCGATGCCCTGAGCGGCATTGACTTATTTTGCTCATTTTGTATTTTAAGGACATGCATACATTTCTGATTATCGTCCCCGAAGGGGGCATGCTGTTCGAATCGGCGGGCATCGCCGACATTCTGATGCAGGCCAACCGCTTGCGGCCCGCCGATGCGCCGCTGTATCAGGTCGCGGTGGCCACCACGCAGTCCCATCGGGTGGTGCACGGCTCGTCCGGCCTGAACCTCTTGGCCGACCATCGCCTGTGCGATCTTGACCCCGAACGGGAACGCGACACCATAGTGGTGACCGGCCGGGGGGCGAACGAGGAAGAAGGGGCGTTGGTCGCGGAGTGGCTGCGGCGCGCCGCGCCCAACGCTCGGCGTATCGCCTCCGTTTGCGGCGGCGCCCTGCTGCTCGCCGAGGCCGGTTTGCTCGACGGCCGCCGGGCGACCACCCACTGGCGATTGCTGGAGACCCTGCAGTCCCGCTTCCCGCAGGTGAGCGTCGAAAACGGCCCGATTTATGTCCAGGATGGGCAGGTCTGGAGCTCCGGCGGCGTCAGCTCCGGTTTCGACCTCACGCTGGCGCTGATAGAAGACGACTACGGCTTTATTCAGGCCCGCGAAGTGGCGCAGGATCTGGTGATGTTCCTGCGGCGGCCCGGCGGCCAGTCGCAGTTCAGCCGCTACCCGTTGAACCAGGCGAAAACGCCCGGCCCGATCCGCGATCTGCAATGCTGGATCCTGGAAAATCTCACCGACGATCTTTCCGTTGAAAAACTGGCCGAGCGGGTGGCGATGAGCCCGCGCAACTTTACCCGAGTGTTCACCCGGGAAACCGGCATTTCGCCCGCCAGGTTTGTTGAGGAGGGGCGCTTGCACAGCGCCAGACAGCGCCTGGAACAGAGTGCGGAAAGCATCGAACGCATCGCGGCGACCACCGGCTTCGGCAACGGCCTCAACCTGCGGCGGGTATTTGAAAGAAACCTGCAGCTCACCCCCAGCGAATATCGCCAGCGTTTTCATAGCCGCAATTTGGCGTAAATAGATCTAAAAACGTCATTTACGCCACCCGCGCTCCGGGCTAAGTTTACCTCAGAGCCAATAACGGAGGAGCAGATCATGGTCAAAGTAGGCATCAATGGATTCGGCAGGATCGGGCGCAACGTGTTGCGCGCGGCGCTGGGGCGCGACGATTTCGAGGTGGTGGCGATCAACGATTTGACGGACAGCAAAACGCTGGCGCACTTGCTGAAGTACGATTCGCTGTCGGGCACGCTGGCCGCCGACGTAGCGGCCGGTGAGAATCAGCTGCTGCTCGATGGCCGGCCGATTCGCGTGTTCTCCGAGCGGGATCCCGGCGCCATTCCCTGGAGCAGCGTTGGCGTCGAGGTCGTGATCGAGGCCACCGGCTTCTTTACCGATAAGGCCCAGGCCGAAGTGCATATCACCAAAGGCGGCGCCAGGCGGGTGATTATCTCGGCTCCGGCCAAAAACGACGACATCACCCTCGTGATGGGCGTCAATGACGGCCAATACGATCCGGCCCGGCATCGGGTGGTCAGCAACGGCAGCTGCACCACCAACGGGCTGGCGCCCGCCGCGCAGGTGCTGCATCAGACCTTCGGCATCGAATACGGCCTGATGAACACCACCCATGCCTACACCAACAGCCAGGCGCTGCACGATCAGCCGGAAAAGGATCTGCGCGGCGCCCGGGCGGCGGCGCTGTCGATAGTGCCTTATTCCAGCGGCGCGGCCAGGGCGCTCGGCAAGGTGATCCCGGAACTGGACGGCCGCCTGACCGGTTATTCGCTGCGGGTGCCGGTGCCGGTGGTGTCGATCGTTGATTTGACGGTCACGCTGAAACGCGAAGCGAGCGCGGACGAGATCAACGCCGCGTTCCGCCGGGCCGCGGAGTCTGGCCCGCTGAGGGGGATCCTCGGCTACAGCGATGAGCCCCTGGTGTCGAGCGACTATAAAGGCGACCCGCGCTCATCGATTATCGACGGGCTGTCTACCCTGGTCATCGGCGGCAAGCTGGTCAAGATCCTGGCGTGGTATGACAACGAGTGGGGGTTCTCGAACCGTCTGGTCGATCTGGCGGTGCTGATGGAAAAACGCGGGCTGTAACCGCCCAGCTAACGTCACCCGGCGCAAACCGGGTGACGCATTCAGGCGCAGATCACAACTGCGCGATTTGCGTTAACGCCTCTCTGGCCCCCGGGGCCACCGCCAGCACCGGCGCGCCGCGCAGCAGATGATCACCGGCGGTGTTGAACGGGTGCGTCCAGCCGCCGGCCTCGTTGACCAGGCAATATCCCGCCAGACAATCCCAGGCGTGCATATAGGGTTCGTAGTAGCCGACCAGCCGGCCTGCGGCCACCCAGGCCAGCATCATGGCGCCGGAACCGTTGCGGAAGAAGTTGCCGCCCGCCGCGGTGATCCCGGCGGCAATCTCACCGACGCGCTCGGGGGGGACATGGCTGTTGGCGCCGAAGCCGGTGACGTGATTTTGCATGGTGCGCGTCGGATCCACCCGCAGCGGTTTGCCATTGAGCGTGGCGCCTGCGCCGCGCGCCGCGATAAAGCATTCCTGCTGGCAGGGGGCGACGATCGCGCCGATGACCGGCTGGCCCTGATGAATGACGGCGATGGACACGCACCAGTTCGGCATGCCGTTTACGAAGGGGCTGGTGCCGTCGATCGGATCGACTACCCAGGTGTAATCGGAATCGCCGGCCTGCAGGCCAAACTCTTCCCCGAGAAACCCGTCGTCCGGAAAGCGCCCGGCGATCTGTGCGCGGATCAGCAATTCGACTTCGCGGTCGGCGATCGAGACCACATCCTGCGCATCGCGCTTGGTTTCAATCACCAGGCTTTCGCGGCGGTTGAAGTAGTCCAGCGCTTTGGCGCCCGCTTCGCGCGCCGCCTGCTCGGCCAGCGTCAGCCGCTGGGAAATCTGTGGGTTCATATAAGGTCCTTAACGCGTTGCGGATGGCCGGGCGATCAGCGCCAGCCCCTGAGATTTGAAATCCACGGCCACGCGGGTGGCCGGCGGCAGTTGGCGTTCCATCTGCACGTCGACGATAAACAGCGCGCCGAGCTCGGTCTTCACTTCATATTCGATATGGTCGCCCAGCCAGGTGCTGTGGGTCACTTCGCCGTTCAGGGCGCCGCTGTGCCCGGCCTGCAGGGTGATAAACTGCGGGCGCACCGAGAGCTGCGCCGCGCCGGGGCGAGCCTGCGCACCCGGCACCCGGTATTGGCGGCTGCCGAGGGTGATCAGCGCCTCGCCATTCTCCACCCGTTCGATGTCGCAGGGCAGAATATTGGCCTCGCCCATAAAATCGGCGATAAACACCGAAGCCGGGGAGTGGTAAAGCTCCTGGGGTGCGCCCTGCTGAGCAATATGCCCTTCTTTCATGACGATAATTTTATCGGAGACCGCCAGAGCCTCTTCTTGATCGTGAGTCACGTACACGGCGGTAAAGCCGAGGCGCTGCTGCAATTCGCGGATTTCGGTACGCACGCGGCGGCGCAGCCGCTCGTCAAGGTTGGACAGAGGCTCATCGAGCAGCAGCACCTGCGGCTCCAGCACCAGCGCGCGCGCCACGGCGATGCGCTGCTGTTGGCCGCCGGACAGCTCCGCGGGCAGGCGCCGGCCCATGTTTTCCAGCCCGACCAGCTTGAGGCCGTCATGCGCCCGGGCCTGGGCCTCCTTGCGCGACAGGCCGCTGGCCAGCAGGCCGTACATCACGTTGTCCAGCGCGTTCATGTGCGGGAACAGCGCGTAGGACTGGAACACCATCGCGACGTCGCGTTCGTTGGCGGGCAAATGCGTAACCTCCTTGCCGCCAATCAGGATGCGCCCCGACGTTGGGTGCTCCAGGCCGGCCAGCAGGCGCAGCGTGGTGGTTTTGCCGCAGCCGGAAGGGCCGAGCAAGGTTACCAGCGTACCCGGTTCGACGCTGAGTGACAGACCGGGCAGGGCGATGAAGTCGGCGAATTGTTTGGTGACGTTTTCAAACACCACCGAGCCGGAACGAATGGCAGTCATGCGGCATTCTCCTGATGTAGGGCCGACGGGGGCGAGACCGGCGGCGTGGCGACACGGACGGCGCGGCGCAGGCGGCGTTCGCCGACCAACAGCTGAAAGGTGAGGATCACCGCCAGCATCACCACGATAAGCACCGAAGAGTAGGCGATGGCCACGCCGTACTCGCCGTTTTCGACCAACCCGACGATATACGAGGTGGCCATGTTGTACTGGGCGCTGACCAGGAAGATCACCGCGCTGATGGAGGTAATCGCACGCACGAAGGCGTACACCAGGGCGGCGCTGATGGCGGGTTTCAGCAGCGGCAAGATCACTTTGCGCAGGGTGCGGAAACTGTTGGCCCGCAGCGTCAATGACGCCTCATCCAGGCTGCGATCCAGCTGGCTCATGGCGGCGATGCCGCCGCGCACCCCCACCGGCATATTGCGGAACACGAAGCAGGCGACCAGGATCAGCGCCGTGCCGGTGATCTCCAGCGGCGGCAGGTTGTAAGCCATAATGTAACTGACGCCGATCACCGTGCCGGGAATGGCGAAGCTGAGCATCAGCATGAATTCGAATGTCTGGCGGCCGGCAAACTTTTGCCGCACGATCAGCCAGGCGGTGAGCAGGCCTACGATGGCGGTGAGCGGAGCGGCGATCAGGGCGATTTCCAGGGTGGTCCAGAACGAGTTCCAGGCCACGCCGGTCCAGACGATCTGGCCGTCGCGCCAGTGGAAGCCGAAAGCGCGGGCGTAATGCCCCAGCGTCAGGCTGTTGTCGAGCCCCCATGACTGCACGAAACCGCCGATCAAAATCATGCCGTAGACCACCAGCGTGAACAGGCCCCAGGGGATCACCAGCGCGTACACGCCATAACGCAGCCCGCGCGGCAGCCCGCAGTGCGTGCCGGAGTCGCCTTTACCGGTCACGGTGGCGAAGTTTTTCCCGGCCAGCCACAGGCGCTGCAAAATAAAGGCGCCGAGGGTAAAACACAGCAGGATGACCGCCAGCACCGCGGCGCGGCTAGGATCGTTTTGCGCGCCGACCACCGAGAAGAATATTTCGGTCGACAGCACGCCGTGGCTGCCGCCCAGCACCATCGGATTGCCGAAGTCCGCCATGCTTTCGATAAAGCCGATCAGGAAGGCGTTCGCCAGGCCGGGCGCCATCAGGGGCAGTGAAACATGGCGGAAGGTGCGCCAGCGGTTGGCGCGCAACGTTTGCGAAGCCTCTTCCAGCGACGGGCTGACCCCTTCGACCACCCCAATCAGCACCAGAAAGGCTATCGGGGTGAAGGACAGCACCTGGGCAATCCAAATGCCGGTCAGGCCGTACAGCCAGCGGCCCGGCTCGATGCCGAACAGGTTGGCGAGCAGTTCGGTGACCACGCCGGCGCGGCCAAACAGCAGCATCAGCGCCAGGCCAATCACGAACGGCGGCGTGATGATCGGCAGCACGGTCAGCAGGCGCAATCCCTTCTTGAACGGCAGCGGCGTGCGGGTGGCGGCGAGCGCAAAGGCCAGGCCGAGCAGCGTTGAGCCGCCGGCGCTCATCAAGGCCAGCGTCAGGGTGCGCCAGGCGGTGCCGCAGCTGCCGCCGCGCAGGCAGCCCAGGCTCCAAATCGCCGGATCCCGCATGTTGGCTATCATGCCGTCGGGCTTGAACGATCCCTCCACGTCCTGCACCGAGGCGACAAACATGCTCAACACCGGGTAAAGCACGAAGGTGCTGACCAACGCCACCAGCAGCACAATCGCGGCCACCACAAAGGCGTCGCCTTTCAGAACGCCGCGCTCGGCCAACCCAAAAGAGAACAGCAGCAAAAAAGCGGTGAGCAACAGAACGGCGCCGGCGCCAAAGGCCGGTTGGCCGTCGCTGAGCGCGCCGAACAGCCGCTCGCTCCATTGCCAATTCCAGCCGCCGTAGCCGATGGCATGGCCTTCAAACAGCAGGAACAGCACGCCGGCGACGCTGGCGCCCATCAGCAGCTGCGTGCGCAGCCGGCCGACGGGCCGCAGGCGAGCCAGCGCGCAAATCGCCAGCAACAGTACGGCGCCAGCCAGCCAGGGGCGCTGAAAATGCAGCATTTGCCACAGCAATGGCGCGCTCTCCCGATCCCGCCAGAGCGTACTCAGCCAGCTAAAGTCGAAGAACCCGGATTCCTGGCTGTACCAGGGCAGCGCCAGCAATGCCAGCGCGCCGAGCAGCAGCGCCCCGTCAAGGCGGCGGTTTTGAGTATTCATCGTGACCTCGATCAATTCATCGTTCTTTCACTGCGTTATCGCAGGGCGCATGGCATTCAGAAGGGAAATCGACGGGAATTATTGGGCGCTGGCGCCGATCTCTTTGTCCCAACGGCTGAGCAGCGCCTTACGCTTGTCCGTGGCGCCGTAGGTCTTAAAGTCGTAATCGATCAGTTTGATGTTCTCGAAGCGCGGTGCGTATTCGGAAATCGCCGCGTTGCGATTTGACGGCAGCTGGAAGGATTTGGCGTCTTTCATGTGCGACTGGGCCTCTGCGCCGAGCGCCCAGTCGTACCATATCTTGGCGTCGGCCAGGTTGCGCGCGCCTTTGACGATCGACATGGAGCCGATTTCAAACCCGGTGCCCTCGCAGGGCGCCACCGCTTTTACCGGGAAACCATCCACCTGCATCGCCACCGCGTCATGCATAAACACGATGCCGACGGTCGTTTCGCCGCGCGCCGCCGCTTTCACCGGCGCGGAGCCGGATTTGGTGTACTGCGAAATATTGGCGTTGAGCTTTTTCAGGTACTCGAAGGCCGGATCTTCCCCCATGATTTGCACCAGCGTGGCGAGGGTGTTGTAGGCGGTGCCGGAAGAATTCGGGTTGGCCATCTGGATCTCGCCTTTATACGCCGGATCCAGCAGATCGCTCCAGCAGGCGGGCACCTTGAGCTTTTTCTCCGCCAGCAGTTTGGTGTTGTAACCCCAGCCGAGGGCGCCCGCATAGACGCCCACGGTGCGGTAACCGGCGCTTGCGGCCTGCTTGCGCGCCCAGTCTTGCTGTTGGTCCAGCAGCGGGGATTTATAGGGTTGGGTCAGGCCCTCTTCGGCGGCCTGCATATGCGGATCGCCCGTACCGGCCCACCAAATGTCGGTGCGCGGGTTGCGGGCTTCGGTACGAATACGCGCGTAGGCTTCCCCGGCGGAGAGGCGCACCATACTGACTTTGATGTTCGGGTGTTGTTGCTCAAACAGATTGGTCATTTGCTCGCAGACCACGACGTCGGCGGAACAGATCATATTCAGTTTGCCGGCGGCGTGAACGGGCAGGGCTGAGAGCGCAGAGCCGGCGGCGAGGGCCGCCATCAGAGTAACGCGATGCATGGTGTTCTCCTTGGTTGTGTAGGGTGGCGATACGTTGTCGCCATTTTCTTTGCACGTGTGTGCAAATAACTAGAGGATAAAAAATGCGCTGTCAATCTTGCTATAATACAATTCAAACCATTCGTCACAAAAAT
The DNA here is from genome assembly GCF_900187015.1 of Serratia ficaria. NCBI lineage: Bacteria > Pseudomonadati > Pseudomonadota > Gammaproteobacteria > Enterobacterales > Yersiniaceae > Serratia > Serratia ficaria. The sequence goes on along the minus strand of NZ_LT906479.1, from coordinate 3,344,395 downwards.
GAAACAATTTCGCAGTGAAAAATTTGCACAGCTTTGCAAATTGCGGCAAACTTTTCTCGGCAAGAGAAACGGAGAGATGTGAACAGGGCTATGGAAAAGGACATGATCAGTGCGAAAGACGTGGCGGAGCTGGCCGGGGTTTCCCGATCGGCCGTCTCGCGAACCTATACGCCAGGCGCCAGCGTTTCGGCAGCAACCCGCGAAAAGGTGATGCGAGCCGCCGCCGAGTTGGGTTACCACGTCAATCATCTGGCGCGGGGATTGGTGCGCAATCGCAGCGGCATCGTCTGCCTGATCGTTTCGGAGTTGGCGACGCCTTATCGGGCCAGCCTGGTGCGATTGTTGACCCAGCATCTGCAGGAGGCGGGCAAAATCGCCATGCTGATTAACACCGACCGGTCTGACGACAGCGTCTCACAGGCGTTGCAGCAGGCGATTAACTTCCGGGCGGATGCCTCTTTTGTGCTTTCCGGCATGCCGGACAGCGCTATTGCGCGCCTGTGCCACAAGCACGGCCAGCGGCTGGTGCTGATTAACCGTGATGATGTTTTACCGGGATCTCTGAGCATCAATCTGGATAACGAAGAAGCGGCCGGCAGGGTGGTGATGGCATTTGTGCGCGCCGGCTGCAAACGGATCGCCTTCGCCAATTCACTGGCGGGCACGCCGAGCCTGATGGCGCGCGAACGCGGTTTTATCCAGGCGGCGGAAGCGGCGGGGCTGCAGGTGAGCGTCGAACGCTTCGGCACCACTTCCTATGAGAGCGGCCAGATCCTGGCGCACCGGTTATTGACCCGCAGCACGCGCCCCGATGCGGTGTTCTGCGTGACCGATCTGCTGGCCTGTGGCTTTATGGATGAGGCGCGCCATCGCTTTGCGCTGCGTATTCCGCAAGACCTTTGCGTCGCGGGTTACGACGATATCCCGCAGGCGGCATGGTCCTCCTACAACCTCACCACCTTTACCCAACCGGTGATGCAGTATGCGCAGGATTCGGTGTCGTGGCTGGTGGCGGAGGAGACGAAGGAAGAACACATGCCGCCGGCGTTAGGGCAGGAAATGCCGGGGGAAACGCGGCTGTACCATGCCGATTTTGTTTGGCGCGGCACCATTCGCGGCGCTTGAAACCGGGCGTTCCAACAGCAAAAAGCCCGCTCAGGTTTCCCTGAGCGGGCTTCTCTAAATATGGCTCCTCTGACTGGACTTGCCTTATTACCAGTTCTGCCGGGTGGGTGAAATAATCAGGTCATTGACCGTCACGTTTTGCGGCTGATTTAGCGCATACACCACAGCACTGGCCACATCCTGCGGGCTGATAGCAATTTTAGTCAGTTCCTGAGCGACCTTGCGGCCTTCAGGATCGCTTACCTTATCCGCCCAGCCCGTATTAATGACACCCGGGCTGATAGTGTTCACGCGAATGCCTTTATTCACGCCTAAATCTTTGCGCATCGACTCGGTCATCGCATGCACAAAAAACTTGGTCGCGCTGTAAACGCCCGCGCCTGCATCAACCTGATGGCCTGCCACGGACGCCATATTCAGGATTTGTCCGTCTTTTTTCTCCAGCATTCCCGGAAGCACGGCCGCAATGGCGTTCAGGTAACCCTTCACGTTGACGTCCACCATTTTGTTCCAGTCTTCCCACACCACATCGCTCCAGCTGGAGAAAAGCATCAGGCCGGCATTGTTGATCAGGATATCGACCGAACCGAAGGTCTCAGTGGCGTATTTTGCCAGCGCTTGTGCGTCTTCCAGACGAGTCACGTCGGTCACCAGGCCAACTGCCTCACCGCCTTCTGCTTTGATGCTCTTCACTAACCTGTCGAGGCCATCCTGATCCAGCGCGGCCGCCACGATATTCACGCCGTGCCGTGCAAGTTCCAGGGCGGTTGCTGCGCCAATGCCCGATGACGCACCGGTAATGACAGCCGTTTTTTTCTGCAGGTGATTCATTTTATTGTCCTTCTTTATCAGGTACAGGAGGCGGGGGGATCCCCGCCCGTGTGGTATATCAGTAATGGCCTTCCGGCCAGTCGGTGTAGCCTTTAGCCCCGCCGCCGTAATACGCCTCTTTCGGCGCAATCGTCAGTTCGGCACCGTAACGCAGACGTTTCACCAGGTCCGGGTTGGAAATAAACAGGCGACCAAAGGCAACGGCATCAATAATTCCTGCGTTCCGGCGGCTGATGGCCATCTCAAGGTCATAGTTGTTGTTGCCGATAAACGGCCCGTCGAACTGCGCGCTCAGCGCATCCATATCCACGTCGGCAGGCACGTCGCGGGAAGTGGCCGTCGCCCCCTCAACAAAGTGCAGGTACGCCAGGTTAAACCGGTTCAGTTGCTGAATGAGGTAACCGTACATCGCCATGACGTTGCTGTCCGGCGGGGTATTACCGGCATCAGGGGTCACCGGCGAGAGGCGAATGCCCACTCTCTCATTGCCCCAGATGCCGACGATGGCTTCTGTCACTTCAAGCGTGAGGCGGGCCCGGTTTTCAATTGAGCCGCCATAGGCGTCAGTGCGGTGATTGGTGGAGTCACGCAGGAACTGATCGAGCAGGTAGCTGTTTGCTGAGTGCACTTCTACGCCATCAAAGCCGGCACGCAGGGCGTTTTCTGCCGCTCGTTTGTACTGCTCAATGATGCCGGGGATTTCCTCTGTTTCGAGCGCTCGCGGGGTGGAAACCGGCACGAAACCGTTGACGGTATAGGTCTGCCCCTCTGCTTTGATTGCGGAAGGTGCCACAGGGCGTTCTCCGTTGGGCTGCAGCTCAACGCTTGAAAAACGGCCCACGTGCCAGAGCTGGCAGACGATTTTTCCGCCCTCAGCGTGGACGGCGTCAGTCACCTTTTTCCAGCCAGTCACCTGCTCTTCGCTCCAGATCCCCGGGGTAGCCGCATAGCCGCGGCCCTGCGCTGAGATGTTGGTGGCTTCTGAAATAATCAGGCCCGCGCCGGCGCGCTGTGCATAATAAGTCGCATGCAGTTCATCAGGCACGCCGTCCTCGCCGTAACGGCTGCGAGTCACCGGGGCCATCACGATGCGGTTAGCCAGCTGAAGCATCCCCATCGTAACGGGTGAAAATAAATCGGTACGGGTACTGTTGTCAGTCATATAAACTCCATAATAGTTGACCGGTCGTCTAGTTTTAAGGTAAAAAAAATACGGCTACCCGAGCAGCCGCAGAGTGGCGTTCAACGCTTTATCAAACGCTTTATCAGGATCATGAATTTTTGCCATCAGGGAAGCACCAAGCCAGAGCTGATAGAGTTCTTCGGCGAGTTCCCCGGCATCCGCAACCGCCGGGAGAGAGCGGTCTTCCTGGCCCTCACGGATACACTGAGCAATTTTCTGCACGATATCGTGCGTCCCTTTTGCCAGAACGTGTCGCATGCTGTCGTACTGATCGCAGACTTCTGCGCCCAGCTTGACGACGAGGCATTTACTTTCGGGCAGGTCTGCGCCCTGGGTCGTTTTCCAGAAAGTGAAGTAGCGCAGCAGACGCTCACGGGCTGGCCCGCTGCCATTAAGCTGAATGTCTACCTCACCCAGATAGTGGCTGAAATAGTGCTCCAGCAGCGCTTCGGCAAAATCTTCTTTAGACTTAAAGTAATAATAAAACGAGCCTTTAGGGATGCCGGCGGCCTGGACAATCTCAGCAATTCCGACGGCGCTGTAACCTTTGTGCGTAATAATTGCCCTCGCCACATCAATGATGTGCTGGCGTATGTCTGTCGTGTGTTTTTTCATAGTCCGGGTACTCTAGTAAAAAACTGACCGGTCGTCTAGTTGTGTTGTGTGGCATTTCGTGCGTTCAGGCATTCAGCGGCGGCAGCAGCCTGATGGCGTGCTGTCCGGTCAGCTTCAGGCTTTCGGGCGTGGCGCCGTCTTTCGCTTCAATTGACATCCCTTCAAGCAACGTATTCAGAACGGTAGCCAGGGCAGCGGTATTTGTTCCCGCAGGCAGCTGATTTTCCCGCACCGCTCTGCCCAGCCGTTTTTCAAACAGGTCTTTTCCCTCCTGCCGGAGAACGCTGACCGCCCTGATGACATCGGTCGAGTCCGCTGAAACATTAATCGCCGCAAGTACCACCATGCAGCCACAGGGTGCTGAGGGTGAGAGCAGTATCTCTGTCGCTTCGCTGAAGAACCGATCAATGGCCTGAGTGATGTCCGGCGTCTGTTCGAGCCGCTCCCAGGTCGCTTTCCAGTATACCCGCTCGTAGTAATTTACCGCCTCAAGGAACAGTTTTGCCTTATTGCCGAAGGCCGCATACAGGCTGGGCGGATTGATTTCCATTGCGGCACAGAGTTCGGCAACCGACGCCGGCTCAAAGCCTTTACGCCAGAACAGATCCAGAGCCTTGAGCAGCGCCTTGTCACGGTCAAAGCTGCGCGGCCTGCCTTTAGGTTTTTCCACGGCTTCGGGTAAATCACGATTTTTCATGCAGGGAGGTCTCAATGATTCGCTTGACAGTTTACGTAGTGATCACTATACAATAATAACATTACATAGCGATCACTACAAAACACAGGAAATTGATGGCGAACCTTATCTCATCTCTGAGTCTCTATCTTCAGGCTGCCGGCGGGGTGGGGGCGGTGCTGTTTTTCGCCGTTTTTGTCGCGGCCACGCTACTGTTTTTCCCGGCCTCATTACTGACTGCACTGTCGGGATGGCTGTTTGGTGCCACGGGCGGAACGCTGATAGCCCTGCTGGCCGGTATCACCTCTTCATTGCTGGCTTTCGGGCTGGCCAGGAGCCGCCTCTTTCCGCATGTTGCGAAAGGGGCCGTCAGGAGCACCAACCTGAGCAGGGTGCTTTCTCTGGCGCAGCACAATGGCATTGTGCTTGTTCTGCTGCTCCGTCTGAGCTCAGTGGTGCCGTTTGCGCCCCTGAACTATGGGCTGGGGGCGAGCGGCATGCATTTTAAAAAATATCTGGCTGCCACGATGCCCGGCCTTATTCCGGGAACCTTTATCTACGCCAGTGCGGGTGCCACCGTATCAGACGTGGGGGTGCTTGCGCGGGGGGATTTTTCACCCCTGGAAATGATGCAGAACACCGGTGTGTTAACCGGTGCGGCGGTCGCCGCGCTGGGCCTGGTATTGCTTTATCTGCTGCAACGGTGCATCAGACGAAAAATGGGTATCTGAACGGATACCCGGTTTATTAAAACGGAGACATAAACATGAGCGACACAACCTACGTGCAGGACTATAACGCCATCGTAGACGTGCTTAATCAGTACAGCGAAGGCGGTAAGCAGGCGAAGAGCGAACTGATGAAGCCCGCTTTCAGCGATAAGGCGACTATTTTCGGCGTTGACGGGAACGGCCATCTCAGCGGAGGTCCGATTCAGGGGCTGTTTGACACCATCGATACCGCCTTCCGTCCTTCACCCGAAGCCAAAGCGGCCATTGTGCGTGTAGATATCGTGGGTACGGCGGCCAGTGCCCGCATCGACACTGACGACATTTCGGGCTTTCGCTTCACCGACTTTTTCAACCTTCTGAAGGTGAACGGTCGCTGGACCGTGGTCAGCAAGATTTACCACACCCACGTCGCCCCCTGATAACGGCCCGGCCCGTTGACTGATGCAGCGTGCAGTTCCTGCATGCTGCCAATAAGAGGAAAGTAAGATGAGTAAAAATATCAAAGCGGTACCCACTGCCGATTACCGGGCTGTTACGGAAACGGCTGAGAGATACGTTGACGGACTGCGCACCGGTGAAGCTGAAACGGTGGCGGAAGCCTTTCATAACGATGCGGTGATGTACGGCTTTACCAACGGCAGGCTGCTGGGCGGGCCGGTGGAGAACCTGTACGCCTTTGTTCGCGAGAACGGCAGCGCGCCGGATATCGTAACCCGCCTCGATGTGTTGGCTATCACGCCGACTACCGCAGTAGTGCGGGTTGATATGGAAAATGACGCTATAGGTGCGGACTATAACGATTATCTGACACTGATTAAGATTGACGGACGCTGGCAGGTGATCGCCAAAGTGTACCATCAGTTTGAAGGTTGATAACGCGGCGATTACCGCCGCCTCATGACAGGGCAAGGAGAACGTAATGACCCGTGTTTTCATTATCGGTGGCGCAGGCCAGATAGGCCGGCGCCTGAGCAGGATCCTTTCGGATAACGGACATGATGTCCGGGCGCTTTGCCGCAAACCAGAGCAGGAAACGTTATTACGCCAGCAGGGGGCTGAGCCGGTCAGCGGAAGCCTGACCGAGCTGGATGAGGATGCGCTGGCTGCATACCTGACAGGCAGTGAGGTGGTGGTATTTACGGCCGGCGCCGGCGGTAAGGGCGGCCAGGAAATGACCAACGCGGTAGATGGCGAGGGGCTGAAAACCGCCGTTGCCGCTGCCCTGAAGGCCCGGGTGTCGCGCTTTCTGCTGGTTTCCGCATTCCCGGAGGCCGCACGGGGTCAGTCAGTGTCTGACACGTTCGAGAACTATATGCGCGTCAAAAAAATGGCCGACGTGGCGCTGGCGCAAAGCGCTCTCGACTGGGTGATATTACGACCTGGCACGCTGCGGGACGAGCCCGGCACGGGCCTTGTCCATGCGGGCCTCGCTATTCCTTATGGGGATGTTTCCCGTGATGATGTGGCGGCCACCCTGGCTGAAATCATTGAACAGCCCGGCGTCAGTCGCATCATTATCGAGCTGACTGCCGGCGAGGTTCCGGTTCGGGAAGCCGTGCAGAAAATGGCGGGCCGGTAAGGTGAGCCGCCTGTTGCTGCTGGGTGCAACCGGGCTGGTGGGCGGCCATGTCCTTCGCCAGGCGCTGGCCAATCCCGCCGTCAGTGTCATTATCGCCCCCACGCGAAAGCCACTTCCTCCGTACGCTGCCGGCGGAAAGACGCTTATCAATCCCCAAATCAGTTTTGAGGATATGCGCACCTGTGTGCAGGAAGGAACGCTGGACGCGGTGATCTGCGCACTTGGCACCACGATGCACAAAGCCGGAAGCCGGAACGCCTTCCGGCAGGTTGACTACGACTATCCGCTGGCATTTGCCCGCCTGGCGCAGAGCCTGGGCGCCTCAACCTTTGCCCTGACCTCGGCTGCCGGGGCAGATCCGGATTCGCGCTTTTTTTATAACCGCGTAAAAGGAGAGCTTGAGCAGGCGCTCTTGCAGGAGAATTTCCGTTCGCTGACCTTCGTCCGGCCCGGCGTTATCGGGGGGGCCAGGAAAGAGGTGCGCCCGGGGGAAATGGCGCTGAAACTCGCCCTTAGGGTTTTCGCACCGTTTCTACCGCGCCGCTGGCGTCTCAACCCGGCAGCAGAAATCGCCGCCCGCCTTATACAGTCCGCGCTGAATCCGCAGCCGGGCATTTCCATCATTCGCGCGGCCGACATGGCCGGAAAACGCGTAACACAATAAAAGGCACCGCTATGTCAGTCGTAAAATTTAACGCCACCGTCGCCGCTGATGCGAACCGGGTATGGCAAACGCTCCGCCAGTTTGGCCGCATCAGTGAATGGCACCCGGCGATCCGCAGCAGTGAAATTGAGGACCATCAGCCGGACGGGCTGCCGGGCTGCAAGCGCAGGCTGGTGCTGGAGAACGGCGACATTCTTCGTGAGCAACTGCTGATGGTTGATGAAACGCGTCAGGCTTTTTCTTACCGCTTTATCGAATCGCCGCTGCCTGTTGATGACTATGTGGCGACCGTCAGCCTTATTCCCCTGACCGGGCGGGACGAAACGGTCATTGTCTGGCAGGCCAGCTTTGAGGCGCACGCACGCGAGAAAGCGCCGGAGATAACGGCCATCGTCCAGGAACTGATTATGTCAGGGCACCGGAGCCTGGCTGACTTTATTGAAGGCCGTTAAAATTTCAGCGGAGCAGCAAGATGAATGAGTTTATAAAAGCGGCAGACTGGCGCAGCCTGCACTATATTGCTGGCGGTCACTTCTACACGACCGGAGATGCGGTCAACATCGCCGGCGTGCCGGCGAGTACCCCCGGCGCTCCGCAGGGCTGATCGTTAAAAGCATGAGCGTCCGTGACATGATTTAACGGGGCTTGCGCAGGCTGTCCCGCCTTGCCTGCATGATAATCAGCTCAGAAATGCGCCTGACGTCATCGTCAAGGCGCTCAAGCGGCCGGTGAATCAGCCCCACATCCCGATAAAAAATCTTCTGCCCCAGACTGAGTGCCCTGACGGATGATGGCCAGCGGTGCCAGGCGGCAATCTGGGGCAAAAGGGCGACGCCCACACCGTTACTGACCAGCTTAAGGATGGCCTCCAGTTCGTCGACTTCACAGATTTCAGTGACGGAAATGTCCATCTCTCTCAGAAAACGATCCACCAGGCGTCCGCCGAAGGACGAACGATCGTAGCGAATAAATGGCCGTTCTCTGAGCAGCCCGGCGATATCGTCGCCCGCGACTCCTTTCGGCACGATGAGATGAAAAGGCTCATGGGTCAGCGCGCTCCACTGCAGGCCCTGCGGCAGGGCGAAAGGCGGTTTCAGGACGGCGGCCATGTCTATTTCGCCGGCGTCAACGAGATTTATGAGATCCATCGACAGCCCCGGTATCACGCGGGTGCGACACCCGGAGCTCTGCTTACTGAACAACGTCAGCGCGTCCGGAAGCAGGGTGCGCTGTACGGAAGCAATGGCGCCAATCGTCACGATTTTGCCGGGAATAGCCCGGGTCAGCCTCTCGCCCAGACCGTCATACAGCGTCAGCAGTTCCTGCGCCTGGGTGACGAGCTGCAGCCCTTTCTGGTTGAGGCGTGCATTTCTCCCTGATCGGTCAAACAGAGCAAAGTTTAAGTCCGCTTCAAGACGCTGCATCTGGGCGCTGACAGCAGCCTGCGTGAGACCGATTTTATTCCCCGCCGCCGCGAAGGTTCCCTCTTTTGCCACCATCAAAAACGTCTTCAGTTCACGGATCATAAGTCACCCAATACACAAATATAATTTGTATTATACAATGATAAATATTGATTTTAATCAAAGAAAATTATTTATAATCTCCTTTGTGACGGTAATGTTAACGTCACACCAGACGCCGTTCTGGCTCAGCGCGTTGCATTACTCAATATCAATCAGATTTTCCGCAGCCAGAAGGCAGCGACTTTCTTATGAGGATGTATTAATGAGCCTTTCTCCCTTTCATCTGGCAATTCCTGTGTATGACCTGGAGGCAACCCGCCATTTTTACGGTGAGGTGTTCGGACTGAACGAAGGGCGTTCGAGCGAGCAGTGGGTAGATTTTGATTTTTATGGTCATCAGTTGGTGATCCATGAGCATCCTAAAACGGCGTCTCAGGAAAGCGCGCATTCAAATCCCGTTGACGGCCATGACGTACCGGTGCCGCATTTTGGCATTGTGCTGAAATGGGACGAATGGGAGGCGCTGGCTGAACGGCTTAAATCGTTCGGCACCCAATTTGTTATTGAGCCCTACATCCGCTTTAAGGGGCAGGTCGGGGAACAAGCCACGATGTTCCTGTTTGATCCCTGCGGTAACGCGCTGGAATTTAAGGCGTTCAAAGATATCAGTCAGCTTTTCGCAAAATAATACTCTGAGCACGGTTTCAGCTCGTGCCACCTCTCTTTTCACCCGAATGTATCTCGCGTGACTTCTGCCGCTTTCTGGCAGAGGTTGCCCTGTTTAATCTGAGGGCTGGACATGAAAAAAATAACACTGGTTTGGCAGATCGTTATCGGCCTTTTACTGGGGATCGTGGTGGGATGGTATTTCAACACGCATCCCGAATATCAGCAGTGGGTCAGTCACGAAATTCTCAAGCCGCTCGGCGATATTTTCATCAAGATGATGAAAATGGTCGTGGTGCCGATTGTCTTCTGTTGCATGATCCTGGGTATCACCGGAAGTGGTGATAATAAATCCTTTGGCAGGATGGGCGTGAAATCGCTGGGATATTTCTTTACGGTCACCGGGATAGCAATCGTTTTCGGACTGGTGCTGGCCAACCTGATTGCACCGGGAGAAGGCACCAGTATACAGGGAATGGCCCACGGTGAAGGGCACATGAAGATGGAGCCGGCACGCGGTGCGCTGGTGATCGTGCAGAACATTGTTCCGGATAATCTGTTCGTGGCGCTCTCAGAGGGCAAACTGCTGTCGGTGCTGTTTTTTGCTGTTCTGTTTGGTCTTGCGCTCAATGGACTTCCACGTGAGAAAACGGCTCCGATCCTCAGCGTCCTGCAGAGTGTGTCAGACGGCATGTTTCGGGTGGTTGCTATCGTCATGGCGTATGCCCCGGTTGGCGTATTCGGCATGATTGGCGCTACCGTTTCGACTTTCGGCTTCGCCTCGCTTCTGCCGCTCCTCAAGCTTGTCGGCACGGTATATCTGGGCCTGATATTATTTGCCCTGGTTGTGCTGGGCGGTATCTGTGCTCTGATCGGTGAGAACGTCTTTAAACTGGTGAAACATTTCCGCCAGGAGCTGGTGCTGGCCTTCTCAAGCGCCGCTTCAGCAGCCGTCATGCCTCAGCTGATGTATAAGCTGGAGCGCTACGGCGTGCCGGGCCGCATCGTCAGTTTTGTCGTGCCGGTTGGTTATGCCTTTAATCTGGACGGGGCATCGATATTTCTCGGTGTAGCAACCATATTTGTCGCGCAGCTTTACGGTATCGATCTGACGCTGATGCAGCAGATTATCCTGGTCGTCACCATGGTGCTGACCTCAAAGGGGGCCGCAGGCGTACCGGGTTTTGCCATCCTCATTCTTTCTGCCACTCTTGCCTCTGCGGGGCTTCCGCTTGATGCCGTTGCGCTGATAGCCGGTATATTCCGCATTATCGACAGCGGAACTACAACCTTAAACGTGCTTGGAAATATTGTGGCTCCCCTGGTCATTAACCGGTGGGAAAAAGCAACCGAACCGGTTACCGGCACACACGCCGAATTAAACAAGCTCTGATATGTCAGTAAAGGGAACGTTGTCTGTTCCCTTCACCATTTAAAAGGCTTATACGAGTGTTTAACCGAGCGTTGGCTGTAACAGAATTGCCAAAATTTTGTCCTGATATTACTCAGCTCAACTCTGAATTTATCGTCCATTGTTTGCAACGTTCGCTTCTTGATACAGGGAAAACGAACCGTCAGGCGAGCTGAGAGGCGTGTTCCTGGTGGCGGATCAAAGGATCACTGGAGAGATTCAGAATAAAAGCAGATCGTTATTTGATGGAACTATCTGATTCTTTTGCTAAAACACGCAAAAAGCCCGCTCAGGTTTCCCTGAGCGGGCTTTTTTAATATGGCTCCTCTGACTGGACTCGAACCAGTGACATACGGATTAACAGTCCGCCGTTCTACCGACTGAACTACAGAGGAATCGTGTGAACGGGGCGCATCATATCCAGCCGCCCAGGGCGTGTCAACGCTAAATTGGCCAATACGGCGCGACTGCTCGGTATCTGAGCAATGCGCGGCGATTTACTGCGCCTGCGCGTCGGATTCCGCCTGCAGCCGCAGCAGGCGCGCCAGCGGATCCTGGCGGTAGAAGCGGCAAAAATGCTGGTACAGCGCCGGAAAGCGCTCGGCCAGCAGCTCGGGAGCGCTGAAGAAATACTCCGACAGCACCGCGAAGCATTCGGCCGGATCGGTGGCGGCGTAGGCATCCATGCTGGCGGCCTCTTCGCCGACCATGTCTATTTCATCCTGCAGGCTGTCCATGGCGGCGTGCAGGTCATGCTCCCAGGCGGCGATTTCGCGCAGCGGAATAGGGGGGATGCCGGTAGCGACGCCGCCGTTGCGCATGTCCAGCTTGTGCACCGCCTCGTGGATCACCAGGTTAAAGCCGGAAAGATCGAAGGAATCCTGCACGTCCTGCCAGTTGAGCACGATCGGCCCCTGTTCCCAGCTTTGGCCGGATTGCACCACCGGCCCGGAGTGCACCAGGCCGATATCGTCCTGCCACTCGTCTTCCACCACGAAAGGCGACGGGTAGAGCAAGATTTCATTGAAGCCGTCGAGGCATTCCGCCCCCAGTTCCAGCACCGGCAGGGCGAACAGCAGCGCGATGCGCGCCTGCATTTGCGACGTCAGCTGCAGCCCCTGCAGCGGCACGATACGTTTTTGCTGCAGGATTTGCCCGGCGACCGTCACCAGCCGCCGCTGTTCCTGTTCGTCCAGCGGCGAGAGCAGCGGGATCGCCAGCGCGTCCTGCCACTGGGCCTGCGTATCCGCCTGGGGTTGATTTGCTTTCCACGGCCATTTAATCATCAGGTTGCTCGTAAAGTGGTCACTTGAACGTTCGGCTGGAGGCTAACACTGTAAAAATGCCGCAAAAAGGGGCATGATAGCAAGCGTTGTCAGGAGAGATGCCGGAGCGGCTGAACGGACCAGTCTCGAAAACTGGAGTAGGGGCAACTCTACCGGGGGTTCAAATCCCCCTCTCTCCGCCATTATTCAATCACTTACGTAGTGATCTTTCAACGATCCCGGTCACAGATAGCCCATCCCCACCGCAGTACGCCCGCATCGAACACCTTGTCAAGCAGTAGCTCCGGGGATAGCTGACCCGGCACAGGCGCGTTCGCCGTGCCGGTGAAGATTACCAGGCCTTAATGGCGTCGCCCTTATAGACGTCCCGCGCTTTGTCCTCGACGCCCTTCGACTGGAAGGCCGCTTTCAATTTCTGCAGTTTTTCACTGTCTTTATCCTCTGCTCGCACCACCAGCGCATTCACGTAAGGCGAGGCGACGCCTTCCATAAACAGGCCGTCGCGCGCGGCGGACAAACCGGCCTGCGCCGAGAAATTGGTGTTGATGATCGACAACGAGACGTTAGGGTCGTCCAGCGTGCGGGTCAGCTGCGGCGTATCCACTTGCACGAACTTGAGCTTTTTCGGGTTTTCGACAATGTCCAGCGTGGTGGGCAGGTAGCCGACGCCGTCCTTCAGCTTGATCAAGCCCTGCGCCTGCAGCAACAGCAGGCTGCGGCCGAGGGTGGTGGCTTCGTTGGACAGGGTCAGGGTGGCGCCATCCTGCAGCTCGCTGAGCTTGCGGATTTTGTGCGAGTAGGCGGCGATCGGGAAAATAAAGGTCTTGCCGAGAATGGCGAATTTATAGCCGCGCTCCTTCGATTGATCTTCCAGATAAGGCAGGCTCTGGAAAGCGTTGGCGTCGACGTCTTTATTTCTCAGGGCTTCATTGGGCAAAACGTAGTCATTAAAGGAAATAACCTCGACATCCAGCTGGTATTGGCTCTTCGCGACCTTTTGCACTTCCTGCCAGATAGCCTCATCCGGCCCGGTATTGATCGCCACCTTTATCTTGCTGTCGTTGTCGGGCGAACAGGCCGACAACAAAATAACGGATGTGGCTACCAACGCCGAAAACATCAACTTTTTCATCAACTACGCTCTCCTGAGATCATGATTGATGGATACTATTACATCCCTTTCCGGCTGTATATCGCTTCTCATCCGGCGGCGGCGCTGGAAGATCGTTATATACTTGGTTATATTTCGGTGGGTGAGGCTGGTTCCCTGCGCGGATGCGGCCTCGAAATTTAGAGGTCTTCAGGGGGCGGCATGTCACTTTACTATCGGGGTTATTCGGGCAATTACGTCGGCAAACTGCATGCGGATATTGCGGCCAGCTGCGTGGCGGGCAAGGAGCGGTTGAACCTGCCGGTGACGCCCGCGCTGGTGGAGGCCGAGCAGCCCGAGCATCTGCGGCGCTATTTCAAACAGCGTCTGGAGCACTACCGCCAGGTGGCGCAACGGCTGCCCCCCGAAAAAATCAACGGCTGAGCCATCGTCACCGGCGGCACAGGGCTGCCGCTCGCTGCGCCGTTTGCGCATTGTTTAGGGAGAACATATAGTTAAAGCTATCTTACCCTTCCTGAACCAAGGAGCGTTCCGTGGCCGCATCAAGAAAACTTTTACTGTGGGTCTGCCTGCTGGCTTCCGGCAATGCGCTGGCTGAATCCGCATTGCAATCCCTGCAGTTTGAGCAACATAAACAGCAGGTGATGGCCGAGCTGAAGAAAGTCTGCCATCAACAAGCGGGAACGTCCGATAACGACTGGGCGAACAAAATACTGTCCGTTGGCGACAATAAGCAGCATATCCGCGAGGCCACGGTGGCGATAGAGCGCAAAAACGAGAAGAATTATCGGGATGCTCTCGCCAAGGTGCAGTGCCCGGCATCCTGATCGGGCGGCCATTTCACCCTGTTCCGGCCGGTGCCTCGGTTAACCGAAACTCCTTGCGGTACAGCGAAGGCGACGTCTTGAACTGTCGTTGAAAATGGCGGCGCATCGACAGCGCGGTGGCGAAGCCGGCGGCCTGCGCGATACGCTCGACGGGCTGATCGGTTTTCTCCAAAAAACGCTGCGCCATCGCCAACCGTTGGTTGAGCAGCCACTGCATGAAGGTGGTGCCGGTGGTTTGCTGAAAGCGCCGGGTGAAGCTGCGGCGGCTCATGCAGGCCCTGGCCGCCAGCGCGTCCAGCGTCAGCGGCTGCCGCAGGTTTTCCGTTGCCCAATTCAGCGTTTGCATGAACCGATCGCCACCGGCGGTGTTATACACCGGCTGTTCGATAAACTGCGCCTGGCCGCCCTGACGATGCGGCGGCACCACCAATTGTCTGGCCACCGCGTTGGCCGTCTCCGCACCGCAGTGGCGGCGCACCAGATGCAGGCAGCAATCGATGCTGGCGGCGGTGCCCGCCGAGGTGACGATATCGCCGTCGTCCACGTACAGCACGTTTTTGTCTACCGACACCCGCGGATAACGCTGCAGAAAATCCGCCATCCAGTGCCAGTGGGTGGTCGCCGGCCGGCCATCGAGCAGGCCGGCGGCGGCCAGCACAAAGGCGCCCATGCACAGGCCGACAATTTGCGCCCCGCGCGCGTGGGCGGCGAGCAGGGCGTCGGTCAGCGCCGGCGGCGGCGGGATGTCCGGGGTGCTCCAACTGGGCACGATCACCATGTCGGCCTGCGCCAATGCCGCCAAACTCTGTTCCGCGATAATGGAAAAGCCGGCGTTGGTGCGCAGCGGCCCGGGTTCGGTGGCGCAAATCATCAGCCGGTAGGCGGCCTCGCCCTTGGCGTCCAGCGCCTTTTCGAACACCGCGCAGGGTACCGAAAGATGAAACGGGATGATGTCGTTAAAGACCACGATAGCCACGTTGAGGGGTGACATGTTGCTTCCTTCTGATGATGCACCGTCCGCGAAAATTTGGCCCGATGGTATCGTTTTTGGTGACTGGAGTATCTGTTGCCGCCGCGCCGCAACCCGCAAAATTGATCCTGTCCCCGCGGCGGATTGTCCGCGGTTTTTCTTACCTCACAAGGATAACCGAAAATGAAAAAACTGATTGCCTGCGGTGCGTTGACGCTGTCGATGGCGGCCTCCGGCCTCGGCTTCGCCGCCGACGCGCAAACGGCGCCGACCATCCGCACCCTGAGCGGCGCCCAGGCCACTCAAAGCCTGCCGGCCAACGCCACGGCGTTGCTGGTGATTGATTTCCAGAATGAATACTTTATCGGCAAGATGCCGATCCCCGACGGCCTCAAGGCGTTAAAGCATACCCAGCGGCTGGTGGCGTTCGCCCATCGGCATCATATGCCGGTATTCTTCGTGCGCCATCTTGGCCCGGCCAACGGCCCGCTGTTCGCCGAAGGCAGCCAGTTCGCCGCGTTCCATCCGGACCTGCAGCCCGCCGCCGGGGATAAGGTGATTACCAAAGCGACGCCCAGCTCGTTTGTCGGCACCGATCTGGATCGGCAGTTAAAACAGGCGGGCGTCAGGCAGCTGATCGTCAGCGGCTTGATGACTCACATGTGCGTTTCCTCGACGGCGCGCGATGCGGTGCCGCTGGGGTATCAGGTGATTATTCCGGCGGACGCCACCGCCACCCGCAGTCTGGCGACCTGGGACCATCAGGTGGTGAGCCATGCGGACCTGCAGCGCGCCGCGTTGGCCGGCGTCGCCGACGTGTTCGCCGAAATCATGAGCACCGATCGGGTGCTGGCGCTGCCGGTAAACTAACGCCGTTATCCTCATGCCGGCCGGTCTGGGCCGGCAAAGCGGGCTGTCCCCCCGCGGCGAATCGCGGTAAAATGCGGCGGTGAACCCTATCGCAACGCACCAGGCCGCTCAGACACTGTTTATGAAAACGCTTAAACCGCGCCGTCCGCACGGGCGGTGGATCTATTACATCCTGCATGAAGACATGCTGTGGCCCTGCCCGGTCAAATGGGAGTGGGAAAGCGGCTATAACGCCTGGCTGCCGTTCTACTACTCGCCCACCCTCGAATTCGTCGCCGGCAACCCCGCCCGGGCGACCAAGGTCAGCGGCGCCCGGCGCTAAGCGGCCAACCGTTGCTGCCGGGCTTTTCCGCTCGCCCACGTGCCATCGCCCCGATTTTTGCTGCCGCGCGTGAATCGGCTAAAAAATTCTTTGCAGGGTAACGGTTTGTCACTCATCATTTGAAATGAAGTTTCACTTTTATCCCGCGAGCCCATCTTGAATTTATATGCCGCACTGCGCCAGCGCGTGGAAAACACGCCCTGGTACGCCAAACGCAAGAGCTACCGGGTGCTGTTCTGGCGCGAAATCACGCCGCTGGCGGTGCCGATCTTTATGGAGAACGCCTGCGTTCTGCTGATGGGGGTGCTGAGCACCTTCCTGGTCAGTTGGATCGGCAAGGAAGCCATGGCCGGCGTCGGGCTGGCGGACAGCTTCAATATGGTGATCATCGCCTTCTTCGCCGCGGTGGATCTGGGCACCACCGTGGTGGTGGCCTTCAGCCTGGGCAAGCGGGATCGCAAAAGGGCGCGGGCGGCGGCGCGCCAGTCGCTGGTGCTGATGACCCTGGTCTCGCTGCTGTTGGCGGCGGGCATTCACCTGGCGGGCGAGCGGATTATCGACGTCATCGCCGGGGCGGCCACGCCGCAGGTCAAGGCGTTGGCGCTGTCTTACCTGCAAACCACGGTGTGGAGCTACCCGGCGGCGGCGATTGCGCTGATCGGCAGCGGCGCGCTGCGCGGGGCGGGCAACACCAAAATTCCGCTGCTGATCAACGGCGGCATGAACATTCTCAATATCATCATCAGCAGCATACTGATTTACGGCATGCTGGGCTGGGACGGGTTGGGCTTTGTCGGCGCCGGGCTGGGGCTGACCATTTCGCGCTATATCGGCGCCGCCGCGATTATTTACGTGCTGATGATCGGGTTTAATCCGGCGCTGCACATCACGCTGAAAAGCTATTTTACCCCGCTGAAGCTGAATATCCTGTGGGAGGTGCTGGGGATCGGCATACCCGCCAGCATCGAATCGGTATTGTTCAACGGCGGTAAACTGCTGACCCAGATGTTTGTCGCCGGGATGGGCACCAACGTCATCGCCGGCAATTTTATCGCCTTCTCCATCGCTTCGCTGATCAACCTGCCGGGCAATGCGCTGGGATCGGCGTCGACCATCATCGTGGGCCGGCGGCTGGGCAAAGGGCAGATCGGCCAGGCGGAACGCCAGCTGCGCCACATCTTTTGGCTGTCGACCCTCGGGCTGACGGCCATTGCCTGGGGCACCGCGCCGCTGGCCGGGGTGTTCGCCGCCTTTTATACCCAACAGGATGACGTGAAAGAGGTGGTGAAGGTGCTGATTTGGCTCAACGCCGCCTTTATGCCGATCTGGGCCGCCTCCTGGGTACTGCCCGCCGGGTTGAAGGGCGCGCGCGACGCCCGTTTCGCCATGTGGGTGTCGATGCTGGGCATGTGGGGTTGCCGGGTGGTGGCCGGCTATACGCTGGGCATCGTGCTGGGCATGGGCGTGGTGGGGGTGTGGCTCGGCATGTTCTTCGACTGGGCGGTGCGCGGCGCGCTGTTCTATTGGCGCATGGTCAGCGGCCGCTGGCTGCAGAAATATCCGCGGGTTAAAAGGGCGGCCGCGCAAGAGCGGCCCGGCGGCTGACCCTCAGGCCGGCTGATTCTGCAGCCGCCATTTGGCGGGCGACAGGCCATACACCTGCTTGAAGGCCTTGGAGAAGTGCAGCTGGTTTTCATAACCCACCGAAATGCCGACCACTTTGATCGCCGTCTGGCTGTTGCACAGCAGGCTGACGGCGATGTTCATGCGCAGTTTCAGCAGATACTCCTTGGGCCCGACGCCGAACTCCTGTTTGAACAGCCGACACAGGTGGCTGCGGTTGAGATTGCAGTAGGCGGCCAGGCCTGCGACGGTCAGCGGCTCATGGTAGCGGTTTTCAAGGTATTTCACCGCCTTGCGCAGGTGCTGCGCGCGGTCGCTCTGCCGCTCGGCGGCGCCCTGCGGCGTGCTGGTCACCAGCGCGGAGAAAAACAGGTAGCACAGGCCGATTGCCGTCAAGCGGTGGCGCTCGCCCTGCGCGATGATTTGCCGCAGATAGCGCAGGGTATCGGGCTCATCGCCGTACTCTGCGGGGCGGTAAACCGGGGCGCGGCGGCTCAGGCGGCACTCTTCGAACATCTTGCCGGCGATCAGCCCGTCCACCTCCAGCCACATGTAGTGCCAGGGATCCCGCGGGTCGGCGCAATAGGTGGTGACATCCTGCGGATAGATCAGGAAACCTTCGCCGGCGGCAACCGGAAACGCGCCGAATTCGCTGTGCAGAACGCCGTGGCCGCTTATCACATAATGAAATAGATAGTGCCGCCGCACGGCGGGGCCGAAGCTGTGTCCTTTCGCGCAATTTTCCTCGCCGTACTGATACAGGTTCAGTTCGATGTTATCGGTGTGGCTCAGGGTAAAACTCTTGTGCATCAGGCAGTCTCCACACTTTTTGTTCTCGTTGACAGTGTAGCCGCCGCCGGCGAACGGCGCGCTCGGCAGACTCAGACTCAGCTCACAGTTTTTGACCGGCGTCATTTTTCGCCATAATCAGGTCACATTTATCCCTATACCGGGTCACCGCCGCCGGGTAGTTTCAAGCCATCGAAAACAGCAGCAGCGGAGACAGACGATGATTAAAGTGACATTTATGGGCGCAGGCAGCACCATTTTCGCCAAGAACGTGCTCGGCGACATCATGGCGACCCCGGCGTTGAAAGAGGTGGAGATTGCGCTGTATGACATCGACAGCGCCCGGCTGGATGAATCCTTCGCCATGTTGAGCAATATCAACCGCAACATCAACGCCGGCAGGGCGCGTATCGGGCGCTACCTCGGGGTGGAAAATCGCCGTGCGGCGCTGAAAAACGCCCACTATGTGGTGAACGCCATTCAGGTTGGGGGTTACGATCCCTGCACCATCACCGACTTTAAGATTGCCAAAAAGTACGGCCTGCAGCAGACCATCGCCGACACACTGGGGATCGGCGGCATCTTCCGCGCGTTGCGCACCATCCCGGTGCTGTTCGATTTCGCTCGCGATATCGAAGAGGTTTGCCCCGACGCCTGGCTGTTGAACTACACCAATCCGATGGCGGCGCTGACCGGCGCGATGCTGCGCCATACCGGGGTGAAAACCGTCGGCCTGTGCCACAGCGTGCAGGTGTGCGCAGAAACCCTGTTGAAAAGCGTGGACATGCCCACCGACGACGTGCAGTTCCATATCGCCGGCATTAACCACATGGCCTGGCTGCTGGATATTCGCCGCCACGGGGAAGATCTGTATCCGGAGATCAAACGCCGCGCCAACGCCCTGCAGGGCAAGCACGACGATATGGTGCGCCATGAGATCATGAAAACCTTCGGTTATTACGTTACCGAATCATCCGAGCACAACGCCGAATACATGCCGTACTGGATCAAGCGCCACTACCCGGAACTGATCGAGCGCTTCAATATCCCGCTGGACGAATACCCGCGTCGCTGTATCGAGCAGATCGACCGCTGGCAGCAGCAGAAACTGGCGTTGACCCATGACGCCACCCTGAGCCACAGCCGCACCCACGAATATGCCTCTTATATCATCGAGGCGATAGAAACCGACCGGCCGTACAAGATTGGCGGCAACGTGCTCAACGCCGGCCTGATCGCCAACCTGCCGGCGGAGGCCTGCGTCGAAGTGCCGTGCCTGGTGGACGGGCAGGGGATTACGCCCTGCCACGTCGGGCGCCTGCCGGAACAGTTGGCGGCGCTGAACCGCACCAACATCAATACCCAGCTGTTGACCATCGAGGCGGCGGTGACGCGCAAGCGAGAGGCCGTCTATCACGCCGCGCTGCTGGATCCGCATACCTCGGCCGAGCTGTCGATCGACGACATTCGCAGCCTGTGCGACGAACTGATCGAAGCGCACGGCAGCTGGCTGCCCGCCTACCACTAAAGGTTAACCGAACGCATTTACCGCCTCGATAACGCACAAGGCGCAGGGCCTCCTGCGCCGTCAAAAATGGGATGGTGAGCCATGTTTTATTTGAAAAACAAGAATTTCTGGATCTTCGGTGCCTTCTGTTTTTTCTATTTTTTCATCCTCGGCGCGGTGCTGCCGTTTTTCCCGATCTGGCTGCATGACGTCAACCAGCTCGACCAGCGGCAAACCGGGCTGGTGTTCGCCAGCATGGCGCTGTTCGCGCTGATTTTTCAGCCGATCTTCGGCTTTGTCACCGACAGGTTCGGCCTGAAGAAGCACCTGCTGTGGATGATCATTTTCCTGCTGCTGTTCCTGGCGCCGCTGTTTATTTACGTGTTTTCACCGCTGCTGCGCAGCAACTTTGGCCTGGGCGCGCTGCTGTGCGGTATTTATCTCGGGGCGGTGTGCAGCGGCGGGTCGCCGGCGATCGAAGCCTACGTCGAAAAGGTCAGTCGGCGCAGCCGCTTCGAATATGGCCGGGCGCGGCTGTTTGGCTGCATCGGCTGGGCGGTGTGCGCTTCGATCGTCGGTTACATGTTTACCATCAACAACCAATTTGCTTTCTGGCTGGCCTCCAGCTTTGCGCTGGTGCTGGCCGGGCTGCTGTTGCTGTTCAAACCGGAGCAAAACAACACCCTGACGGTGGCGCAGGGGCTGGCGTTGAACCACCAGCCGCCCAAACTCAAGGCGGCGTTGAACCTGCTCAAGATGCGCAAGTTCTGGTGCCTGGTGATGTACATCGTCGGCGTCGCCTGCGTGTATGACGTGTTTGACCAGCAGTTCGCCAACTTTTTCACCTCATTCTTCAGCGATCGCCACGCCGGAACCCAGGCCTTCGGCTATGTGACCACCCTGGGCGAGTTCCTCAACGCCTTCATCATGTTCTTCGCGCCGTTGATCATTAACCGCATCGGCGGCAAGAACGCGCTGTTGATCGCCGGGATCATCATGTCGGTGCGGATTATCGGTTCGTCGATGGCGGAGTCGGTGGCGGCGGTGATCGTATTGAAAACCCTGCATATGTTCGAGGTGCCGTTCCTGCTGGTGGGGGTGTTCAAATACATCACCACGCAGTTTAACGTCAACCTCTCGGCGTCGATTTACCTGTGGGGATTTTGCTTCTTCAAGCAGCTGTCGGCCATCGGCATGTCCTATGCGGCGGGCCTGATGTACATCAGTTACGGCTTCAAGACGTCCTATCTGATCCTGGGCTGCGTCGCCTTGCTGTTTACGCTGCTCTCCGCGTTCACCCTGAGCGGCAAGGTGACGGTGTTGAAAGAGGAGGGCGCGCCGCAGGGGCCTTTCAATACCCTAGCGTCATAGCGCCGAAAAACAGCAGCGTCAGCACGATGATCACCACGTTTTGCACCGCTTTGCGCACCAGCCGGCTGGCGCCCAGACGGCTGTCTATCGCATACAGCACCGGCACCATCAGCAGCACATAGGCGAACATCAGCATGGCGGTAAAGGGCTGCGGGATCATGCGGATTTCTCCCGTTCGCCGCCGTCGCGGATGGGGCGATGCATTGGCGATGTGTGCCGAGCCTTGTCTTGCCGCTGGGGGATATGCCTGACCATGTGCCTCCGAATAAGGCCGCCCGAAGGCGGCCGACTGTTTACTGCCTGTGATGTGGAGAATGATTGTCGGCCACTGCCGGGGCCAACGCAGACATAATATTGCAAATGATAATCATTATCAACAATGGCGTGATATTTTATTGCCGGGCGGGGATAAAAAAAGAGCACGCCGGGCGGCGTGCTCTGGGTCGCATTACTGCAGCGGTTATTTCGCGTCAGGCAGCGCGTAGGCCACGATATAGTCGCCCAGCGTGGTGCCGAACGAACCGTGACCGCCGGCGGAAATCACCACGTATTGCTTGCCGTTGGCCTCATAGGTCATCGGCGTCGCCTGGCCGCCGGCCGGCAGCCGCGCTTCCCACAGCTTCTCGCCGTTGGTTACGCTGAAGGCGCGCAGGTAGTTGTCTGCGGTGGCGCCGATGAAGAAGACGTTGCCGGCGGTAGAAACCGGCCCGCCCAGCATCGGCATGCCCATTTTGAACGGCAGCGGCAACGGCGAGCTGTCGCGTACGGTGCCGATGCGTTTTTTCCACACGATGTCGTTGGTTTTCAGGTCAACGGCGGAAATGTAACCCCAGGCCGGCTGTTTGCACGGCAGGCCAAACGGCGACAGGAACGGGTTCAGGGTCACGCCGAACGGCACGCCGTACTGCGGCTGCACGCCGGATTCGCTACCGCTGCCGCCTTTGTCGCCCTCTGGCGGCTCAATCGGGTTGCCCGGGCCGCGTGGGATCAGTTTGGAAACGAACGGCAGCGCTATCGGGTTGGCGATGGCGATCTGGCGGTCGGTGTCGACGGACAGGCCGCCCCATTCGAACATGCCGAGGTTACCCGGGAATACCAGCGTACCCTGCTCGGAAGGCGGGGTGAAGGTGCCTTCGTAACGCAGGCTGTGGAACATCACCCGGCAGACCAGCTGGTCGTAGATGGTGGCGCCCCACATGTCCGCGCCGGTCAGTTTCTTCTCGGGACGGAAGGTCAGCTCGGAGAACGGCTGGGTTGGCGACAGGCGATCGCCCTTGGCCGGGCCCTGCGGCACCGGTTTCTCCGGCGCCGGCACCACCAGCTCGCCGTTGGTGCGGTTCAGCACGAAGATGTTGCCGGTTTTGGTCGGCACGTAGATCACCGGCACTTTGTTGCCGCTCTTGTCGGTGATGTCCGCCAGCGTTGGCTGCGCCGGTACGTCCATATCCCACAGATCGTGGTGCACCGTCTGGTAGAACCAAACCAGCTTGCCGGTGGTGGCGTTCAGCGCCAACAGGCCGCTGGCGTAACGCTCCATTTCCGGCGTACGGTCGCCGCCCCAGATATCCGGCGTGGTGACCCCCATCGGCAGGTAGACGATGTCCAGCTTGGCGTCATAGGCGGATGGCGCCCATGAGTTCGGCGAGTTCGGGGTAAAGTGATGCTCGTCCGCCGGAATGGCGTTCGGATCCTTGGCGCCCGGATCGAATGCCCACAGCAGCTTGCCGCTGTTGACGTCGAAACCGCGGATCACGCCGGAAGGTTCGCGATTCGAATAGTTGTCGGTCACCGCGCCGGCGATGACGATCACTTTGTCGGTGATCACCGGCGGCGAAGTCGGTTCATAGTGCCCCGGCGTCGCGTACGGCATGTTGCTCTGCAGGTTCAGTTCGCCGTTGTTGGCGAAGTCCGGGCAGCGTTTGCCGCTGTCGGCATCCAGTGCGAACAGGCGGCCGTCGTTGACCGGCAGGATGATGCGACGCGCGCACAGCGCCGGAGCGGCGCCGGCGGCAGCGTCCGCGGCGGCGGCGGTTTCATGGTAAGACACGCCGCGACAGGTGATGTGCTGGAAGGTCGGATCGAACTTCAGCTGCGGGTCGAACAGCCATTTCTGCTTACCGGTCGCCGCGTCCAGAGCGAACAGCTTTTGGTGCGGGGTGCAGAGGTAGAGCGTATCGCGGATCTTGATCGGGGTGACTTCGTTGGTGATTTCGCCCGGATCGTTGGCGGTCTTCAGATCGCCGGTCTGGAAGCGCCAGGCTTCCTGCAGCTGGCCGACGTTTTTGTCGTTAATCTGGCTCAGCGGCGAGTAACGGGTGCCTTCCTGGGTGCGGCCATAGGCCGGCCAGTCGGCGGCCGTCGCGTCGGTGGGCTGTACCTGCGCCGCGTCCAGGGTGCCGTTGATCTCTTGCGGATCGTTAAACACCGAATAGGCCAGGGCGACGACCGTGATCACCAGCGCGGCGCTCAGCGCGCCATAGGCCAGTTTGCCGTTGGCAATCAGGCGACGGTAAATAAACGGCAGCACCAGCCACAGGCCGAAGAAGAAGGTGACGTCCAGACGCGGCGTCAACGCCCAGAAGTCCGGGCCCACTTCCCACAGCGCCCAGGCGGTGGTGCCGAGCAGGAATACCGCGTACAGCAGCAGCGCGGTCGCGCGGCGGCGGAACAGCAGCCATGAGGTCAGCAGCAGTACCAGGCCGGCGATGATGTAATACAGCGAACCGCCCAGCTTGGCCAGCCAGATGCCGCCCCCGAGCAGATAGAGCCCGCTCAGGGCGGCAAATAGCGCCGTCAGGATGAGCAGCGGCGATAATGACGCTTTATTTTGCATAGCAATACCCTTACCAAAAATGAAAAGTCCCCGATTTAGAGATTAAGCTAAATCCAGAAAAACACGCGGTTTCTCGCTAAATAGGGTGACGTGAATACCGTCCCGCGCATTAGCCTAATGGTGCTTTGCCTTATTCAAAGCCTGAAGACAGGGTGGCGCGTTCACCCTGGCCGCACCCCGACGCCTCCCAGCGGCCGTCATGGTGGACAACGTTTGCCGCTGCGCCGGGTGCACCGGGGCGAGAGTATCCCGATGCCGTCGGCGAGTGTCAATTCCCAGATATTTCCTTGCCAAAACCATCCCCCCGCCGGCGCGGCTCCGCGCTCGCCTCGGTGAAGTTTTTCAGGCATGGGCGAAGCCCACGGGTGATGAAAGGGTAACCCATCGCGGATCGTGAATAGCCATCTGTTGCTCCTTGTACATGACGCTAAACGGGAAGAGAAACGCATCCTGCATCGAGTATAGGTTATTCCGTTGTCAACCGCCCCGAGGCGCGTTTGCCTTGGAGGCGCGTTTCAGCGCCGAAGCGCGCAGGGCCAATCAGGCGCTGGTGACGGTGCCGGGGCGGATAGCGCAGTAAAAGGGCGTTAAGCCCGGTAGCGCAGCGCGTCGACCAACAGCGCGAAGGCGGTGGTGTGCTGCCTGCGGCTGGGATAATAGAGGTAGTAGCCGGGGAACGCCGGACACCACGCCTCGAGCACCTTGCGCAGGCGGCCGCTCGCCAGCTCTTGCGTCACGGTGTCTTCCGGCACAAAGGCGATGCCGAGGCCAAACAGCGCGGCGTCGATCCTCTGGCGCAGGCTGTTGAAGGTCAGCTGGCCGTCGACCCGCACCTTGATTTCGCGGCCGTCGCGTTCGAACTCCCAGGCATAGAGCCCGCCCATGGTGGGCAAGCGCATATTGATGCAGCGATGATTCTGCAGATCCTGCGGGCCGTTGGGCACGCCGAATTGTGCAAAGTAAGCCGGCGACGCGATGGGTACCATGCGCATTTCCGGCCCGATGCGCACGGCGACCATGTCCTTCGCCACCTGCTCGCCCAGACGAATGCCGGCGTCGAAGCGACCGGCGACGATATCCGTCAGGCTGTTGTCGACGGTGATTTCCACGTTGATATCCGGATAGTCGGCGAGAAACGATCGCAGCACCGGCCACAACACCGAATCAACGGCATGTTCCCCGGCGGTGAGGCGGATATTGCCGGCGGGGCGATCGCGCATTTCGCTCAGGGCGTCGAGCTCGCTCTCAATTTGCGCAAAGTGCGGGCCGATGTTGTTCACCAGCCGCTCTCCGGCCTCGGTGGGGGCCACGCTGCGGGTGGTGCGGGTCAATAACCGCAGTTCCAGCCTCTCTTCCAGCCCCCTGATGGCGTGGCTGAGCGCCGATTGCGAAACGCCGAGCTTTGCCGCCGCCCTGGTGAAGCTGCGCTCTCTGGCCACCACCAGAAAAGAAATCAAGTCGCTGAAGTTCTCTTTTAACATCCCGGCTCCCGCAGGCTGGCGAAAATTCATCTCGGTATTCTATACCCTGGCGCGGAGGGGCACATCCGCTGATTCATGAGTTTTACTCATAGCTCCTTGCGTATTTTGCTGGCTAGCGCCCATCGGCTGTCGGCGGTATCTTTTCGTCAGCGCATCCCATTATCTTGTCACTGTCAGCGCCGGCAACCCGTGCCGACGCGGAGGAAAAAAATGAAGATTCAACGCAGCGGTTCCTTGCCTTCCCAACGCGGCCCGGAGAACTACTTTACCGGCCAGGTGCGCATCGACGCGCCCTTCGCCGGCACCGAACCGGCCCGGGTAGGCGGCGCCACCGTCACCTTCGAACCCGGCGCCCGCACCGCCTGGCATACCCATCCGCTCGGCCAGACGCTGATCGTCACCCAGGGGCGCGGCTGGATCCAGGTGTGGGGCGAAGCGGTTCAGGAAATGAACCCGGGCGATATCGTCTGGATCCCGGAAGGGGTGAAGCACTGGCACGGGGCGACGCCCGACACCGCCATGACCCATATCGCCATCGCCGAGTCGCTGAACGGCAGCCCGGTGACCTGGATGGAAAAGGTCAGCGACGCGCAGTATCAGGGATAGCATCGAGCCCTGCCGGCGTTGCCGGCAGGGCTTGTGGCGTTACGCTCGCTCGCGAAGCGCCGCCGGTTGCCGAAGGGATCGGCGACGTTCCAACCGAGAGGATGCGGAGCCGCGGGGGAGAACTCCATCGTAGTGTCCTGTTAGTCGCTCAGGCCGCCGAGACACAGGTATTTGATCTCGAGATAGTCCTCGATGCCGTATTTCGACCCTTCACGCCCCAACCCCGAGTTTTTCATGCCGCCGAACGGCGCCACCTCGGTGGATATCAACCCTTCGTTAATGCCGACGATGCCGTATTCCAGCGCTTCGGCCACGCGCATTACCCGGCCGATATCGCGGCTGTAAAAATAAGCGGCCAGGCCGAACGGCGTGTCGTTGGCCAGTTCGATGGCTTCGTCTTCATGAGTGAAACGGATCAACGGGGCGACCGGGCCAAAGGTTTCCTCGCGGAAGATTTTGGCCTCGCGCGGTACCCCGGTCAGGATGGTCGGGGCATAGAAGTTATGGCCCAGCGCGTGCGGTTTGCCGCCCAGCAGCACCGAGGCGCCGTGTTTGACGGCGTCGGCGATATGCTCGCTGACTTTCTCCACCGCCTCCCGATTGATCAACGGGCCGATGGTGACGCCGTCGTCCATGCCGTTGCCGACCTTCAGCCGTTCCACAGCAGTTTTCAGCCTGGCGGCGAAGGCGTCATACACGCCGTCCTGCACCAGGAAACGGTTGGTGCAGACGCAGGTCTGGCCGGCATTGCGGTATTTTGACGCCACCGCCCCCGCGACCGCGGCATCCAGATCGGCGTCGTCGAACACGATAAAGGGCGCATTGCCGCCCAGCTCCATGCTGGTCTTTTTGATGGTCGGCGCGCACTGCGCCAGCAGCTGCGCGCCCACCTCGGTGCTGCCGGTGAAAGACAGCTTGCGCACGTCGGGGTTGGCGGTCAGCTCGCCGCCGATGGCCTTGCTGGGGCCGGTGATCACGTTGCACACGCCGGCGGGCAGCCCGGCGCGCTCGGCCAGCACGGCAATCGCCAACGCCGAAAACGGCGTCTGGCTGGCGGGACGGATCACCCCGGTACAGCCGGCCGCCCAACCGGGGCCGGCCTTGCGGGTGATCATCGCCGCCGGGAAGTTCCACGGGGTAATGGCGGCGAACACGCCGATCGGCTCTTTTTGCACGATGATGCGTCGGCCCGGCTGGTTTTGCGGGATGGTGTCGCCGTACACCCGTTTGCCTTCTTCGGCGAACCATTCGATAAAGGACGCCGCATAGGCTATCTCTCCGCGGCTTTCCGCCAGCGGTTTGCCCTGTTCTGCGGTCATGATGCGCGCTAAATCGTCCTGATTTTCCATCATCAGTTCAAACAGCTTGCGCAGCTTGCCGGCGCGCTCTTTGGCGGTCAGCGCGCGCCAGGCGGGTTGGGCCTTTCTGGCGGCGGCGATCGCCCGGGCGGTTTCTTCGGCGCCGAAGGCCGGCACCTGGCCGACCGGTTCGCCGCTGGCGGGATTGCGGATTTCGATCGCCTGGCCGTCTTTAACCGGCAGCCATTGCCCGTCGATGTAGTTGGCCTCGCGGAACAGTGCGGGATCCTTGAGGGTGGCGGAAAAGTGAGTGCTCATCGGTATCTTCCTTTGCAGAATTCAACACAGGGTGGTCTGCCCCATACGACACCCTTCACCCTAGCAAATTTTTGCGGCGTCGTTGGGTCAAGCCCGACAAGAAAGCCATTTGCCGCATGCGCACCTTCTGTACAAAAAACACCCGGCGGGGGGGCGATACTGAAATCAGCAGGCATTTGACCCTTTTCGAGGTGACCAAAAGGAGTGTGCAAATGATGAAATCAGTGGACAGACATCTTGCGGCCTACGGCGGCGGCGAAATGGATTTTCTGGCGTCGAGCATCGCGCTGATGGAGTGGCAGGGCAGGGAGATTGACGCCGGCAAGGTGGCCGGCAACATGTCGGAGCAGCAAAGCCGCCTGTTCTTTGAGCGGCTGAGTTATTTTCGCCAGCTTTATCAGGCCGCCGCGGTGGCGGAGCACAGCGCGTAAAATTTTATCTGGCCCCGCCGACGCGGGGCTTGTTGTTTCAGCCGGGCCATACGCCGGTGCTGAGCGTCGCCGGCGAGTATTCCCGGTTGCGCCCCCGCCAGGGCAACGCCGCCTTAAAACGCCATGCGCTGCGGACATCAAATCGCCAGTAGCGTTCGGCGCCCTCGACCCCCGGGCCGCGTTCCGGCCGCCAGAGGATCTCCGTTTCCCCCTGCAAATGCAGCACGTCGCCGCGTTCGAAATCGATAAACAGCAGCGCGGCGCGCGGCTCGGCCAGCAGGTTGCCCAGCGTATTCATATAACGGTTGCCGCGAAAATCCGGCATCCACAAGCTGGCGCCGGCCAGATGGATAAACCCCGGCCGGCCGCCGCGGTGCGAAATGTCGACGCCGCCCTGCGCCAGCTCAAGGTGCGCGGCGCTGGCGACGAAGCAGGTGTCGGCCTGGCGGATCAGCGCCTGCGCCGCCGCGTCCAGCGCGCCGAGATGCTCGATCGGCTGCGCAACGCCCGCCGCCGGGTACAGCTCACGACGCTGAATATACTGCGGACAGTTGCCGAAGCTTTGCCGCACCGCGATCTCCAGCCGATTTTTGTCGGTGCGGCTGATGACGCCGTTGACCCGATTGCGCCGCCGGTTGCTGAAGTCCAGCCCCAGCGCGCCGACCGGTTTGCCGGGCAGCAGCATCGCCTGAGCCGGATCGTCGCCGCGGCGCGGCGCGCCGATGCGCAGGTGCCGGTCGTCCGGGGTGCGCAGAAACCCCGGCGGCCCGCTGAACAGCGTGGCGACCGGCCAGCGGTTATCGTCCAGCGTGGCGACGAACAGATAGGGCAGCGCGGCGAAGAACTCCCGGTGCTGCTCGGGCATGGCGTCGTAGATGCCGCTCCCCACGCGGTCGAAACCGGCCAGCGTCTGGGCGCGCAATTCGTCGGGGTGAAATACCGGGCCGGTCATCGGCTTCAGCTCGCAGCGGGTTCTGGCAGCGCCGGCATGGCGAAAAAGCCGGGCAGCGCGGCGATGCGGGCGATCCAGCGCTGGATCGCCGGATAAGGCGCCAGCGAGACGCCGCCCTCCGCCGCCACCGCCAGGTAGCTGTGGCAGGCCAGATCGGCGATGGTCGGCCGCTCGGTCGCCAGATATTGGCGATCGCCGAGATGCCGCTCCATCTGCGGCAGGAAGCGGTCGTTGATCGCCAACGCCGCCTGATAATCCTCCGGCGCGGAGAACTGCGCGATCAGCCGGCAGGACGCCGGGCCATAGCGCACCTCGCCGGCGGCTTTCGACAGCCATTCCTGCACCTGCGCCGCCGCCAGCGGCTGTTCAGGCAGCCAGTGGCTGCCCGGCGCGTAGCGTTTCACCAGATACACCAGGATGGCGTTGCTGTCGGCCAGCGTCAGTTCGCCGTCCTGCAGCACCGGGATCTGGCCGAACGGATTGAGGCGGCGAAACGCCGCGCTTTGGCGCATCGCCGCCGCGGCCTCGACCCATTCATAGGGCAGGTCGAGCATGCGCAGCAGCAGCGCCACGCGGTGGGCGTGGCCGGAAAGTGGCGTGCCGTACAGCTTGATGGTGGACATAATGTGTCTCCTCGTTCGTTTTCCAACAGCATACTCTTGCATTCGGTGACGTGAATCCGGCAATGTAGAAATTGATAATTTCACTTTATGGAACAGTCTATGGACCGATTGGACGAGCTGGCGATATTTGTGGCGGTGATCCAGCACGGCAGCCTGGCCGCCGCCGGGCGCAAGCTGCGGCGTTCCGCGCCGGCGGTCACCCGGGCCATCGCCGCGCTGGAGCAGCGTTTTGGCGCCCGGCTGGTGGAACGCACCACCCGGCGTCTGGCGCCGACCGAAGCCGGGCTGCGGTTGGCGGAGCGCGCGCAGCTGCTGCTGCAGGATTATCACGCGGCGGTGCTGGATACCGCCGATAGCCAGCTCAGCGGCCTGCTGCGCATTACGTCGCCGGTGCAGTTCGGCCGCATGCACGTGGCGCCGGTGGTAATGGCGTTTCTCGACGACTACCCGCAGATGCAGATTGAAATGGTGCTCAACGATCGCAACCTCGAGCTGATCGACGAGGGGTTGGACGTGGCGGTGCGCATCGGTCACCAGCAGGACTCTTCGCGGGTGGCGCGCCGGCTGGGGCAGGTCAGCCGGGTCACGGTCGCCAGCCCGGCTTATCTGGCGCGCCGCGGTGAACCTCTGACGCCGGCGCAGCTGGCGGATCACGACACCATCGTCGGCACCCAGCGGCCTTCGCTGCGCGAATGGCGCTTCGGCCCGCAGGAAAACGGCGAACGGGTGCGCCTGACGCCCCGGCTGCTGCTCAACGAGGTGGAAACTCAGCTGCTGGCCGCGCGCGCCGGCAAAGGCATCGCCCGTTTGCTGTCTTATCAGGTGGCGGACGATCTGGCCGCCGGCGCGCTGGTGCGGCTGCTGCCGGCGTTTGAACCGCTGCCGATGCCGGTACAGCTGGTGGCGCAGCATGTACAACGGATGCCGCTGAAGGTGCGCACCTTTTGGGATTACGCCTTCCAGCGGCTGAGCCGATTACCGCAAATTCAGGCCGGGCCGCCGGTTTAAATAAGCGCAATACGTTTCGCTGGTTGAACTTTTCGAGCGGAATTCAAGATTTATATTGTCGGGCGCGCATTGCTGATGCAGCCGTCTTGACAATATTTTTAGTGATTGCTAATAGTTAACTCACTTCTTAAATAATAAACGAAGTTTAATATATGAAACTTATGCCGGGGAGTTATGACAACGGTTCGACGGTGGAAAATGAGGGTGAAATTCTGGCTTCATTTCAATCGCGCAGCCGAGAGGTTTATCGAAATGGTCGGCATGATAAAAACATTCCCTATGGCGACTCTCCGCGAGAAGTTTTCGACTGGTTTTATTCCGCCGGAAATACGCAGGGGACGTTAATTTTTATTCACGGCGGTTATTGGCAGTTTTGCAGTAAAGAAGATTTCGCTTTTATTGCGCCGGCGCCGTTGGCGCTCGGTTTTGACGTGGTGCTGGTGGAATATGCGCTGGCCCCCGTGGCTTCTCTGGACGATATATGCCGCCAGCTGGGGGCGGCGCTGGACGTTATTCAACGGCGTCTGCCGCCGCGGCCCCGGCGGCCGGTTTACCTGTGCGGCCATTCCGCCGGCGGCCATTTGGCCAGCCTGTGGCAGCACCATGCTGCGGTCGACGCGGTCTTGCCCATCAGCGGCATCTTCGAGCTGGAGCCGCTGTTGAACTGCTATGTCAACCGGGCGCTGCAGTTGACCGGGCGGCAAATCTTGACGCTCAGCCCGGCGCGCAACATCCCCGAACGCATCAAGCCCATGACGCTGTTCTACGGCGCGGCGGAGCTGCCGGAGCTGATCGGCCAATCGCGGCACTATCACGCCGCGCTGCGGGAGCGCGGGCTGCGGGCCGGCCTGAACGCGGTGCCCGGCGCCAATCATTACACCATTCTGGATGCGCTGTTCGCCGCCGACGGCGCGTTGATCCGCCAACTTGGCAACCATGAGGAACTTCAGCATGCGCAAGGTCATTGATACCGGGCTGCCCGACATCGGCCAGCCTTTTTCCTGGGCCACCCAGGGCGGGGGCATGCTGTTTACCGCCCACGGGCCGGTCAGGGCCGACGGCAGCATAGAAACCGGCGCGCCGGAAAAACAAATAACCCTGACGTTCGATAATCTGGCTCAGACGCTAAAGGCGGCAAATAGCCATTCCGATAACGTGTTGCAGGTCATTATTTATTTGACCGACGTTAACGACGTTAAATTGCTCGATGACATTTATCTTGAATATTTCAACTATCCGTATCCTAACCGTTCCACCGTTATTGTCGAAAAGCTGGTGGTGCCCGGCATGAAAATAGAGATTACCGTCAGCGCCATCGCCTGATTGTTTTTTCAGGCGTTGTTTCAGTTAATTCCATAGTGAACTAAGGCTTACCTGTGCTTGAAATTGTTAATTCAGCCACCGCCGCCATTTCGGACGTTAACCGCACTGCGTGAATAAGGTAGGGCTTAGTGATGAAACCGATAAAAGATTTTGAGCATATCGCCCGGCGCCAGGGCGGGTTGAATAAACACCTCACCGCCGGGCAAATGTCGATGCTGGCGATCGGCGGCGCCATCGGCACCGGGCTGTTTCTCGGCAGCGCCTACGCCATTCAAATGGCGGGGCCCAGCGTCCTGTTGAGCTACCTGATCGGCGGCGCGATCGCGCTGTTGCTGATGGGGTGCCTGGCGGAAATGACCTCCGAACACCCGACGCCCGGTTCGTTCGGCGACTACGCCGAGTTTTACCTCGGGCCGCTGTTCGGCTTTTTGGTGCGCTACTCCTACTGGTCCTGCGTGGTGCTGGCGGTGGGCACCGAGGTGACCGCCATCGGCATGTACATGCAGTTCTGGTTCCCGGCCACGCCGATCTGGCCCTGGGTATTGCTGTTCTCGGCGGCGGTGATCGCCATCAACCTGATCGGCGTGAAATCCTTCGGTCAGGTGGAATACGCGCTGTCCACCGTCAAGGTGGTGGCGATCGTGGCGTTTATCGTTATCGGCATCGGCATTCTGTCGTTTTCCGCCAACCCGGCCTTCGGCCTGCGCAATCTGACTGAGGGCGGTTTTCTGCCGTTCGGCGTCAAAGGCATGTGGTTCGCGGTGATCGTTTCGATCTTCAGCTACCTGAGCATCGAAATGATCGCGGTGGCGGCGGGCGAAGCCAAAAATCCGGTTATCGCGGTTCGGGCGGCATTCAAGGGCACCATTGTGCGCCTGTTTATTTTCTACATGCTGTCGATTGGCCTGATGCTGGCGATTGTGCCCTGGCGCCAGTCCGGCACCGGCGAGAGCCCGTTCCTGATGGCGATGAACGTGATCCATCTGCCCGCCGCCGCCGGCATCTTCAACTTTATCGTGCTGGTGGCGGCGCTGTCGGCGATGAACAGCCAGCTGTACATCACCACCCGCATGATGTTTTCGCTGTCGCGCGCCGGGCAGGCGCCGGCGGCGCTGGGGCGGATCAGCCGGCGCGGCATTCCGGTCAATGCGCTGGCGATGTCTTGCATCGGCATCCTGGTGTCGATCGTGCTGAGCCTGGTGGCGCCCAAAACCTCATTCGCCGCCATGATGTCGATTTCGGTGTACGGCGCCTGCTTCACCTGGTTGATGATCTTCGTCACCCACCTGTTTTTCCGCCGCCGCCATCGTCAGACGCACCTGAAGTTTCGCATGTGGGGCTTCCCGTACACCACGCTGGCCGGCGCGTTGCTGATGGCGGCGCTGATGGTGTCGACCGCCTTCACCGAGTTTTTCCGCATGACGCTGTGGTTCGGCATTCCGTTCACCCTGCTGCTGGTGGCGGCTTATCTGTTCCATAGCCGGCGCGCGCCTGCGCCGCAGCCACTCAAGGTGCCGGAGGTGGAATAGGGGGGAGGGCTGAAGGAAACCTTCAGCCTGGGGATCACAGCTGGCTTTTCGGGATCAGATGGTCGCCAAAGCTCAGGCGCTGGCGGCCAGGTTCGATTTCCGTCAGGGGGGCGACTTCGCGCAGCGAGGATTTGCAGCGCTGCACCAGATCCTGGTATTCGCGGGTGCCGGCGACTTTCCACTCCAGCTCTTGTTCGGTCAGATCGCGCAGCACGCGCGCCGGGCTGCCGACCACCAGTTTGTTGGCGGCGATCACCGCCGCCGCCTTGACGAACGCCATGGCGCCGACGATGGTGTTCTCGCCGATTTCCGCGCCGTCCATAATCACCGCATTCATGCCGACCATGGCGTTGCGGCGGATGCGGCAGCCGTGCAGGATCGCGCCGTGGCCGATGTGGCCGTCTTCCTCCACCACCGTATCCTGCTGCGGGAAGCCGTGCATCACGCAGTTATCCTGGATATTGGCGCCGTCGCGGATCACCAGCCGGCCAAAATCGCCGCGCAGGCTGGCGTTCGGGCCGATATACACCTGCTTGCCGACGATCACGTCGCCGATCAGCACCGCGGTTGGGTGCACGTAGCTGCTGGGGTCGACCACCGGGGTCAGGCCGTCAATCTGATACACAGGCATAGCGAAAGCTCCTTAAAAAGTGTCGCGCGGCAGGCCGCCGAAGCGCCGATAGTAGCTCGCCGAGGGGGCGGGCAGGGCGCCGATGGTGGTTTCCGCCAGTGCGCTGACGTAATCGGTCGCGGCGCGATCCACCTGCTGATAGATATTGATGCACAGGTTGCGGGCGATTTGCCCTTCCCATTGGGCGGGCAACAGCGCATCCGGCAGCAGCGGATCTTTCAACACCACGCGGCGAAAGAAGTGAATCAATAATAGCTTAATCTGGAAACAGCGCTGTGGCGTCAGCGCCGCGGGGGCGATCTCGCGCAGCAGCGCCATCAGCGGGCGGAAAGAGACGATAAACTCGTGGTAGCCCGCCGCCACTTCGTTCAGCGACCAACAGTCGGCCACCAGCTGCTGCAGCGTCTGTTCGGAGCGGTTGTAGGGGTAGTCGGCGCGGAAGTAGATCACCCGCTCGCTGGCGTTGAGTTCGCCGAGCAGCGCCGTGACGTCGGTCTGGGCGTGGGTGGGGGCCGCCATCAGGTTGTTGGCGATCTGGCCGAAGCCCAGCCAGCCCAGCTCTTTCTTCAGCCGCGCCCGTTCGTGCTTGTCGGCGCGCTCCAGCAACAGCAAATCCCATTTGCCGTCCCAGGCCGGTTGTTCGCTGAGGTAAATTTTCGACTCGGCATGGCGGAACTGGCGCATGCCCTGTTCGGTCACGCGGTAGAAGCTGCGCCGGCCGATTTTCTCCACCGCCAGCCAGCCCTCTTTTTGCAGGCGGAACACCGAGGTGCGCACGAAGCGATCGCCAAAACCCAGCGCCTCCAGCAGCGCGCTGAGGCTGCCGAGCCAGATCTCGCCGCCGCGGTGGCTGAGCGCGTCGCCGTACAGCGAGATGATAAGCGACGTGCCGCTGACCGGTTGGGCGTCTACGGCATGGCGGATAAACGCATCCAGTTTATGTTCCATATTTTTCCATGGGTTAGCCGACGATGAGCCCTAACATTACCATAATTCGCCGCGGCGTCATCCGTGACGCCGCGGGCCTCAGCGCGGCCGCAGGTCGACCACCCGCTGCGCCTTGCCTTCCGAACGCGGGATGTCGCCGCAGTTGGCGATGCTGACGTCGGTGCTGACGCCAACGATCGATTTGATGTGGTGGCGCAGTTGGTGGCAGATGTCGCAGCGCTGCTGGTGGCTGAGGCCGAGCGCCGATTCCTTCAGCTCGACGCGCACCGCCAGGGTGTCGAGGTGTCCGCTGCGGCTGACCTGCAGCTGGTAGTGCGGCGACAGCTGCTCGAATTGCATGATCTGTTCCTCCAGCTGCGACGGGAACACGTTGACGCCGCGGATGATCAGCATGTCGTCGGAACGGCCGGTGATCTTGCCCATGCGGCGCATCTGGCGGGCGTCGCCCGGCAGCAGCCGGGTGAGATCGCGGGTGCGGTAGCGGATCACCGGCAGCGCTTCCTTGGTCAGGGTGGTGAACACCAGTTCGCCGTGTTCGCCGTCCGGCAGCGCCGCGCCGGTTTCCGGGCAGATGATTTCCGGCAGGAAATGGTCTTCCCAAATGGTCGGGCCGCCGCCGCTTTCGGCGCACTCCATCGCCACGCCCGGGCCCATCACTTCGGACAGCCCGTAGATATCCAGCGCCTTGATGCCCATGCGGGTTTCGATTTCGTGCCGCAGCGCTTCGGTCCAGGGCTCCGCGCCGAACACCCCGAGGCGCAGCGAGCAGCCGCGGGCGTCGCCGCCCATTTTGCGCTCCAGTTCGTCGATCAGCGTCAGGCAGTAGGACGGCGTCACCATGATCACGTCGGGTTTGAAATCCAGGATCAGCTGCGCCTGCTTTTCGGTTTGGCCGCCGGACATCGGGATCACCGTGGCGCCAAGGCGCTCGGCGCCGTAGTGCGCGCCGAGCCCGCCGGTGAACAGGCCGTAACCGTAGGCGACATGCACCTTGTCTTTGGCGGTGGCGCCGGCGGCGCGCAGGCTGCGGGCGACGATATCGGCCCAGTTATCGATATCGCGCTGGGTATAGCCGACCACCGTCGGCCGGCCGGTGGTGCCCGACGAGGCGTGGATGCGCACCACCTGTTCCATCGGCACCGCGAAGGTGTCGAACGGGTAGTTGTCGCGCAGGTCCTGCTTGGTGGTGTAGGGGAAACGCGCCAGGTCGCTCAACTGCCGCAGATCGTCCGGGTGCACCCCGGCCCGATCGAACTTGCGGCGGTACATCGGCACGTTGTTATAGGCATGGCGCAGCGTCCATTTCAGACGCGCCAGCTGCAGCGCTTCAATCTCGTCGCGCGAGGCGAATTCGACTGCATCGAGTGGCTGTGGATTTATTGTCATAATTAGCCTCGGGGTCAGACACGCTCAATGATCATGGCGATGCCTTGGCCGACGCCGATGCACATGGTGCACAGCGCGTAGCGGCCGGCTCGCCGTTCCAGTTCAAACAGGGCGGCCAGCGCCAGGCGCGCGCCGCTCATGCCCAGCGGATGGCCCAAGGCGATGGCGCCGCCGTTGGGGTTCACCTGCGTGGCGTCGTCCGGCAGGCCGAGCTGGCGCAACACCGCCAGCGCCTGGGCGGCGAACGCTTCATTCAGCTCAATCACGTCCATCTGCGCCAGGCTCAGCCCGGCGATTTCCAATACCTTGCGGGTGGCCGGCAGCGGGCCGATGCCCATCAGCCGCGGCTCGACGCCGCAGGTGGCGGTGGCGACGATGCGCGCGCGCGGCGTCAGCCCCTGACGCGCCGCCATCGCTTCGGAGGCGACGATCAGGGCGGCCGCGCCGTCGTTCAGCCCGGAGGCGTTGCCGGCGGTGACGCTGCCGGGCTGGCGGAACGGGGTTTTCAGCGCCTGCAACTGTTCAAGTTGGGTATCGGCGCGCGGGTGTTCGTCCCGGCTGAACTGCGTGACCGCGCCTTTTTTACCGCTGAGGCCGACCGGCACGATCTCCTGCGCCAGGTATCCCAGATCCTGCGCGCGGGCGGTGCGCCGCTGGCTGCGCAGCGCAAAGGCGTCCTGATCGGCGCGGCTGATGTTGAACTGCGCCGCCACGTTTTCGGCGGTTTCCGGCATCGAGTCGGTGCCGAAGCCGGCCTGCATCCGCGGGTTGACGAAGCGCCAGCCGAGGGTGGTGTCATACAGCTGCGCCTGGCGGCTGAAGGCGCTGTCGGCCTTGCCCATCACCAGCGGCGCGCGAGTCATCGATTCCGCGCCGCCGGCCAGCACCAGCCCGGCTTCACCGGCCTTGATGCTGCGCGCCGCCATCGCCAGCGCATCCAGCCCCGAGCCGCACAGGCGGTTGAGGGTGGTACCGGAAACGCCGGTCGGCAGGCCGGCCAGCAGCAGCGCCATGCGCGCCAGGTTGCGGTTGTCTTCCCCGGCCTGATTGGCGCAGCCGAGGATCACGTCGTCGGTCTGCGCCCAATCCACCTGCGGGTGGCGCTCCAGCAGCGCGCGCAGCGGCAGGGCGGCCAGATCGTCGGCGCGCACGTTGGCCAACGCGCCGCCATAGCGGCCGATCGGGGTGCGCACGCCGTCGCAGATAAACGCCTGACTCATGCTTGCTCTCCTAAGATGCTGTGGCCGAGACGGTGCGCGCGGCCGCGGAACCAGGCGACGGTCTTGCCCAGTTGGTTGACTATCTCGACGTCGTACAGCCCGGTGGTTTTGCCCTGATGGCGCAGCTCGGCGCTGGCGACGAGGCGATCGCCGGCCCGGGCCGGCCGAATGAAGTCGATGCTGCAGCCGGAGGCCACCGCCGCCAACCCCTGGCTGTTGCAGGCGTAGGCGAAGGCGGTGTCCGCCAGGCTGAACAGCTGGCCGCCGTGGCAGGTCTGATGGCCGTTGAGCATCTGCGGCCCGACGGTCATGCTCACCTGGGCGAAACCGGCGTCGACCGCCTCGATGCGCATCCCCATGGCCTGGGCGCAGGTATCCTGCCGGAACATCTGTTCGGCGCAGCGCTGGGCCAGCGCGCGCGGCGTATTGGCGTTCATCGTTCGGCTCCTGAGCTTGGGGCGGTTGAAGGGGCGGCATAGCGGCGCAGCAGCGGCATCGGGCGATAGCGCGCCTCGCCGTAGAACTGCTGCAGGTTTTCCAGCGTGGCCAGGATATGCCGCCAGCCGAGGGCCGCGCTCCAGCCCAGCGGGCCGCGCGGGTAGTTGACGCCGTGCAGCATCGCCAAATCGGTATCGGCGGCGCTGGCGACGCCTTTGTTGACCACGTCGAGCGCTTCGTTGGCCAGCATGGCCAGGGTACGCATCACCAGCAGGCCGGGGTAGTCCGGCAGCAGGATCACCCGCTTGCCGAGCGACTGCAGCAGGCGGATCGCCTTGGCGTTGTGCCTCGCCTCGTTCTGCGCCGCGCAGCTGATGGCGACGGCGGGGGCTGGCGCATAGTTGGCGGACAGATCAAACAGCACCACGGGGGTTCCGGTTTCATCGGCAATCTGGCTGGCAGTTTTACCATTTGTTAACATAAATGTAACTTCATCGAGGGTGGCGAAGGCGCTGGTCTGGCCAGGTTGTTTGACCGCCGCCGCATTTCTCGCCAACAGCTCGGCGAAATCGGCCAGCGGCGACCAGTCGCCATGCAGGGTCACGCGCTGCGGCGCTTCGCCCTGTTCCGCCGGTGCATACCGGGCGGCGGGGGCCGGCAGCTCGGCGCCGTAGCGATAAAAACCGCGGCCGCTTTTGCGGCCAAGGTGCCCGGCGGCCACCAGTTCCTGCTGCACCAGCGAAGGGGTAAAGCGCGGGTCCTGGAAGAAGGCCTGGAATACCGATTCGGTAACGGCGTAGTTGATGTCCTGGCCAATCAGATCGGTCAGCTGCAGCGGCCCCATGGCGAAGCCGCCGGCGTCGCGCAGCACCGCGTCCAGCGTGGCGGCGTCCGCCACCCGTTCCTCCAGCGCGCGCAGGGTTTCGGCGTAGAACGGCCGCGCCACGCGGTTGACGATAAAGCCGGGCGTCGAGCGGCACTGCACGCTCTGCTTGCCCCAGCGGTCCGCCAGCGCCCGCAGGGCGTTCAGGGTAGCCGCGCTGGTTTCCAGGCCGCCGACGATCTCCACCAATTTCATCAGCGGCGCCGGGTTGAAGAAGTGCAGCCCGGCCATGCGCTGCGGGTGCTGCAGCGCGCCGGCGATGGCGGTGATCGACAGCGAAGAGGTGTTGCTGGCGAACAGCGCGGCGGGTGAGCACAGGGCCTCCAGATCGCGGAACAGGCTTTGCTTGACCGCCAGGCTCTCCGCTACCGCCTCGATCACCAGGGCGCTGTCGGCCAGTTGGTCGAGTGAATCGGCGCGGCGGATGCGCGCCAGCAGCGCTTCGGTAGCCGCAGAGTCGGCCTTGCCGGCCGCCACCCGTTGGCGCAGCCGTTGAGCCAGCCCGTCGAGTGCGCGCTGGGCGGCGGGGGCGGAGATGTCGAACAATCGCACCGGGTGCCCGGCGGCGGCGGCCACCTGGGCGATGCCGATGCCCATGGTGCCGGCGCCAATCACCGCCACCGGTCCGTTGAGTGTGGGCGTGTTCATGGTCATTTCCCGCTGAAGTTGGGCGCGCGTTTGGCGAAGAAGGCGCTGACGCCTTCACGGTAGTCGTCGCTGCGCCCGCCCAGGCGCTGCAGATCGCGCTCCAGATCGAGCTGCTGGTCGAGGCTGTTGGTGGCTGAGCCGTAGAGCGCCTTTTTAATCAGCCCCAGGCCGTAGGTCGGCTGGGTAGCCAGATGGCGCGCCAGCGTTTGCGTGCGGTCGGCCAGTTCATCCGCCGCCGCCACCTGCCAGATCATCCCCCAGTCCAGCGCCTGCTGCGCGCTGATTTTGTCGCCCAGCAGCGCCATGCCCATGGCGCGAGCGTGGCCGGCCAACCGCGGCAGGAACCAGCTGCCGCCGGAATCCGGCACCAGCCCCAGGCGGCAGAACGACTGAATAAAGCTGGCGTTGTCGGCGGCGATGACGATGTCGCAGGCCAGCGCCAGCGCGGCGCCCGCGCCGGCCGCCACGCCGTTGACCGCGCAAACCACCGGTTTGGGCAACGCGGTCAGGCGGCGGATCAGCGGGTTGTAAAAACGCTCCACCGACAGCCCGAGGTCCGGCGCCTGCTGGTCGGCGCTGACGTTGCGATCGTTGAGATCCTGTCCGGCGCAGAAACCGCGGCCGGCGCCGGCGATCAGCAGGCAGCGCACGTTGTCGTCGCGTTCGGCCTGGGTCAGCGCTTCGCTTAGCTGGCGGTGCATCTCGTCGTTGAAGCTGTTGAGCCGATCCGGCCGGTTGAGCGTCAGGGTCAGGACCCCGGATTCGAGATGGCTGAGAATCAATGCGTTTTCCATAAATCAGCGCCCCTGATAGTTTGGCGTGCGTTTTTCGAAGAAGGCGGCGATGCCTTCGCGGCGATCGTCGGTGGCGGCCAGGGTGACGAACTGCTGGCGTTCGATCGCCAACCCCTGGCTGAGGCCGGTCTCGTCGGCCTGTTTCAGCGCCTGTTTGGCGGCGCGCAGCGCCAGCGGCGCCTGGCGGCTGATGCGTTCGGCAAGCTGCTGCGCGCGCTCCAGCGTCAGCGCGTCGAGGCAGACCTCGCTGACCAGCCCGGCCTGCAGCGCGCTGCGGGCGTCGATGGCTTCGCCGGTCAGCACCATCTGGCTGGCGCGCGATTTGCCGACGCAGCGGATCAAGCGCTGGGTGCCGCCGGCGCCCGGCATCAGGCCGAGGGTGATCTCCGGCAGGCCGAAGCGTGCGCTTTCGCCGCAAATAATGATGTCGCAGGCCAGCGCCAGCTCACAGCCGGCGCCGAGCGCATAGCCGTTCACCGCCGCCAGCAGCGGTTTGCTGACTTGCGCCAGCCGCTGCCACAGCCGTGGGCGGTTGTCCGCCAGCGCGGCGGGCAGGTCTTGCCGCTGCAGTTCGCGCAGGTCGGCGCCGGCGGCGAAGCAGCGCGGCGCGCCGGCAATCACCACGGCGCCGACGCCGTCGTCGGCCTCGGCCTGCTCCAGCCGATAAACCAGCTGCTCCAGGCAGGGGGTGCTCAGCGCGTTACGCACTTCAGGGCGATGCAGCGTCAGCGTGACGACGCGTTGCTGCTGGTCGCGCAGGATCCAGGGGGTGTCCATCGGCGGCTCCTTATACGTCAAAGTCCAACACCACGCCGTCGCCGCTCGGCCACGACTGGCAGCTCAATACGTAGCCCGCCGCCAGCTGATCCGGCTCCAGGCTGTAATTGACGCCCATCTCCACCCGGCCGGCCTTCAGCCGGCATTTGCAGGTGGCGCAGACGCCGCCTTTGCAGGCATAGGGCAGATCGGCGCCCTGGCGCAGCGCCGCATCCAGAATGCTGTCGTCTTGCTCTCCGACCTCGATATCCAGCCGGCGCCCGTCGAGCAGAATTTCCACCCGGGTGGCGTTGCGGTTGCCGAGGTTGGCCGGGCGGGCGACGCCGCCGCCGGTATTGAAGCGTTCGCTGTGGATGCGCCCGGCGGGCATGCCGGCCTGTTCCAGCACGGTTTGCGCGTCGTCCATCATCGCTTCCGGCCCGCAGATGAAGGCGTGGTCATAGTCGCGGTAGTCCAGCAGCGCGCCGCCGATCGCCGTCAGCCGATCGCGGTCGATGCGGCCGCTGAGCAGCGGGCTGTCGAGGCTTTCCTGGCTGAACAGGTACAGCGGCTGAAAGCGTTGCGGATAGCGGTTTTTCAGGTCAGACAGCGCCTCTTTGAACATCACCGAGCGGCTGCTGCGGTTGCCGTAGATCAACGTAAAGCCGCTGTGCGGCTCGAGCTGCAGCGTGGCCTTGATGATCGACAGCATCGGCGTGATGCCGGAGCCGGCGGCGATCGCCAGATAGTTGCCGTGGCTTTCCGCCGTGGGCTGATAGCCGAAACGCCCCTGCGGCACCATCACCTCCAGCGCATCGCCCACCTTGAGCATGTGGCTGACGAACGAGGAAAAACGGCCCTGATGAATCGCCTTTACGCCGATCTGCAGCAGCCCCTCCTGCGGCGAGCTGCAGATCGAATAACAGCGGCGCAGCTCCTCACCGTTGACCTGCGCCTTCAGCGTCAGGTGCTGGCCGGGGGTATAGCGGTAGTGGGTTTTCAGCTCTTCGGGCACCCGCAGGGTGATCGCAACCGCGTCCGGCGTTTCGCGCTCGATGGCGGCGACGTTCAGGCGATGAAAGACCGTCATGATGTCAGCGCTCCTATATGCATTTGAAATAGTCGAAGGGTTCTCGGCACTCGCGGCAGCGATACAGCGCTTTGCAGGCGGTGGAACCGAACTCGCTGATTTTCTCGCTGCGGGTGCTGCCGCAGCGCGGGCAGGGCACCGGGCCGTGGGCGTGCGGCCGATCGCAGGTGTGGCCCTGCGGCGGCGCCACGCCGTATTGGCGCAGGCGTTCGCGCGCCGCCGCGTTCATCCAGTCGGTGGTCCAGGCCGGGCTGAGGCGAATATCCACCTGCACCGGACTGAAACCGGCCTCGGTCAGCCGCTGCTCGATGGCGCTGAGCAGAAATTCGGTAGCGGGGCAGCCGGAGTAAGTGGGGGTGAAGATCACTCGCCAACCGTCGCCGTCGCGCTCGACGTCGCGCACCATGCCCAGATCGGTAATCGACAGCACCGGCAGCTCCGGATCGCTGATTTGCTGCAGGCAGTGCCAGATTTGCGGGATTTCCGCGGGCTGCAGCCGGGTAACGTTCATGGCGTCTCCTTTTACCAGCTGCTGCGCGGGTAGGCGCGCTGCAGAAACTGCATTTCCGCCAGCAGCGGGCCGAGATGTTCGCTGTGCCGCCCCTGTTTGCCGCCGCGGCGGAATGCCCGTTCCTCCGGCAGCGAAAGGGTAGCCAGGCGCAGGGTGTCGTCCACCGCCGCCTGCCACGGCGCCTGCAGCAGGCGCGGGTCCACGGCGATGCCCTGTTCCGCCAGCTCCAGCTCGAGGTCGTCGGCGTGGAACAGTTCGGCGGTGAAACGCCACAGGTTATCCAACGCCTGTTGGATCTTCTGGCGGCTGAGATCGCTGCCGTCGCCCAGGCGAATCATCCAGCCGCGGCTGAAGCGCAGGTGGTAATCCGCCTCCTTCAGCGATTTGGCGGCGATGGCGGCAATTTGCGGGTCGCGGCTGCGGCTTAATGCCCGGTGCAGCTGCACGTGGTAGGCATCGAGCAGAAACTGACGCACCAGCGTGTCGTTGAAGCCGCCGTTCGGCTGCTCCGCCAGCAGCAGGTTATGAAACTGGCGCTCGTCGCGCTCGAAGGCGAGACGGTCTTCGCTGTAGTCCGCGCCGGCCAGCTCGGCGGCGTAGCCGAGAAAGTTGCGCGCCTGGCCGAGCAGATCGAGGCCGACGTTGGCCAGCGCCAGGTCGATTTCCAGCTCGGGCGCATGCCCGCACCAGGCGCACAGGCGCTGCGCCAGGATCAGGGGCGTATCCCCCTGGCGCAGTAAATAGCTGATTCGCGGATCGTTAAGGGTCATGGCCGCCTCTACATGT
Organism: Serratia ficaria; assembly: GCF_900187015.1. Classification (NCBI taxonomy): domain Bacteria; kingdom Pseudomonadati; phylum Pseudomonadota; class Gammaproteobacteria; order Enterobacterales; family Yersiniaceae; genus Serratia; species Serratia ficaria. The sequence continues at coordinate 3,300,279 of NZ_LT906479.1, read as the reverse complement.
TCTTGATGCCGTCGGGGATGGTGTAAAACGTCGGATGACGGTAGATCTTGTCGTCGGACGGATCGAAGAAAGCTTCGCGATCTTCCGGCTGCGAGGCGATCAGATGGCAGGATCGCACCACCCAGATCGAGCAACCCTCGTTGCGGCGCGTATAGGCGTCGCGGGCGTTTTCCAGCGCCATTTGGTCATCGGCGGCATGCAGGCTGCCGACGTGGCGATGCGCCAGCCCTTGTTTGCTGCGAATAAACACTTCGTACAGCGGCCATTCAGCGTGAGTCATCATCGGTTCCTTATCTATGCTATGCGGCGGTTGAGGCGCGTTTCGACGCGTGAGCCAGCGCGCCGTCGCGCACCCAGGCGCCGTCTTCCCAGGCGCGGCGCTTGGCCTGCAGGCGCTCGTGATTGCATGGCCCGCGGCCCTTGATCACCTCGTGCAGCTCACGCCAGTCAATTTCGCCGAAGCGGTAATGGCCGCTGGCCGCGTCCCAGGCCAGGCTGGCGTCCGGTGCGCTCATGCCCAGCGCTTCCAGCTGCGGCACGGTGTTGTCGACGAATTTCTGCCGCAGCTCGTCGTTGCTGTGGCGTTTGATCTTCCAGGCCATGCTCTGGGCGCTGTGCGGCGAGTCGTTATCGCTGGGGCCGAACATCATCAGCACCGGCCACCAGAAGCGGTTGATGGCGTCCTGCAGCATGGCCTTTTGCTCATCGCTGCCGTTGGCCATCGCCATCACCGCCTCGTAGCCCTGGCGCTGGTGGAAGCTTTCCTCTTTGCAAATTTTCACCATCGCCCGCGCATAGGGGCCGTAGGAAGCGCGGCACAGCGCCACCTGATTGACGATGGCCGCGCCGTCGACCAGCCAGCCGATCACCCCGATATCCGCCCAGTTGAGCGTCGGGTAATTGAAGATCGAGGAGTACTTCATCTTGCCGTCGAGCATCTTCTGGTAGATGTCCTGCCGCGAGCAGCCGAGGGTTTCGGCGGCGCTGTACAGGTACAGGCCATGGCCGGCTTCGTCCTGCACCTTGGCCAACAGCACCGCCTTGCGGCGCAGGGTCGGGGCGCGCGTCAGCCAATTGGCCTCCGGCAACATGCCGACCACTTCGGAATGGGCGTGCTGGCCGATCTGGCGGATCAGGTTCTGGCGATAGGCGTCCGGCATCCAATCCTTGGCTTCGATGGCGGTGTCCGCCGCGATTTTGTCGTCGAAATGCTGCTGATGTTGCGCGTCAGTTGTCATGCTTGCCTCTTGATGATTCGTATTTTTCACATAAACCATAAAAATGTGAATCATATAATCCAACCCTAAGGCTACAAACTGATAACAAAAAGATCAAACGAGATTAATGTGGTTTTGCGATGCTACTCACAGGATGATATGTCAAATTGTTGTTATTAATGGGTATTTAAATGTTTTTTTTGCCGAAAATAACCGTTCAGGAGAGCGAAAATTAACCGGTTGTTCGTTTTTTGTTAATTTTAACCCTGGCGTCGACTGGAAAATATGTGATACGTAATTAAGCTGTATGGTGTTAATTTTTGAATTCCGGAGGAGTCGATGCAGCAGTTACACAGTTATCTTTCTGGCGGCTGGGTGTATGGCCAGGGGAAAGCCCGCGAGATCCGACACGCCGTCAGCGGTGAAACGCTGTACCAGGTATGCTCCGACGGGCTGCCGCTGGCCGCCAGCCTGGAGTATGCGCGCCGCTTCGGCGGCCGTGCGCTGGCGCAGATGACCTTTCAGCAGCGCGCGCAAATGATGAAGGCGGTGGCGAAACACCTGCTGGCGCATAAAGAGGCGCTGTACCGGATTTCTTATCAGACCGGCGCCACGCGCAGCGACGGCTGGGTGGATATCGAAGGCGGCATCGCCACGCTGTTCGCCTATGCCGGGCTGGCCGGCCGCGAATTGCCGGACGACACGCTGTGGCCGGAAGACGAAACGATCCCGTTGTCGAAGCAGTCGCAGTTCGCCGCGCGTCACGTACTGACGTCCCGGCCGGGGGTGGCGCTGCACATCAACGCCTTCAACTTCCCCTGCTGGGGCATGCTGGAAAAGCTGGCGCCGACCTGGCTGGCAGGCATGCCGGCGATCGTCAAGCCGGCCACCGCCACCGCGCAGCTGACCCAGGCGATGGTCAGGCTGATCGTCGACAGCGGGCTGGTGCCGGAGGGGGCGCTGCAGCTGGTGTGCGGCGGCATCGGCGATATGTTCGACCGTTTGGATTATCAGGATGCGGTGACCTTTACCGGCTCGGCGCAAACCGGCCAGCGGCTGCGGGCGCATCCGCGGCTGCTGGAGAAATCGATCGCCTTCACCATGGAGGCCGACTCGCTCAACTGCTGCGTGCTGGCCGAGGACGTGACGCCGGACATGCCGGAATTCGCGCTGTTCATCAAAGAGGTGTGCCGCGAAATGACCGCCAAGGCCGGGCAGAAGTGCACCGCCATTCGGCGCATCATCGTGCCGGCGGCGCAGGTGGCGGCGGTGCGCCAGGCGCTGTTGCAGCGCCTGGCCGGCGTAACGGTAGGCGACCCCCAGCTGGAACAGGTGCGCATGGGGGCGCTGGTGAGCCATGAGCAGCGCGACGACGTGCAGCAGAAGGTCGATTTCCTGCTGCGCAACGGCTGTGAACCGCTGTGCGGCGGGGCGCTGGCTAAGCTGAAGGTGGCAGGCGAAGGGGCGCAAAACGGCGCTTTCTACCCGCCGACCTTGCTGTACTGCGCCGATCCCTTTAGCCATCAGGCGGTGCATGGCACCGAAGCCTTTGGCCCGGTGGCGACCCTGATGCCTTACGCCGATAGCGAACAGGCGATCGCACTGGCGCTGCTGGGACAGGGCAGCCTGGCGGGTTCTTTGGTGACCGCCGATCCGGCGCTGGCCACGCGCTTTATTCGTGCGGCCGCCTGCGCGCACGGCCGCATGCTGATCCTCGACCAGCAGGCGGCGGCGGAGTCTACCGGCCACGGTTCGCCGCTGCCGATGCTGGTGCACGGCGGGCCGGGGCGCGCGGGCGGCGGTGAGGAGCTGGGCGGGCTGCGCGCGGTGAAGCACTACATGCAGCGCACGGCGATCCAGGGCAGCCCGGCGATGCTGGCGGCGATCGGCGGCGAATGGGTGCGCGGCGCACCGGTCAACGAACATCCGGTGCATCCGTTCCGTAAATATTTTGAACAGCTGGCGCTGGGCGACAGCCTGCTGACCGCGCGCCGCACCGTCACCGAGGCGGATATCGTCAACTTCGCCTGCCTGAGCGGCGACCATTTTTACGCCCACATGGACAAGCTCGGCGCAGCGGAGTCGCTGTTCGGCGAGCGGGTGGCGCACGGCTATTTTGTGGTGTCCGCCGCCGCCGGTTTGTTTGTCGATCCCGGCGTGGGGCCGGTGATCGCCAACTACGGCATGGAAAACCTGCGCTTTATCGAACCGGTGAAAATCGGCGATACCATTCAGGTGCGGCTGACCTGCAAAAAGAAAATTCGCAAGCCGCAGAAAACCGCCGAGGATCGCCCGCACGGCGTGGTGGTGTGGGATGTGCAGGTGTTGAATCAGCAGCAGCAGGCGGTGGCGCTGTACAGCATCCTGACGCTGGTGGCGCGGCAGCGGGGCGATTTTGACGCCTGACGGAGGGCATCGGCCGGGATGGTGCGCGCCATCCCGGCAACGCCGCAACGCGCCGCTATTTCAGGGCGTTTCTCCGGCCGGCGGAAGGGTGCAGTTTTCGCAGGCAATACGGTTTTTCCCCTCTTTTTTCGCCAGGTAAAGCGCGTTGTCGGCCTCGTTGATAAAGCCGATCGGCGTATCGTTATACATGTGCGGCACCTTGGCGCAGATGCCGATGCTGATGGTGACGATGCCGTGCGGGTTGCCCTGATGCGGGATCTTCAGCTCGCGCACCGCGTTGATGACGCGCTCGGCGAAAATCAGCGCGCCCTGGGCGTCGGTGTCCGGCAGAATAATGCCCAGTTCTTCGCCGCCATAGCGCGCCATGATGTCGTTGCTGCGGCGCGCCAGGCCCTTCAGCGTCTGGCCAATCTGCTGCAGGCACTGGTCGCCGGCCACGTGGCCATAGATATCGTTGTACTGTTTGAAATAATCGATATCCAGCATCAGCAGCGCCACGCTGCGGTAGTTGCGCGAAGCGCGCGTCAGCTCGTTTTTCAGCGCGATATCGAACTGGCGGCGGTTGGCCAGGCCGGTCAGGCCGTCCAGCAGCGCCAGCTCTTCGAGCATCTGATTGATGGTGGTCAGCTGATCGCGGGTGCGAACCAGCTCGGCTTCGGTTTGCACGCTGTGCTTGATTTGCCGCAGCAGCACCAGCCCCAGCGCCAACAAAATCACCAGCAGCGAGAGCCCGCCGACGGCGAACAGGCTGGCGTCGTCGCGCCAGTCGGCCAAGGCGTCGCGTTTTGACATGCCGGCGGCGATCACCAGCGGATAACGGTTCACCCGCGAGTAACCGTAAATGCGCTCGACTTTGTCATACAGCGAAGTGATGGTGGCGTTGCCGAACTCCGAGTGCGGCAGGATCTCGCGGAACAGCACCCCCTGGGAGATATTCTTGCCGATCGAGGCCGCGACGTAAGGCCGGCGGTAAAGGATGGTGCCGTCCGCCAGCAGCAGGCTCAGCGAGGCGTCGGTGTTGAGCGCAAAGCTGTCGTAAAACTGGCGGAAGTAGTCGACGTACAGCGTCGCCAGCACGACGCCGGCGAAGCTGCCGTCCGGGTAGTTGAAGCGGCGTGAAATCGGAATGATCAAATCGCCGGTGGAGCGGCTGCGGATCACCTTGCCGATATACAGCCCTTTGCCATCGGCATCTTGATGGTATTTGAAGTATTCGCGATCGGCGTTGTTGGCGTTGGCGACGAACTTGCCCGACGAGGTGGCCAGCCAGCGGCCGTGCGAGTCGTAAATGAACATGCCGTGCAGCTGCGGCAGATTGCCGACCTGAGCCTGCATCACCCGCTGCAGCCGCAGCAGCTGCGGCTGGCCGAGGCCGTCGGTTTGGATGCGTTCGGTCAGATCGAGCAGGTTGCCGTCGACCTGCATGAAGGTGTCGTCGGCGTGTTGCGCCAGTGAACGGGCCAGGTTGGCGGATTCGTGTTCGGCGCTGCGAAGATCGCGTTGGTGGGCGTTCCAGATTTGCCAGCTGTTAAACAAGATCAGAGTGACGGCCACGATGAGGATAAATACGCCGGCCTGAAATAATAGCGGGGAGCTTTTAGCGGTGCGCGCCTGTTTTGCTTCCTGCGTGGGTTGCTGCTGAGTCATGTCACCCTTGTTATACAATCAATACGACAAATCGAGTTAAGAACAATCTTACATCTTATTCGTTAATCCTGCCGATCACTACCCCTCAAAGAGGTAGATGTTGGCGGCGGGTGGTATAATACGCGCCAAAAATTGCGGGCGAATGTGATGGACGTTGAGGCGAGCGATTAAATGTCGGACTACATTATTATCGGTTTATTGACGCTGGCGGTGTATTACCCGTTCACCCTGGGGGCGCTGGCGCTGATGATGTTCTTTGCCTGGCGGCGGCGCAAATCGCCGTATTGGCGCCTGGCGCTGGGGATATTGGCGCTGCTGTTCGCGTTGTTCGCCAAAGCGGCCTACGACTGGCACCGCTATCGCTAGCGGCGCCGCATTTCATCGTTATTCGACGTTGATCATCCAGTTGACGCCGAACTTGTCGGTCAGCATGCCGAATCCTTTGGCCCAGAAGGTGGGTTGATAGGGCATGGTGACCTGGCCACCCTGCGCCAGCTTTTCAAACAGCGCTCGGCCCTGTTCGGCGTCGGCGGGATTGAGCGACAGGGAGAATCCCTTGTGCGACGCGCTCTCGCCCTCATCCTGCGGGCAGCCGTCGGACGCCATCAGCACGCCGTCGCCAATCAGCAGGCGGGCATGCATGATCGATTCGGGGTTGGCGTCCGGCTGCCCTTCCTGTTTGGCTTCCTCCGGCAAATCCTTATAGCGCATGACCATTTCAATTTTGGCGCCCAACTGCTGTGCATAGAAATTAATCGCCTGCTCACAATTGCCGCTGAAAAATAAATAGGGTTGTACCAGCATGACATTGACCTCGGTTGTGGCCCGTCAGACGGCGTATCGGCCCGCGGGCGGGGAAGATAGTCACGGACAGCGATGATTGCCGCCGGTGACTTATTAGTGTAGCCCCAAAGAGGCGGAATGCCCGTCGGGCGATCACAGAACGGCGGGACGCCGTATTAACCGAAAAATCGGGATAGTCCATCCCATTTTGAGCAGATTATCCGCGCGATAACCTTTCCTATACTCATCGCACCTTCCACTAACGGAGTCATTGCTATGAGTAATCAATCTTTGCAGGGAAAAGTGGTGTTGATCGCCGGCGGCGCAAAAAATCTGGGCGGCCTGGTGGCGCGCGATCTGGCTGCCGGCGGCGCGGCGGCGGTGGTAGTGCACTACAACAGCGACGCCACCCGCGCGGCGGCCGAGGAAACGCTGGCGGCGGTGAAAGCGGCGGGCGCGCAGGCGATTGCGGTGCAGGGCGATCTGACCAGGCCGGCCAACGTGGCGCGGCTGTTCGACGAGGCGGTCAAGGCCTTCGGCAAGGTGGATATCGCCATCAATACCGCCGGCCTGGTGATTAAAAAACCGATCGCCGAGGTGACGGAGGCGGATTACGACACCAGCTTCGACGTCAACGCCAAAGCGGCGTTCTTCTTTATCCAGCAGGCGGGCAAGCACCTGGCGGACAACGGGCGCATCGTGACCATCGTCAGCTCGCTGCTGGCGGCCTATACGCCGTTTTACGCGGTTTACCCGGGCAGCAAGGCGCCGGTGGAGCATTTCACCCGCGCGGCGTCGAAGGAGTTCGGCGAGCGCGGCATCAGCGTGAACGCCATCGGCCCGGGCCCGATGGACACGCCGTTCTTCTACGGCCAGGAAAGCAAGGAGGCGGTGGACTACCACAGCAGCGCCGCCGCGCTGAGCAAGTTCTCGAAAACCGGCCTGACCGACATCGAGGATATTGCGCCGATCGTCAAATTCCTGGTCACCGACGGCTGGTGGATCACCGGCCAGACGCTGTTCGCCAACGGCGGCTATACTACCCGTTAACTTCAACGCCGCTGCGGCTGGTGCCGCAGCCTCTTATTCAGGATGGACTGCCGGTGGATAAAATAGGGAGATTGCGGGTTTTTATCCAGGTTGCCGAGGTCGGCAGTTTCATTCGCGCTTCACAAATTCTGTTGATGCCGAAAACCACCGTCTCGGCGGCGATCCTGCAGCTGGAAAACGAGATGGGCGCCCGGCTGTTTCATCGCACCACGCGGCGGGTTCAATTGACCAGCGACGGCGAACGGCTGCTGGACAAGGCCCGCAGCCTGCTGCAGGAGGTCAACGCGCTGGATGAGCTGTTTTCACCGCGGGACGGGCCGATCGGCGGCCGGCTGACCGTGGACGTGCCCAGCCGCATCGCCCGGCGCATGATTGTGCCGGCGCTGCCTGACTTTCTGCAACGCTACCCTGACATTCAGCTGTTTCTCAGCGCCGGCGATCGTTCCATCGATCTGATTCAGGAGGGCGTGGACTGCGTGGTGCGGGTCGGCAGCCTCAGCGACAGCAGCCTGGTCAGCCAGCCGCTGGGCAGGCTCGGCATGATCAACTGCGCCAGCCCGGACTATCTGCGCCGCCACGGCACGCCACGGCATCCCGAGCAACTGACGGATCACTGGGGCATTGGCTATGCGCAGCCCAACCTGCTGGAGGCCGACAGCTGGCAATGGATGCAGGGCGCGCAGCGCATGGAAAAAATGCTGCGCAGCCGGGTGACGGTCAATAATGCGGAGAACTATATCGGCTGCTGCCTGGCGGGGTTGGGGATGATCCAGATCCCGCGTTTCGACATTCAGCACCACCTGGACGGCGGCGAGCTGATCGAGGTGCTGCCCGATTTCAGGCCGCCGGCGATGGGCATCGCTCTGCTTTACCCGCACCGCCGCCAGCGCTCGGCGCGTTTCAGCGTTTTCGCCGACTGGTTCGGCCAACTGATTGCGCCTTTTTGCGAAAGCTAACCTACGGTTTTGATGGGATTTTTACCCAATGCACCGGTATTTTTCGGTGTGATATCAATCGGCTGGCGGTGCTGAAAGATCACCACACAATTAAGCCGCTCGTAAAAGTGACAATCGCTGTGTAACCTTATAAAAATCTTCCGGCGGCTGAATGAACGAGGTTATTTTTCTTTCGACCAAATTCAGACGGACGGAAATGGGTAAACCGCTGATTTTTTACTATAGTCATAGTGTGAAGATGCGCGTTTACCGCAGATCACCCTGTAGTGAGCGGCCGGCAACGGCTAGCCCAGGGAAACATTAGTGTGAAAGTATCGCTCAGGCTGGGCCAGACGCGGAACTCGCTGTGAACTTTTCAGGCTATGTTAACGGAAGGATTTGAAATGTCGGTAAAAAATGACGTTACAGAGGGTGTGGGGCAACTGAGTGACTGCGCCAAAACCGCCGCGTGCGAAGTGCGGGCCGGGTTGAAACAGGCGGCAGGGCATTCATGTGCCTACATTAAGGATAACCCTTGGGCAGGGGTTGGCGCCGGTGCCGTCGCAGGCCTGGTGATAGGATTTCTTTTAGGCAAAAAGTCATAGGGAGAGTAAAAAATGGGCATCATTTCCTGGATCATTTTTGGTTTAATCGCCGGTATTCTGGCTAAGTGGATCATGCCGGGCAAAGACGGCGGCGGTTTTATCGTCACCGTTATCCTGGGCGTTATCGGTGCGGTTGTCGGCGGCTATATCAGTACCTTCTTCGGAATGGGACGCGTCGACGGCTTCAACCTGGGCAGCTTCGTTGTGGCTGTGATCGGTGCCCTGGTGGTGCTTTTTGTCTACAGAAAGATCAAAGGCTAAGCCGTCATTGATCGACAGGGTCGCCGCGGCGGCCCTTTTTCGTGAATTTAACCTGGCCGCGCGGCAGTGTCGCGCGGCCTGAAAGGGGATTACCATGGGTCTGTTTGATAGCGTATTGGGCAACATTCTGGGCGGCGGCGCCAACGGCAAGGGCATCGACTATGTCGCCATCATGCAATGGGTCGAACAACAGGGTGGCCTGCAGGCGATTCTGGACAAGTTCCGCCAGGGGCAATTCGGCGATGTGGTCGGTTCGTGGCTCGGCAACGGCGAAAACCAGCAAATTTCCGGCGATCACGTGCAGCAGGCGCTGGGCAGCGACGCCATCAATCAGCTGGCCGAAAAACTGGGGATCGATCCGGCCCAGGCGTCCAGCACCATTGCGCAGTTCTTGCCAACGGTCGCTGACGCCGCCTCGCCGAACGGCGAAGTGCAGCAGAACAGCAACGAACTGGGCGACATGGTCGGCAAGCTGTTCAAATAACGTCATGCCCCCGGTGACTTGCCGGGGGCATTCATCACCTTAATCCCTTCGATCTCCTCCAGCGCTTCCAGCAGATAATCCACCCAGGCCCGCACCTTGCCGGGGATAAAACGCGCCGCAGGGTAGACGGCGTGCAGCACCATTGGCGGGTAACGGTAATCTTCCAGCACCGGCACCAGCGTGCCGGCCGCCAACTGCGCGCCGATCAGCGGCAACTGCGCGCCGCCGATCCCCAGCCCCGCCTCGATGGCCGCCAGCAGCGAGAAGCCGTTGTTGGCGCGAAATACCGGCCGCAGCGTCACCATTTCAGTCCCCCGCGGGCCGATCAGCGTCAGCGTGTCGCCGTCGCTCAGGCCGCTGTAGCGCACGTGCGCATGCGCCGTCAGCTCAGCCAGCGTTCCCGGCGCGCCATGACGCGCCAGATAGGCCGGCGACGCCACCAGTATGCGCCGCATCTCTCCCAGCCGACGCGCCACCGTGCCGGGCGCGCTCAACTCGCCAAAGCGGATCGCCACGTCGATGCCTTCGCCGATCACGTCGGCCCGCCGGTCATCCAGCAGCAGCTCGATGTTCAGTTCGGGATTGCGCTGCTGAAAGGCGATGGCCAACGGCGCCAGATGGCGCTGGCCGAAGCCGGTGGGCGCATGGATGCGCAGATTGCCCTGCAGCTGCCGGGTTCCCCCTTGCAGCGTTTCTTCCGCCTCGGCCACCGCCGCCAGAATGGATTTGACCTGGCGATAATAGCGGCCGCCGGCGTCGGTCAGGGTGACCGCCCGGGTGCTGCGATACAGCAATTGGGCGCCCAGCTGCTGCTCCAGAGCGGCAATCTGCTGGCTGACGGCCGGCTGCGTCAGGCCCAGTTCGCGGGCGGCGGCCGACAGGCTGCCCAATTCAGCCACCCGCAGGAAGGTACTCATCGCATTCAGCTTGTCCATGGCCATTCCATATATAGATATTTCTTATAAGTATTAGTAGCAAGGCGCCTCTACCGCAAGCCTTGCTAATCAATGACACTGTCGCTATCGACACTGAGCGGGAGAAAAGTCATGAAAAATCGCAACCAGGCATTGGTGGTCGGCGCCAACGGCGTTATCGGCCGCCGGCTGATAGACGAGCTGGAACAGCAGGGATGGACGGTGGTTGGCCTGTCGCGCCGCGGGGGAGAGGACCGGCCGCAGGTGCGTTATCTGGCGGTCGATCTGCTGGACGCCACGGCGACGCGCGCCGCGCTGCAGCCGCTGACGGGGATCACGCACCTGTTCTACGCCGCCTATCAGGACGCGGCGGATTGGGCCGGGCTGGTGGCGCCTAACCTGCTGATGCTGCAAAACGTGGTGGAGGGGCTGGAGCCGGCGGCGCCCGGTTTACGGCACATCAGCCTGATGCAGGGCTACAAGGTGTACGGCGCGCATTTGGGGCCGTTCAAGACGCCGGCGCGGGAGAGCGATGCCGGGCATATGCCGCCGGAGTTCAACGTGGAACAGCAAAACTACCTTGAACGCCGTCAGCGGGGGAAAGAGTGGCGCTGGAGCGCGATCCGCCCCAGCGTGGTGGGCGGTTTCTCGCTCGGCAACCCGATGAACCTGGCGCTGAGCATTGCGGTTTATGCCTCAATCAGTAAGGCGCTGGGGCTGCCGCTGCGTTTTCCCGGCCGGCCGGGGGCTTACCACAGCCTGCTGGAAATGACCGACGCCGGCCTGTTGGCGCGCGCAACGCTGTGGGCGGCCACCGACCCGGCCGCCGCCAATCAGGCGTTCAACATCAATAATGGCGACCTGTTCCGCTGGAGCGAAATGTGGCCGAAAATCGCCGATTATTTCGAGCTGGAAACCGCGCCGCCGTTGCCGATGCCGCTGGAGCAGATGATGGCCGACAAGGCCGGGCTTTGGCAGGCGTTGGCGCAGCGGCATCGGTTGAGCGAGCCGAATTATCAGGCCGTGGCCGGCTGGCGCTTCGCCGACTTCGTCTTTTCCTGGGATTACGATATGTTCGCCGACGGCAGCAAGGCGCGACGTTTTGGTTTTCATCAGTACGTCGAGACCGAGGCGATGTTCTTCGCCTTGTTCGATGAATTCCGCCGCCGCCGGATTATTCCGTAACCTCGGCTGGCGAGGCGGGCGGTTTTTGTGGCAAGCTTTGGCTGCCGCAGGGCATGAGAGGCTGCCACCCCGGCAGCCTGAACCGAACGAGAAGGAAACAACCGTGACAGGGATTACCGTCATACTGACGTTGCTATTGGCTCTGATGACGTTGGCGCCGATTTCTACGCACCCGGCCTGGTGGATCAGGGTATGGGATTTTCCCCGTCTGCAAATATTGGCGCTTGCGCTGTTGACGCTGCTGCTCAATCTGCTGTTTGTTCCGCTGTCATCGCCGTTGAACTGGGGCATGATGGCGGTGGATCTGGCCTGCGCGATTTACCAGGCGGTGTGGATTTTCCCCTATACCCGGCTGGCCAAACCGCAGGTGGTGGATTTTACCGGCTATCGCCAGCGGCCGCGCATCCGCATTCTGGTCTCCAACGTGCTGACGACCAACCGCCGCGCCGACAAGCTGTTGGCATTGGTGGCGGCGGAACGGCCGGATGTGCTGGTGGCGGTGGAAACCGATCGCTGGTGGGAAGATCAACTGGCGGTGCTGGAGCAGGACTATCCTTACACGCTGAAATGTCCGCAGGATAATTTGTACGGCATGCACGTTTACTCGCGCTTTCGGATCGGCGACGCGGAAATCCAGTATCTGGTGGATGAGACGATCCCGTCGATGCATATGATGGTTCATTTGCCGCAGGGGCCGCAGGTGCGGCTGCATTGTGTGCATCCGATGCCGCCCAGCCCAACCGAAAACGATGAGTCGGAAGATCGCGACGCCGAGCTGGTCATGGTGGGGAAAAGCGTGGCCAAATCCGAGTACCCGGTGATCGTGACCGGCGATCTGAACGATGTGGCGTGGTCGACCACCACCCGACTTTTTCTCAAGGTCAGCGGCCTGCTGGATCCGCGACGCGGCCGCGGCATGTTCAGCACCTTCCACGCCGGCTATCCTTTCCTGCGCTGGCCGCTGGATCACGTGTTTCACAGCGATGATTTCGTGCTGGGCAGCCTGCGCCGTTTGACCGACGTCGGCTCCGACCATTTCCCGATCATGGTGGAGCTGGTGTATGCGCCCAGGCAGGGTGAGCAACAGGAAAGCCTGGAAAAACACCGAGAAGACGAGGCGCTGGCGCAGGAAAAACTCGGTGCCACCGATTCCACCCCGGAAGAGGTGCATACGCCGGGAGGCTAAAACGTTCCCCGCGGCCGGCGCCGCGGGGAGCCTCCTCAGTGCGTCAACATAATTTTGCCGATGTGCTCGCTGGACTCCATCAGGGCATGCGCCTCTGCGGCCTGTTCCAGGCGGAATGTTTTGAAAATTTGCGGTTTTAACACCCCGCGCTCCAGCAGCGGCCAGACTTTTTCCAGCAGTTCGGCGGCGATTTGCCCCTTGTCCTCGACGCTGCGCGAACGCAGGGTTGAACCGGTATGGGTCAGCCGCTTGAGCAGCAGCGGCATCAGGTTAAGCTCCTTCACCACGCCGTTCTGGGTGCCAATCTGCACGATACGCCCTTCCATCGCCGCCGCCTGGTAGTTCTTGGCCAGGTAGTCGCCGGCGATCAGATCGACAATCACGTCGGCGCCTTTGCCATCGGTGGCGCTTTTGGTGCGTTCGACGAAATCCTCGCTGCGGTAGTTAATCGCCACATCGGCGCCCAACGCCAGGCTGGCCTGGCGCTTGTCTTCAGAGCCGACGGTGGTGATCACATGGGCGCAAAAGGCCTTCGCCAGCATGGTGGCGACGGTGCCGATGCCGGAGGTGCCGCCGTGGATCAGCACGGTTTCGCCGGCCTTGAGATGGCCGCGCTGGAAGACGTTGACCCAGACGGTAAAGAAGGTTTCCGGAATGGCGGCGGCCTCGACCATGCTGAACCCGACGGGTACCGGCAGCGCATTGCTTTCATGCACTTTGCAGTACTCGGCGTAACCGCCGCCGGCAATCAGGGCGCACACCTTATCGCCGAGGGCATAGCGCTGCACCCCTTCGCCGAGCGCGACCACTTCACCGGCGATCTCCAGGCCGGGAATATCCGAGGCGCCCGGCGGCGGCGCATAGTTTCCGCGACGCTGCAACACGTCTGGGCGGTTTACGCCGGCGGCGGCGACCTTCACCAGTATTTCACCCGCTTGCGGGGTTGGCAGCGGGCGCTCGGTGACGACCAATACCTCGGGTTCGCCCGGCTGGCTGATTTCAATCGCTTTCATGCTGCCGGGCAGTGATGGATGTGCTGACATTGCCTTTTCTCCAGATAGGGGCAGGCGTGATCAAAGGTCCACGCGGACCCACGCCTGCAATAAAGCCTGAGGTTATCTTAGCGAAATGCGGGCGAGGGGTATGTAGAAGATAGAGCGGTTTTACCGGAGGAGGGGGCGCCGCCGCGGAGGGCGGCAGGGTATCAGTCGTTGGGCGGGATGCGAAAACCCTTTAGCGAGACGATAAAGTGTTCTTTTCCTTTGGAAATTTTGGCGCCTTTATCACACCACAGGCTAGCGAGCTGAAAAAAGTCGTCGCTGTCGATGTCATAAGCCAATTCGATTTTTTTTGCCGTTCCGGAGCGGATCAGCTTTTCTGCTTCCTGGTGGTTTGCCGCTTTTATTGTGGTCATTAGCGAAATCCTTGGTGTTGAGCCAATACGGATAATCGCGGACCATCATATGGCCGTATTGTGACAATTTTGTGATGAAAACATGACAATCGGCAAATGTGCGGCCTGAAACCGGCCGCACATTTCAGGCTGAACGTTGCGCTTAACGGTCGTGTGGATACACCAGGGTGCTTTTCTTCTGTGACTTGAAATGCCTGTACAACGCATAGCCTGCAATGCCGGCCAAAGCGGCCAGGAGTGCCAGATATTCTGTCGCCATCAGATTTACCTCCAACAAGAATGGCAAGGAGGCGTATTTGTGACATCCATCACGTACTGAAGCAATAAGACCATTCCGTAACCGCGTAATTTATTGATATCGAAAATAAAAAAAAAGCGCCTATAGGGAGGCGCATAAAATTTACAACACAGCTTGTAGCGTTCATCACCAGGAGGAGCGATGAACTTCGGCTATTGTAGGCATCCCCCACAGCGGCAGATATAGGGATAACTCTTAAAGCGGAACTGCCACCGGTACCGGCCTGGATGCCGAGACCGTTGGCGATTTCGTTGTGCCGTTCGGGCATTTAGGCCGATGCCGTTGGGCAACTTACTGAAATATCGCTGTAAAAATAACCGCCGCGGCTCAAATCCTGTGCATTTGGCGCGCCTTTCCCGCGCGTTGCGACAAAAAGAGTTGCTATTAGGGCCCGGTCATGAGTTAATGATTCCCGGCCTGTGGTACAGACCTATTTATGCACGACATTTTGAGTAAAGTAGTTCAAATTTAAAGCGTTATCCTAGATAGCTCTTCTCTGACGAATTTCCTTTCTAGTGCCTCCATAAGTAACTGATGACCGGCTATAACATGCCCATGGTGGCTTACATTTATTATTGAAGGAAATTAGACATGTCTAACATGATCAAAGGTCAAGTGAAGTGGTTCAACGAGTCTAAAGGTTTTGGTTTCATCACTCCGGCAGACGGCAGCAAAGACGTGTTCGTACACTTCTCTGCAATCCAGGATCAAGGCTTCAAGACCCTGGCAGAAGGCCAGAACGTACAGTTCTCTATCGAGAACGGTGCTAAAGGTCCATCAGCGGCTAACGTTACCGCTATCTAATCGGCTTCCGCTGATTAATAAAAACCCGCCAAGGCGGGTTTTTTTGTGCCTGTCGTTTGACCACGGCCAAAAAAAAGCCCGCAAGTCTGCGGGCAAAAGTTCCTTGTTACTTCTTCATTTGCAGGCACCTCTCTGGGGGGGAAGCGCCTGGATACAGACTACCTGTCGGCCGCGCAAGATTCTGCGGACAAAGCGTTAAGAAAGTGAAAAACTCCGCTGGCCGCTGGGCGCTGGGCGTTAGGGGCCGGGCTGGTCACGCGAATTTACTGCGACCGCGCGGTGTTTTTCTCACTTCATTTTGTAATACACTGACCTCAATGACGAATGATGGGGAATAGCATGAACGTGAACGATCGGGTAACGGTGAAAACGGACGGCGGGCCGCGACGCGAAGGCGTGATCCTGGCGGTCGAGGAGTTCAACGAAGGCATCATGTATCTGGTTTCTCTTGAGGATTATCCTGCCGGCGTCTGGTTCTTTAATGAGATCGACAGCCGTGACGGCACCTTTGTTGAACCGCGTCAGACCTCGGAAAAATAATCCGATCGGCCGGGGATAAATGATTCGGGCTCATTAGTTTACTTATGAAATTTTCCATAATGTAATTGTCCCTGCCGGGTAGGAGTTTTTATTAAAGACGACGGAAAACCCGCGGCGCCGGAGAATATCGTCGCGAGTCTTTTTGTTGTCTTAGCCCAAAGTTTATATCGCCACGATTGGCGAACAAATATTTAAGACCCGGGCAGAGCGCCCTGAAGGGGTGTCACCGACTATTGACGAATATTCCACTGGTCAGATTGTCGGTTAAACGGACAACATGGTAAATGATTTGCTTGTTGTGCGTTTTTATTTTGCGCTTGATGTTTCCCTTGTGGGAAGAAACGGTCTTGGCTTTTATCTGCATCTGGTCGGATATCTGGATAGTGCCCTGGCCGGACATCCACATGCGCAGCATGTTTGACTCGGTTTGGCTCAGCGTCACCGGCGTTTGGTCCAGGGAACCCTTTTCCGTTCGCGGCGCTTTTTTCTCAAGATAGTGACTAAGTAGTTGATTCATAGTCTCTGGCTTGATGGATTTTGACGAAATGATGACATTCTTACGAACATATAAATAATCGTCAAAATGTACGTTGGTGATGGCCATGAAGATGAAGAATAACGTATCCGGATGCAGTGAGATCACCCGCTTTATTCGCTCGGTCGCATTCGCTTCATGTATGAAGCAATCTTCGTTAATAAATACCAGACTAGGCTTAAGTTTGCTGCATTTTTCATGCAGTCCGTCAATATCGTCGATGGCGTTAATATGGCGTTTTTTTACGCCGTGCGCCGTAAGATAGTCAGTTAGACCCAATCTGGTATAGCTACATGAATCCATGATAATTGTTGGCATATCGCACCCCCACTTAAATCCGTTTTACCGCGGTAATATGAGAAAAAGCCTGAAGCCTAAAGGCAAAAAATGGATCAATATTTCACTTATAGCGAGTGTTCTATCAATAAACGCGACGCCGCTCAACGATATTTTCATACTAAACTTATTAACCACGTGAATCTATAAGTTTAGCTTAAGTCAGCGTAATGCGCTGGCGTTCGGATGAGCGCCAGACAATCTCAACGCGCGCTTGAGCCCTGTACCTGTCGGTATCTTCCGCGTTGATTCTGTTCATCATGTCACGAAATGAAATTTTAGATTGTTAGGAAAATTCTTAAAAAAAATTCATGTGTTGTTTTTTTAACTTTTTTTCGCCTGTTTTGCGACCACTTTATGCGTGTTTGATCGCGCAGATAAGAAAATTGGTATTGATAATCAATTGGTTGCAGTTGAACTAATTGTATTTGGTAATGATAATCCCTTCTTTTTTTATCACAAAACTAATCAATTTGTTACATTACGGAAACATAAATTGCGCGAACCGTTAAAAAATAGCGCAACATAACAATGGCTTATGACGAATCTTTTTACATTAGAAATCAGTATGAAGAATATTATTACGTGATTAATTGGTTTTTCTGAACTATCTTTGCCTGCTGCGAGGGTATGGAGATGTCGGCAGGTCGGACTTGTATCGGTCAGCATCCGGCCTTAATTTGCTGAGAGTCTGCATAACAATTCAGGAGCAGGGATGAGGCACAATCAATACGGCCAGCCAATTGGCGACGCGTTAGACCACTGGCAGACGGCGGGCGAACCCGGCAATAAAGTGCTGCAAGGGCGTTTTTGCCGTTTGGAACCGTTGCAGGCGGACCGCCGGGCCGATGAGCTTTATCAGGCTTATCAACTGGCGGAAGATGGCCGCGACTGGACCTATCTGTTTTGCGAGCGGCCGGAAACGCCGAGCGAATTTCGCGATTATCTTCAGGCTCAGGCCAGCAATGCCGACAGGAAAACCATGGCGGTTATCGATCAGGTCAGCGGTAAAGCGATCGGCAGCTGCGCTTTTTTGCGCATTGACCCGATCAACGGCGCGATCGAGCTGGGGACGATCAACTGGTCGCCGCTGATGAAACGCCGGGCGGTCGGCAGCGAAGCCATCTTCCTGATGTTGCAACATCTGTTCGACGATCTGGGCTACCGCCGCTGCGAATGGAAATGCGACAGCCTTAATCTGCCGTCGCGTCAGGCCGCCGAGCGGTTTGGTTTCAGCTTCGAAGGCACCTTCCGCCAGGCGGTCGTCGTCAAAGGCCGCAATCGCGACACCGACTGGCTGTCGATGATCGACAGCCAGTGGCCGGCGGTGCGCGCGGCGTTCAGCGCCTGGCTGTCGGCGGACAACATCAGCGATGACGGGCAGCAGAAACAGCGGCTGCAGGCGTTCCAGCCAGGTTGACCCGTGCCGCCCCACGCCTTCATTCCTCTTCCGGCAGGCAGTCGCGCATTGACGCCAGCGCCTGTCGAATATCCTCTTCCTCCGTCATCCAATTGACCAGCGCCGCGCGAATGCCCGGTTGACCGTTATAACGGGTTGGCGTACAGCGGACTACCGCTTGCCGATCCAGCCGGGCGAGGAAGCGATCGCGCGCCGCGTCGGCATCGCCTGTGGGTTGGCTCAGGGCAAAGCACACCACGTTGAGGTTGACCGGCGCCAGCAGGCGGAACCCTTCGCTGGCGGACAGTTCCGCCCCCAACAGGCGCGCCAGCCTGACGTTGCGTTCCACGATATCGCGCATGCCGCTGCTGCCGTAGGCTTTTAGCGCCAGCCACAGCGGCAGGGCGCGAAAACGCCGTGAGTTTTCCGGCGTCAGATGCAGATAGTTGTCCGGCCTGAGGCTGGGCGCCTCCAGATAAGCAGAATGGTTTTGAAACACCTGCATCTGCAAATCCAGGTGGCGGGTGAACTGGATGGCGCTGTCATAAGGCACGTTCAGCCATTTATGCGCGTCAACGGTAATGGAATCCGCCTGCTGCCAGCCGGCCAACAGCGGCGCGTAGTGCGGCGAGCAGGCCGCCACGCCGCCGAAGGCCGCGTCGACGTGCAGCCAGAACGGGTAGCGCTCGCGCAGCGCCAGCAGGCGCGGCAGGTCGTCAAAGACCACGGTATTGACCGTGCCGGCGCTGGCCAGCACCAGCGTCGGCATGCCCTCGGTCGCGGCCAGGTGGCGTTCCAGCGCCTGCGTATCTATGGCCTCGCAGCCCGGCTGGCTGGCGATGGTTATCAGCGCGTCACGGCCGATGCCCAGCATGCTGAGCGCCTTCACGCTGCTGGCGTGCGGGTTCGCCGCCAGCACCTGAATGTCGCCCAGCGCGGCGAGCCCCTGCTGCGCGATATCGATGCCGCGCTGGCGGCCCAACCATTGGCGGCCGATGGCCAGGCCGGCGAAGTTGGCCATGGTGGCGCCGCTGACGAAGCTGCCGGTGAACGTCTCAGGCAGGCCAAGCAGCGATTTGAGCTGTTCAACCGCGGCGAGTTCGATCGCCGCCGCCATGGTGTCGTGGCTAAGTTGACTGTTTTGGTCGATAATGCTAACCAGCCAGTCCGCCGCCACCGCCGCCGGGGTGCTGCCGCCGGTGACGAAACCGAAATAACGCGGGCCGGCGCTGGCGGAGACGCCGGCCTCATAGCGCCGCCAGAAATCCGCCAGCGCGGCCAGCGCGCCCGCGCCGTCCTCCACCAGCCGATCGTCGCCCGGCTGCAGCTGTTGCTGTTCCGGCGGCGGGCACACCGGCCGCCGTTTCAGCCCGCCCAGGAAATCCGCCGCGATTTGACGCGTGTGTTCGAGTATCTGTGGAAACTGCTCAAGATCTTGCTGCAAACGTGGGTGCATCATGACTCCATAAGAAAAAGGGGGAATGCGTTCAACATAGACCATTTGCTTTGGCGTCGAAATCGATGAAAAATGTTCTTTTTGGATGGCATGGCTAACCAGATGGTCAATGAACGCATTCCTTTGCATATTCTGCCTACCTTCGTGATTGCCGCGCAGTTGGAAAACCTGCGGGCGACGGCCCAGCGGGTGCATCTGACCCACGGTGCGGTCAGCCAGCAAATTCAGCAGCTCGAACAGGCTATCGGTTGCCCGCTGTTTGAGCGCCGTGGCCGCGGGCTGCGCTTGAATGCGGCCGGGCGTGAACTGCTGGCGGTGGCGGAGCCGGCGTTGTTGGCGCTGCAGCGCGGCGTCGGCCGCGTCAGGCGCATTGCGGCAAGCCGCGCGCTGCGCATCAGCGTGCTGCCCTCTTTTGCGCATTACTGGCTGCTGCCGCGTTTACCGGCCTTTCGCGACGCCTGCGCCGACATTGCGCTGGACATCGACGCCTCGCTGGCGGTGCAGGATCTGTCGCTGAAGGGGTTTGACGCGGCGATCCGCATCGGCAACGGGCGCTGGGCGGGGCTGCATGCGCAGCGCATCGCCTCCGGGGAAGCGATGCCGGTGGCATCGCCGGCGCTGGCGCAGCGGTGGCGGACGGCGTTCGAACAAGGCTCGCCGCTTACGCCGCTGCTGGAACACGACGTTACGCCGTGGCGCACTTGGTTTCAGGCGCAGCGGCAGCCGGAGTCTGGCCGGCAGTTAGCGCTGTTCAACGATGCCGGACTATTGATCCGCGCGGCGGAGCAGGGGTTCGGCGTTGCGCTGGTGAAAACGCTGCTGACGCGCGACGCCATCGCCGAAGGGAGGCTGGCGGCGATGGCCGGCCCGCGGCGGCTGAGCGAGGACGATTTTTATCTGGTTTGGCCGCAGGCCGCCGGGCTGACGCCGGTGGTCGCAGAACTGCTGGGCTGGCTGCAGCAGCAGCTGCCGGGCGCTTAGCGCCGCAGCCATGCCGGCTGAGCGCTGCCTAACGCGGTGGCCGGCAGCGCCCACTGCAATGCGGTGCCGGTCAGGCTCAAGGGGGCGTTCAGACGTTGTGCCGGGCCCCAGTGCGTCAACTCGCACGCCGGGTTTTCATCGGCGGCGGTTACCGGCGCCAATGGCTGCTGCAGGTGGTGCTGCGGATAAGGATGCGCCAGCAGCAGCTGAGCGGTGCGTGCCAGCGACAAGCGCGCGCAGTAGCCGGTGCCGCGGGTCAGGCGCTGTTTCATGCCCTGCAGCACCGCCGCCGCCATCAGATAGCCGGTGGCGTGGTCCAGCGCCTGTACCGGCAGCGGCACCGGCAGGCTGGCGCCTTGTCGGCGCATGCCGGTCGCCGCCAACCCGCAGCTCATCTGCACCAGGCTGTCGAAGCCGCGGCGCGCGCGCCATGGGCCGCTCCAGCCATAGGCGTTGAGGCAGACGTCGATCAGTCCCGGCGCCAGCGCCCGCCTTTCTTCGGGGCCATAACCCAGCTTCTCCAGTGCGCCGGCGCGATAGCCGTGAACGATAACGTCGGCGCTTTTCAGCAATTGCTCAAAGGTATGGCGATCGTGCGCATTGGTCAGGCTGAGTCGCGCGCAGCGCTTGCCCACTATCACTTCATGTTCGACGCCGGGCTCATCCCAGCCGTAGGGATCGATGCGCAACACGTCGGCGCCCAGCCCGGCGAGAAAGCGGGTGGCGACCGGGCCGGCGATAATGCGCGTCAGGTCCAGCACCCGCACGCCTTGCAGCGGCCGGGCCGTGGGAAGCGGCCAGCCAGGGCGCGGCGCCTCGGGCTGCAGCGAGGCGTGGATCAGCGGCTCGAGCGCCACGCTTTTGCCCTGAACATGCGTTTGCCATTCTTCCGCCGTGCGCATCTCCGCCGCGCAACCGCCGGCTTCAATCACCGCCTGCTCCAGCTCGGTTTTCTTCCAGCTCAGTACCTTTTCGGCCAGCGTTCCCTTATCCCGCACCGGCCCCAGCAGCCGTTCCACCGCCTGGCGATGATGCGGCGCATTGGTATGCAGCCGTATCCAGCCGTCGGCGGTGGCGTAGTCGCCGGCCAGCGCATCCCAGGCGCCGGGCAGGGTCCAGCCCAGCGGGCGTAAGGTCCAGCCGAACCACAGCGAGGCCAGCCGTTGATCGACCCACACCTGCGGCGCGGAGCCGCCGTCCCGGTTAAGCAGCTCGGCGCAGGCCAACCCGGCGGCGGCCCAGGCGGCGGTCGCCAGCTCGGTGACCGGAAACGCCGAGGTCAGCGCGCCGTCGCCGCCGACGGTAAGTTGATCGGCCGGAGTGGCGCGGTGCCCCAGGCTTTGCCAGATCGCGTCAAGCAGGGTATGGGTGAGGGGATTCATAACGGCTCCTTGGTGAGTCGGCGGGACATGTGCCTAGCGTAGTCCACCGCCGCCGGAGTTGCTAAGCGCAATGGCGCGCGATAATGGCCAGAGGCGGAAAATAAGGGTTATTTCCGGTTTAATTTACGTTTAATAAATTGACCTTTACATCATAACCTCGCGTCATTATACTCAGCCAAAATTTCAAAGGAGAAACCCAATTGGACAGTTGTAGTTGCAGTGAAATAAACAAGGCAAGCTGACCAATCCTCTTTTGATTTGTCGCTTGCCGAACACGGCGGGCGGCACTCCTCTCTGATTATTCCGAGCTGCGCATACCCGAATATAACTGCGTTACCTGATGCCGGTTGGCTTCAGGCGAATTGAGTTGGACGTCATTATGGTATTTTGCAGCCACAGCCTTTTCCCTCCAGGCACCGATACGCTGATTCGCTGATTTATTTTCAGCGCGATTTCGCGTGTGCTAAACAGCACATGATTTTATCTCCTGCGGTTAATTAAGGGGAAAGTCATGGCTATGACTCCTTTTGTTTTAAATTTATTACTGGCGATGTGCCTGGGGGCGGTTATTGGCGCCGAGCGCCAATGGCGCCAGCGTATGGCCGGCCTGCGCACCAATGCGCTGGTGGCGACCGGCGCGGCGGTATTCATTCTTAGCTCAATGTCCACCGATCCTTCCAGCGCCGGGCGGGTCGCCGCGCAGATTGTCTCCGGCATCGGCTTTCTCGGCGCCGGGGTGATCATGCGCGAAGGCCTGAATATTCGCGGTCTCAACACCGCCGCCACGCTGTGGTGTTCTGCGGGTATCGGCGTGCTGTGCGGCCTGGGGCAACACTGGGATGCGGTTATCGCCACGCTGGTTATCCTGTGCGCCAATATCCTGCTGCGCGAGGCGGCGCAGCGCATTAACCTGCAGCCGCAGCAGCAGGCGACCGATCTGGAATTATGC
This sequence comes from Serratia ficaria, assembly GCF_900187015.1. NCBI lineage: Bacteria > Pseudomonadati > Pseudomonadota > Gammaproteobacteria > Enterobacterales > Yersiniaceae > Serratia > Serratia ficaria. Next base: position 3,277,512 of record NZ_LT906479.1, on the reverse strand, counting down.
TACCGAATTCAGGTGACCTGCGGCGAACAGGATGAAATATTGGTGCGCACCCTGATATTACAGGCGTTGAACGGCGTGGCGCTGCGGCTGCAATCATTGCGCAGCGCTGATATTTCCAGCCCAGGTCAGCTGGAGGTTTGCGCGGAAATAACCGCGACCCCGGCCGCGCAAAAAGAAATTGAAGGCATTGTCTGCCGCGTCAGCCTGGAAAAAAGCGTGAGCGCCGTACGTTGGCGCGTTGCGTCCGAATTGCCGGTCTGATTAATTATATCAACTTAACTGACTTTAAATACATAAGGTATTAAGGAGGCGTTATGGACGACGACCCCAGCGGGCGATTATTGCAGCGTGGCTGTCTGCTCTCGCAATTCAATCACGCTAATTAAATAAATTCCCTTTCGCGCATATTCACCCATTAATCGGGCGGGCTATCCCTGTGCGCGGAATAAAAAAGAGAATAGCGTTATGACTCAGATTAACGAAAAAGCACGCCGCCGCGACAAGCAGGCTGCGACTTACGCCATCGCGGAAGAGGCGAAAAATAACATCGCCCAGACGCTGGCAAATTTAAAATGCAACCGCAACGGCCTGACCCAGGACGACGCCGATGAACGGTTGGAGCAGTTCGGCGCCAATCAGGTGGCCCACGACAAGGCGCCGCCTGCGCTGATCCAGCTTATCAAGGCGTTTAACAACCCGTTTATCTTCGTGCTGATGGCGTTGGCTGCGATCAGTTTCTTTACCGACTACTGGCTGCCGGCCCAGCGCGGTGAAGAAACTGAACTTACCGGCGTCATCATCATCCTGATCATGGTGTCGCTCAGCGGGCTGCTGCGCTTTTGGCAGGAGTATCGCACCAACAAGGCGGCGGAAGCGCTGAAAACGATGGTGCGCACCACCGCCACGGTGCTGCGGCGCAGCAGCTACAGCGCGCATCCGCTGACGCTGGAAGTGCCGATCCGCGAACTGGTGCCGGGGGACATCATTCAGCTCTCCGCCGGCGACATGGTGCCGGCCGACGTGCGCCTGATCGCCTCGCGCGATCTGTTCATCAGCCAGGCGATTTTGACCGGCGAGGCCATCCCCATCGAGAAATACGATGCGATGGGCTGCGTGGCCCCGAAGTCGAGCGAGGCCGAAGTCCCCAGCGAAAACGCGCTGCTTGAGCTGTCCAACATCTGTCTGATGGGCACCAACGTCGCCAGCGGCACCGCCACGGCGGTGGTGGTGGCCACCGGCGGGCGCACCTATTTCGGTTCGCTGGCCAAATCGATCGTCGGCTCCCGCGCGCAGACCGCGTTCGATCGCGGGGTGAACAGCGTCAGCTGGCTGCTGATCCGCTTCATGTTGGTGATGGTGCCGGTGGTGCTGTTGATCAACGGCTTCACCAAGGGCGACTGGAGCGAGGCGGCGCTGTTCGCGCTGGCGGTGGCGGTGGGCCTGACGCCGGAAATGCTGCCGATGATCGTCAGCTCCAACCTGGCGAAGGGCGCCATCGCCATGTCGCGCCGCAAGGTGGTGGTGAAGCGGCTGAACGCCATCCAAAACTTCGGCGCCATGGATGTGCTCTGCACGGATAAGACCGGCACCCTGACGCAGGATCGCATCATTCTCGAGCATCATATCAACGTCAGCGGCGCCAAGGATAACGAGGTGCTGCACCTGGCCTGGCTGAACAGCTTCCATCAAAGCGGCATGAAAAACCTGATGGATCAGGCGGTGATCCGTTTTGGCCGCGGCAAGCCGGGCATCGAGGCGCTGGGGCGTTTCAGCAAGGTGGATGAGCTGCCGTTCGACTTCGTGCGCCGCCGTTTGTCTATCGTGGTGGCGGATGAGAGCGGGCAGCGCCAGCTGATCTGCAAAGGCGCGGTGGAGGAGATGCTGGACATCGCCACCCACGTGCGCGAAGGGCAGCAGACGCTGGCGCTGGATGAGGCGCGTCGCGCTGCGCTGCAGGCGTTGGCGCGCGAGTACAACGAAGACGGCTTCCGCGTGCTGGTGCTGGCCACCCGCGAGCTGGGCGAGCAGCCGCAGACGGCCCCGCTGAGCGTGGCCGACGAGCGCGACATGGTGATCCAGGGGCTGCTGACCTTCCTCGATCCGCCGAAAGAGAGCGCTCAGCAGGCGATCGCCGCGCTGCAGGAAAACGGCGTCACGGTGAAGGTGCTGACCGGCGACAACCCGGTCATCACCTGCAAAATCTGCCGTGACGTCGGGCTGGAGCCGGGCGAACCGCTCTCCGGCCTGCAGATTGAGCGGATGGACGATGAGACGCTGGGGCGCGAGGTGGAGCAGCGTACGGTCTTCACCAAGCTGACGCCGCTGCAGAAATCGCGGGTGCTGAAAATGCTGCAGGCCAATGGCCACACCGTGGGCTTCCTCGGCGACGGCATCAACGATGCGCCGGCGCTGCGCGACGCCGACGTCGGCATTTCGGTGGATACCGGCACCGATATCGCCAAGGAGTCGGCGGATATCATCCTGCTGGAAAAAAACCTGATGGTGTTGGAAGAGGGGGTGATCAAGGGGCGCGAAACCTTCGGCAATATCATCAAGTATCTGAACATGACCGCCAGTTCCAACTTCGGCAACGTGTTCTCGGTGCTGGTGGCCAGCGCGTTCATTCCGTTCTTGCCGATGCTGGCGATCCACCTGCTGATCCAAAACCTGATGTACGATATCTCCCAGCTGTCGCTGCCGTGGGACAAGATGGACAAAGAGTTCCTGCGCAAGCCGCGCAAGTGGGATTCAAAGAACATCGGCCGCTTTATGCTGTGGATCGGCCCCACCTCGTCGATTTTCGACATCACCACCTATGCGCTGATGTGGTTTGTCTTCGCCGCCAACAGCGTGGAGCATCAGGCGCTGTTCCAGTCCGGCTGGTTTATCGAGGGCTTGCTGTCGCAAACGCTGGTGGTACACATGCTGCGCACCCAGAAGATCCCGTTCATTCAAAGCACCGCCGCGTTGCCGGTACTGCTCACCACCGCGCTGGTGATGGCGCTGGGCATCTACATTCCATTCTCGCCGCTCGGCGCCCTGGTGGGGTTGCAGCCGCTGCCGTGGGAATACTTCCCGTGGCTGGCCGGTACGCTGATCAGCTACTGCGTGGTGGCGCAAATGATGAAGCGTTTCTATATCCGCCGCTTCGGCGAGTGGTTGTAATCGTCGTCACCGCCGGGCGCCATGCCCGGCGGTCATAACAGCTTTTTGACCGCCAGACCGAGCATGATGGTCAGCGTAAAGGAAAACAGCGTGCCGAGCAGCACATACTCGGTGCGCATTTTGTCATCGCTCTGCCGTAAATCGCCAAATCGGAAAATTGACTTGGCGGCCAGCAGGAAACCGATCGCCGGTATCTGGCCAATCAGCACGAAGGTCAGGATCAGCGTTCTTTCCAGATAGCCAATCTGTTTGCCCGCCCGCAGCAGCGAATCGTTATCGGCCTTGGCCGAAGGCGGCATTTGCGGCGTCCAGCGCGCCAGCAATTGCCCAATCAAAATGCCCATCGGCAGGTAAATCAGGCTGTAGGCCACCAGCACCAGGCCGGTTTGCAGGCTGCCCAACTGCAGCCACAGCGCGGCGAGCAGGCTGCCGGCATGCGGGGTAAGGTACAGCCACAGCCAGGCAATGACCGCCAGATGCAGCCCTTGATCGAGCAGGAAGCTGCGGGCCTGGCTAAGACGGGTCATCAGCGTGACCTTCAGCAGGTCAATCAGGTAATGGCTGGCGGCGATCGTCAGCAGGCTGACCAGCACGTCGGCGGATGAAAGCCCGCCGTGCAGCAGGCCGAAGCCGGCCACGACCCAGGCGGCCAGCACCCCATGCAGCAGGGCGTGCAGCAGCAGAAAACGCGAACGGGCGCGGTAGCGGGTTTTATCGGCCACCCAACTGAGAGGCTGCAGCGGGAAATCCGCCAGCAGATGCACGATCAGCAGCCAGGTCAGCAGGGGCGCATAGGTGAGATCCATAGTCAGGTGATCCTGTTAATCGCATGAATGAACCGCATGATTTCCTCGTAGGCCGCGCGCTTCAGCGCGGCGGAGATGGTGGAGGCGGCTTTCTGCAGCTTCTCCGCCACTTCCGCGCTGCTGCCGGCGAACATGCGCGCCTGGACGATGCGCGCCTCGGTCTGCGAAAGACGGCTGATGACATGATCTAACATCGGCAGCAGATCGCTGACAATGGCGTTTGTCCGATCGTTGTCGGTTTTCAGAGCCAGCCTGCAATTTTTCGCCATGGCGTCCAGCGCGCCGCCGGAATTGACGAAGGCGCTGCCGTAGCCGGCGGCGTCCGTTTGCCGGCTGCCGAGCCCGACGGCGATCCGCGCGTCCCGGTCGGCGGCGTCCATCGCTTTCAGCGCAATGCGAATGTACACCGCCAGCAGCAGGCCCGATTCTGGCCCGGCCTGCGCCTGAAAGGCATCGCCGCGAAAAATCTCAAAGCCCTGCAGCCGATTGGCCTGTTGCAGCTGTTCGAGCAGGCTGCGTAGCCCGTTGATGTAATTTGGCGGATCGAGGCGGCGGGAATTGACCAGATCGCCGCTGATTACGCTGATATGCGTCTGCATGCGTTTGCCTGTATTGCCGGAAAGGATAATGATAATTTCGTACATAAAGGCGAATTTGTCAATAATTCGCCTCTAAATGCGAATTGTGGCGAGATCCGCCCTGCAGCGCGAAATCAGCGGTGCGGGCGGACTGATTTCCACAACAGCGCGCCGACGGAACGCTTCATCCGGGCCAGATAGACGCCGAGCAGGATCAGGGCGACGCCGAACAGGGGAGCCATGGCGGGGGGGCCGCCGTTCAGGCTATCGATCGCCACGCCGGCCAGCATCTGGCCGCTGATGATCAACAGCGCGGCGCGCATGGCGCCAAGCCGGGGCAGCACGTAGCTGTTCAGCGCCACGAACAGCGCGCCGATCGCGCCGCCCAGGTAGGCGCCCCAGGGCGCCTGGCCGGTTTGATCGAGGCTGAAGCCGCCGCTGGCCGCCAGCAGCAGGCTGAGGAACAGAAAGCCGACGATGTGGTTGCACAGCGAGGCGGAGAAAGCGCCGCGATCCAGCGCCAGACGGCCGTTGACCGCCCGGCTGATGCTGATGCAAACGCCGTTGAACAGGGCGAGAAGGATCAGGAATGACATAGGGTTATCTCAGAAAGATCAGAATGGCGCAGCCGGAAAGGATCAGCAGCGTAGCGAGCACGTCGTTGGCGTTCAGGCGACGTTTGGCGACGCCGAACCAGCCGCGGCTGTCGGACAACATGCCGAACAGCACTTGCCCGGTCAGCATCAGCGCCAGGCTGCCGGCAAGCGCCAGCGGGCTGTTGACGGTGATGGCGGCCAGCACCACGGTCAGCGCGCCGGGGATGCCGCCGAGGTAGGCCCAACGCGGCGGCGCAGCGGTTGAAGAGGGCCGCTGAGCGCCGAAACGGCGACGCAGCAGCAACAGCAGCAGCCAGGCGGTAAGGGCGCCGATGCCGTGTGCGGTCCAGGAAGCGAACAGCGGGGTGTAATGGCTCGCCAGCACGCTGTTTACGCCGATCATCAGGGCCAGCAGGGCGCCGGCGCTCAGCGCCAGCAGCGGATCGGAAAGACGTTCGCGCATGTTTCATACTCCGTGTGTTGAATGGCGCACAGGGTATATTGTTTTTATCGGTGCCATAATCCATTAGAATGGAAACTCATTGTTGAGTAAAAGTTGACGATAAATGAACGATAACTTCGCGGCGATCCCGGTGTTTGTGGCGGTGGTGGAGTGCGGCAGTTTTTCCGCCGCCGGGGTGCGCCTCGGCATCACCAAATCGGCGGTCAGCAAGCGCATCACCCAGCTGGAGAGCGCACTGGGCGCGCGGCTGCTGCACCGCACCACCCGCAGCCTGAGCCTGACCGAGGCGGGAGAGCAGTACTTCGCCTACGCCCGCAGCGCCTGCGCGGTGGCGCAGGAGGGTGAAGATGCGCTGACGCGTCTGCAGGGACGCCCGCGCGGCATGCTGCGGCTCAGCGTGCCTATGGTGTTCGGCCGGCTGCACGTTGCCCCGCTGATCCCGCGGTTTCTGGCGGCCTGTCCGGACGTGGAAATCAATATGATGATGGATGACAAGCTGGTCGATCTGATCGAGGGCGGTTATGACCTGGCGATCCGTATCGGCAGTCTGGCCGATTCCAGCCTGGTCGCCCGGCGCATGGCGCCCTGCCGCAGCGTGCTGTGTGCGGCGCCCGCCTATCTGGAGCGCTGCGGTCGGCCGGCGACGCCTGCACAGTTAAGCGAGCATAACTGCCTGTTTTACAGTTATTTCCGCGCGGGCAGCGAATGGCAATTTCAGGGGCCGGACGGGGCGGTGCGTTTCCAGCCGCGGGGCAATTATCAGGTCAACAATAGCGAAGCGCTGCGCGATGCGCTGCTCGCCGGGCTGGGCATCTGTCAGATGCCGACCTTCATCGTCGGGGAGGATTTGGCGCAGGGGCGGTTGGTGGAACTGTTGCCGGCGTATCGGCTGCCGGCGCATGCGATCTATGCGGTGTACCCGGAGCGCAGACATGTCCCGGCCAAGGTGTTGGCGTTTATCGATTTTTTGCTGTCGCAGTTTGGCGGCGAAGAGCCCTATTGGGACGTGCGGCGGGCCTGCTAGCCCAAGCGCCTCCGGCCGGGAATACGCGCGCCCTGCGGCTCGCCACCGGCGGAGAATGGCGGGGGATCAGAAACTTTTCACCAGCACATCGCGCGGCAGCTCGGTGCCGTGTTTCAGCAGTTGGTCGAAGGATCTTTCGCTGTTTTTCAGCTGCTGCAGAAATTCCTGCGGCGACAGATCGTGTTTTTTGCCGCTCATGTAAGCCAGCGCCAGCTCTTTTGCCTGATAGCGTGAGAAGTTGTACATAGTGTCCTCGCAACGGGGGTTTTCAATGCCACGATTGTAACGAAAGAGCACATAATGAACAGTGGCTTTGGCGTATGGAATCGATAGCTGAAACTTAACTCGCCGCTTGCAGCAGTTCGTCGCACAGCCGTTTAATCACCTGTCGCTGCTGCAGGCCGTTGTCAAACAGGTGGCGGATCCGGTCCGAATCGTTCACCCCCAGCCGGACATGGCGCTCAATATTATCCAGCAGGCTCAGCTCTTCCCGGGCGCGGGCCTCCGCGCGCAGCGCATCGAGCGTGGTCAGCATATGCGCGGTCAGGCTGAGGCGGCGCAGGGTGGCGGGTTCGACATAGTCGGCGGCAAAACCGCGACGGTAGGCGTTGATTTTGTTGTAGTTGGTAAAGGCGTAATATTCCGGCGCCATCGGCCTGCGGTGCTTCAGCAAAAAACCGGCCAGCAGGCGGCAATAGCCCACCAGCAGCGCGGCGTGCGAGAGATGCAGCGGCGTATCGCAGATGCGGATTTCCACCGTGCCCAGCTCCGGTTTTGGCCGGGCGTCCCAGTAAATGTCCTTGATGCTGTCGATGACCCCGGCGGCGCTCAACCTTTCATAGTAGCGGTTGAACTCGTCCCAGCTGTAGATCTGTTCCAGGCAACCGTAGTTGGGGAAGGAATTTTGCGCGCTGAAGCGCGAGCTGGCGAACAGCGTGTCGACCCCCTGATAGAACGGTGAAGAAGCGCTGAGGGCGATCAGGTGCGGGAAATAGGGCGTTAGCGCGTGGCACAGGTACATCGCTTCGTCGCCGTCGTTGACGCCGATATGAATATGCTGGCCGAACACGCAGGCCAGCTTGGACAAATAGCCGAAGCGGCTGGCCAGCAGGCGGTAGCGTTGAGCGTCGGTGATGGCTTGTTTGCGCCAGTCGTTGTTCAAGTGGCGGCCGCCGCCGCAGACGTCGCAGCCGACGCGCTGCGCGCTGCGACGAATGGCGAAGCACAGTTCGCGCAGTTCGTCGTGCAGTTCGCCGATGTCGTGATGCACCGAGCTGTTCAGCTCGACCATCGACTTGGTAAGCTCGTGTTTGATGCGCTTTTTATCGCCGAGATCCGCCACCACCAAATCGGCTTTGTCCGCGAGATCCAGGCTCTCACCGTCGACCAGCTGCAGTTCTATTTCGGTGCCGATGGAGAGCCGTTGCGAGCGTTTGAATGCGAGCGACATGGCGTTTCCCTCCAAAAGAACAGCGGTCAGGTAAGTATAATCGCCCATCGAACCTTTGCCGTTGAGCCGGCGTTCATATTTGATGCTTGGTATGCCGCCCCGGCGGGGTCACCCCAGATCGCCGCCCGCTACCGGCAGCACCGTGCCGTTAATGTAGCTGGCCTGGTCGCTGGCGAGGAACAAGATGGCGTCGGCCTGTTCGCCGACGCTGCCGTAGCGGTGCATCAGGCTGCTGTCCAGGGTTTGGCTGACCACCTGTCGATACCAGACCTCCTCCTGTGGCGTTGGCGCCTGGCTGTTGCGCGGCGTCAGGCGCGGCGGCGCTTCGGTGCCGCCCGGCGCGGTGGCGTTGATGCGGATGCCGGCGCCGGCGTACTCGAACGCCAGCGATTGGGTGAGGGCGTTGACGCCGCCCTTGGCCGCCGAATAGGGCACGCGGTTGACGCCGCGGGTGGCGACGGAAGAGACGTTGACGATCACCCCGTTCCCCTGCGCCAGCATATGCGGTAGCGCCGCGCGGCAGCCCCACAGCGTCGGGAACAGCGAGCGCCGAATTTCCGCTTCGATCTGCTGCGCGTCGTACTCGGCGAATGGCCGGGCCCAGATGGTGCCGCCGACGTTGTTCACCAAAATATCCAGCCGGCCGAAGTGCCGTTGCACCCGGTTGAGCGCGTCGCGGGTCGCCTCCCAGTTTTCCAGGTCGGCCTGCAGCGCGATGGCCTCAACGCCGCGTTCTGTTAGCGCCGCCGCCACCTCGGCGAGGTAGGGCGCGCGGTCGATCAGCGCCAATCTGGCGCCTTCCTGCGCCGCGCGTTCGGCGACGGCTTTGCCGATGCCCTGAGCGGCGCCGGTGATCGCCATCACCTTGCCGCCGAAACGGGGTTTATCCATGATGGGCTCCTTTAGCTGGCCTGGCTGGGGGCGAACTTTTCATAGTGGAAGCTGGCGGGGGTAAAGGCGCGGCGTTGGAAATCGCCGAGCACCGCTTCCACCATCGGCGGCGGCCCGCACAGATACACGTCCAGATCGCCGTCGTTGAGCAGGCTTTCGTCGAGGTGCTGCGTGACGTAGCCCTTGTGCGGCGACTGCGACGCCTCGCTGGCCACGCAGGTCAGGTAGCTGAAATTCGGCAGGCGCCGGCGATAGCTTTCCAGCTGTTCCAGCTTGACCAGATCATGATCATGGGTGACGCCGTAAATCAGATGCACCGGCTGCGGGCTGGCGTCGGCGGCCAGCTGCTCCAGCATGGAAAGGAACGGCGCCAGCCCGGTGCCGCCGGCCAGAAACAGCATCGGCCGCACCGGCGTGCGCAGGTAGAAGCTGCCCTGCGGGCCGCGCAGGCGGATCGCGTCGCCGGGCCGGGCCCGATCGGTCAGATAGCCGCTCATCATGCCGCCGGGCACGTTGCGCAGCAGAAAAGAGATTTGCCGGCCGCCGGGCAGCGAGCTGAAGGAATAGGCGCGGCTGGCTTCGCTGCCGGGCACCGCGATATTGACGTACTGGCCGGGCAGGAAAGCGATGCCGCGTTCGTCGTCCAGCGTCAGGCAGAACTCGATGGCGCTGTCCGACAGCGCGGTGGCCGACGTGACGGTGGCGGCAAATTCCTCGCTGCCGGTTTTGCACAGCGTCGAGGCGATGGGCACCTCGATGACGCAGTCCGAAGAGGGCACCATCTGGCAGGTCAACACCAGCCGCTGCGCCGCTTCCTGCTCGGACAGCGCCTCGTCCAGATAATCATCGCCCAGCCGATACTCCCCCTGTTCGCAGCGGCATTTGCAGGTGCCGCACACGCCGTCCGAGCAGTCCATCGGCAGGTTGATCCTCTGCCGATAGGCGGCGTCGAGCACCTTTTCATTCGGGTTACACTGAATAAAGCGGCTGACGCCGTCTTCAAAATTAAGGGCAACGGTAAAAGACATGCTCACCTCACGATTCAAAGATGATAAATATCAATAACATGATGGATATAGTCATTATCCAGACGAATTTTCTTGCGCTTAATCCGCAGCGTATCGCCGGCGTGTTCCAGCAGCAGGCGGGTCGAGCCGAAGTAGGTATCCGTATGGTTGTAGCGGTGGTAGAAGGTGGCCCAGTGATAGTTCACCTCGGCCTGGCCCTCCGCGGCCGACAGGATTTCCACGTTGCTGACCAGGTGGACGGTGCGCGGTTCCGGCATGCTGCTGGCGGCCGAGCGTTCGGTCTTGATGCGGTAAACGCGGTCCTCCAGGCCTTCGCGGTTGGCGTAATAAATCAACGAAATTTCGCTGTGGGGATCCGTGGTCTGCCGGTCGTCGTCGGCCCAGGCAGGCATCCAGTATTCGACCTGCGGGTGATAGCAGGCGAGCCATTCATCCCATTGCCGGTCATCCAGCAGGCGCGCTTCGCGATACAGGAATTGTTCCACTTGCTGTTGCAGGTTGAGCGTGCTCATTGCGCCACCTCATCGTTGGGTTGTTGAAGCGCCAGCTTGCGCAGCAGAAGGGTTTGCCAGTGATGATGCTGGCTGAGATACAAGGCTTCGTCTTCCGGGCGCGGGCCGGTCATTTCAGGCAGGATCCCCAGCGCCCTGGCGTTGTCGTCCGCCTGACCTTCGAGCCAGCGGGTGGCGCCGCGGCTGAGATCGCTCCAGGGCATATTGCCGGCGTTGAAGCCCAGCTGGCAGGCGCGAAACTCTTCCAGATCGTCCGGCGTACCCATGCCGCTGACGTTGAAGAAATCCTCATACTGGCGGATGCGCAAGGCGCGCTCGGCGGCGCTTTCGCCCTTCGGCGCAAAGCAGAACACCGTCACTTCGGTTTTATTGACGGAAAGGGGGCGAACGACGCGCAGCTGGCTGGAAAGCTGATCCATGATGTACAGGTTAGGGTAGAGGCACAGGTTGCGGGTCTGGTTAACCATCAGATCGGCGCGCTGCGGGCCGAAGGCGTCGTTCAGGCGGCTGAAGTGGCGGTAAATAGGGCGGGACTCCGGATTCAGCACGCGGGTCCACAGCAGCAGGTGGCCATTCTTGAAGCCGTAGGCGCCGCCGTCGTTTTTTGAAGACCAGCAGTTGGCGTCCATGGTTTGGGTGCCGGTTGCTGCATCGCGGTGCGCCATGGTGGAGACATAGTTCCAGTGCACCACGCTGACGTGATAACCGTCCGCACCGTTTTCTATCTGCAGTTTCCAGTTGCCGTCGAAGGTATAGGAGGATGAACCGCGCAGCACTTCCAGCCCGTCCTCGGCCTGATCGACGATCAGATCGAGGATATGCCGCGTCTCGCCCAGATAGTCCGTCAGCGGCAGCACCTCGTCGCTCAGGCTGCCGAACAGAAAACCGCGGTAGGATGCAAAGCGCGGCAGCGGTTTGAGATCGTGCGAACCGGCCTGTTTGAAGCACGGCGGATAAGCGCCGGTCTTTTCGTCCTTGGCCTTCAGCAGGTTGCCGGCGTTGTTGAAGGTCCAGCCGTGGAACGGGCAGGTAAAGGTACTTTTATTGCCGGACTTGCGGCTGGCCAGCATCGCGCCGCGGTGCGAACAGCTGTTGATCATGGCGTGCAGCGCCATGTCTTTATCGCGGGTGATAATGACCGGCTGGCGGCCGAGGGTGAGGGTATAATAATCGCCGGGTGCGGCGATTTGGCTTTCATGGGCCAAATAAACCCAGTTACCTTCGAAAATCGCTTTCATTTCCAGTTCAAACAGCGCTTCGTCGGTAAAAATACCGCGATTACATTGATAAACGCCATTCTCTTTATCAATGATTAAAGCATTATTTATTTTCTTTTTTAATTCGGCGGACGCATTGTTCACTAATGAGTTCATGGTAATGACCTCGTATAAAGATACAGGGTTAATGAGCGGGTAATGCGTATTTAATTACCCGTTGCTGATATCGTTATTGGTGCTTCCATTGCGGGTAATTAGTCCTGCAGCGCCCGGGCGCGTTTAATTCTATTTTGCTCTTCGCTATCGGCGGCGGGGTACAGGCTGAAATCGAAAGTGACTTCGGTATGCGCACCGGGCAGATCGCGCCGGGCCGCAATGGCCGCATCTGTCACTTTTACCGGGTCGGCAATCAGTTCGGCGCGGGTGGCGAAGGCGAAGTCGTCCCACAGATAGCGGTCGCCGTTGAGGTTGATTTGGGTGGTCAAGTGCTTGTGGCCCGGCGCCGAGACGAAGAAGTGGATATGCGCCGGGCGATTGCCGTGGCGGCCCAGCCGGTTGAGCAACGCCTGGGTCGGTCCGTCCGGCGGGCAGCCGTAGCCGGAAGGCACGATGCTGCGCACCGCGTAGCGGCCGGCGGCGTCGGTCTTCACCCGGCGGCGCAGGTTGAAGTCGCTTTGCGATTTGTCGAAGAAGGAATAGTTGCCCAGCGTGTTGGCGTGCCAGATATCCACCACCGCACCCGCCAGCGGTCGCCCGTCGGCGCCGCTGACCTGGCCGTGCAGCCACATCACTTCGCCGGCGTCGGCGCCGTCGTCCATGCGGGCAAAGCCTTCGCTCAGCGGCGCGTTGGCGACGTACAGCGGGCCTTCGATGGTGCGCGGCGTACCGCCCGCCAGCCCCCGTTGCCGTTCCAGCTCATCGTCGCGCAGGTCGAGATAGTGCTCCAGCCCCAGCCCGGCGGCCAGCAGCGCCGCCTCCTGTCGGCCGCCCAGCGTATGCAGGTAATTCACCGCCTGCCAGAACTCTTCGGCGCTGATGTCATACCGATCAATCAGCCGGCAAATATCGCCCAACAGCTGATGCATGATTTTTTTGAAGCGCGGGTCACCGCCTTCGTCGGTAAAGCCGCTGCTGATTTCCAGCAGCTTAATCACGTCTGGATGTTGATTGAAGGAAATAGACATTGCGAATTCCTCATTGCTTATTATGTAGGGAAGAGAGCAGGAATTAACGGCTAACCTTGGGGGTTATTATCCTATTTTTTATTTGTCATCGTCGCGAATCGATGACGGATGCCGACATAAGGCGTCGACGCGAATTTCCATATAAGGGTAAAGCGGCAGCGCGAATAATATATCGTGCAGCTCGGCGTTGCTGTCGACGTCAAAAATGCTGACGTTGGCATAGCTGCCCGCCACGCGCCAGATATGCCGCCATTTCCCGCGGGACTGCAATTCCTGCGAATAGGCTTTTTCACGCAGTTTAATGGCGTCCGCCGTCTCTTTGGGCATGTCGGGCGGCAGTTTCACCGTCATTTCGACTTTAAATAACATGGCGTTGTTCCTCGGGGGGTTATTTGCGCCGGTAAAAGCGCAGTTTGTCTTCATCGATGTCGATCCCCAGGCCCGGGCCGGAAGGCAGGCTGACCTGACCGTCGGCGAAGCGCAGCGGCGCGGTAACCACATCGTCTTTGAGCAGCAGCGGGCCAAACATCTCGCTGCCCCAGTCCAGCTTCAGCGTCGACCAGGCGTGCAGCGAGGCGACGGTGCCCAGCGTGCCTTCCAGCATGGTGCCGCCGTACAGCGCCACGCCGGCGGCCTGCGCCACCTGCGCCAGCTTCAGCGCCTGCGCCGGCCCCCCCGCCTTGGCTATCTTCAGCGCATAGGCGCCGGTAAACCCGCCCGCCGCCAGCGCATAGCCGTCATGGGCGTCGGCCACCGCCTCGTCGGCGAGGATCGGCAGGGTAAAACGCCGGCTGAGCCGAGTCAGCGCGGCGCGATCCCACAGCGCCACCGGTTGCTCGACCAGATCGATGCCGATGTCCTGCAGTGCCGCCATGCCGCGCACCGCGGTGCCGGCGTCCCAGGCCTGATTGACGTCGACGCGGATGCTGACATCCGGCCCCAGCGCCCGTTTAATCGCCGCGGTATGGCGCAGATCTTCCGCCAGCGGGCGGGCGCCGATCTTCAGCTTGAAGGCGCGGTGTCGCCCCTCCGCCAGCAGCGTCTGCCCCTCGGCGATGTCTTTTTGCGTATCGCCGCTGGCCAGGGTCCACAGCACCGGCAGGCTGTCGCTCAGCGCGCCGCCGAGCAGGGTGCTGACCGGCAGGCCGAGGCGCTTGCCCTGCGCATCGAGAAAGGCGGTCTCCAGCGCCGATTTGGCGAAGCTGTTGCCTTTGACGTGGGCGTTCATCGTCGCCACCAGCGGCGCCAGGCCGTTAAACCCTTTGCCGCTCAGCAGCGGCGCCAGGTAGCAGTCGATGGCCGACTTGATGCCTTCCGGGCTTTCGGGGCCGTAGCTCAATCCGCCGATGGTGGTGGCTTCGCCCCAGCCGACCAGGCCGTCGGCGCAGGTCAGGCGCACCAGCGTCAGCGTCTGGCAGCCCATGGTGGCCATCGACAGCTTGTGCGGGCGGATGGTCGGGATATCCACCAGCCAGCTGTCGATACGTTCAATGCACAGTTCCATGCGTCATTCCTTTTCGGTGAGGAACCCGACAACGCTGCGGTTGAAGAGCTCCGGACAGGCGATATTGGAGATATGTGAAGCCGGTAGCCGTTGCAGTTCGGCGTGCGGCGCGTTGGCCACCAGAAACTCGGCGTCCGCCACCGTGGTGACCGGATCCCATTCACCGGCGATCACCCGCATCGGCCGCGACATCGCGGCCGTTTCGGCGCGCAGATCGGCCTGCGCCAGCGCGTCGCAGCAGGCGGCGTATCCCTGCGGATTGCCGGCCGCCAGCGCGGCCACCAGCGGCGCGACCTGCTCGGGGTGCCGCTGCACGAATGCCTCGCTGAACCAGCGCGCGGGGGAAGCGGCGGCGATCGGCGCCAGCCCGCGCTCACGCACCTGTTGCGCGCGCTGCTGCCAGCCTTCGGCGCTGCCGATGCGCGCGGCGGTATTGGCCACCACCAGCCGGCCGATCCGCTGCGGATGATAGCGGTTGAGCCACAGCCCGGTCAGACCGCCCATCGAGATGCCGCAAAAATGGGCGACCGGCGCATCCAGATGGTCGAGCAGGGCGATCACGTCGTTGCCCAGGGTGTCGAGGCGCAGCGGCGCCGTTGGCAGCGGGGTGGTGCCGTGGCCGCGCGGGTTGTAGCGCAGCACGCGAAAGCGTTCGCTCAGCGCCGGCAGCTGCGGCCGCCACATCTCGAAGGCGGTGCCCAGCGAATTGGACAGCACCAGCAGCGGAGCGTCGGCCGGGCCGTCAAGGCGATATTCGATGTCCATGATTGACCTCATACCCGTTCGATAATCAGCGCGATGCCCTGGCCGACGCCGATGCACATGGTGCACAGCCCGTAGCGTCCGCGGGTGTTCTGCAGTTGGTAAGCGGCGTTCATCACCAGCCGGCCGCCGGAGGCGCCCAGCGGATGGCCGAGGGCGATGGCGCCGCCGTTCGGGTTAACCTGCGGCGCGTCGTCGTTCAGCCCCAGTTCGCGGGTTACCGCCAGCGCCTGCGCGGCGAAGGCTTCGTTCAGCTCGATCACGTCCATCTGGTCGAGGGTCAGGCCGGCGATGCCCAAGACCTTGCGCACCGCTTCCGCCGGCGCAAAGCCCATGATCGAGGGGTCTATGCCGGTAACGGCGCTGGCGACGATGCGCGCCATCGGCTGCAGGCCGTGCCGGGCGACGCCGCGTTCACCGGCCAGCAGCAGCGCGCAGGCGCCGTCGTTTAACCCCGAGGCGTTGCCGGCGGTGACGCTGCCCTGCGGGTTGACCACCGGTTTCAGCTTTTCCAGCGCCGTCAAGGTGGTGGCGCGCGGATGTTCATCCTGACTGAACCTCTGCGGGTCGCCTTTCTTCTGCGGCACGCTTACCGCGATCAGTTGGCTGGCGAAAAAACCGCTCTCCCGGGCCGCGGCGGTGCGCTGCTGGCTGCGCAGGGCGAAGGCGTCCTGATCCGCTCGGCTGATGCCGAATTTCAACGCCACGTTTTCGGCGGTCTGCGGCATTGACTCTACGCCGTACAGCGCCTGCATCTGCGGGTTGATAAACCGCCAGCCCATGGTGGTGTCTTCAATCTTCATCGCGCGGCTGAAGGCGCTTTCCGCCTTGCCCATCACGAACGGCGCGCGCGACATGCTCTCTACGCCGCCGGCGATCATCAGCTCGCTTTCGCCGGTTTTGATGGCGCGCGCCGCGGCCGCCACCGCATCCAGGCTGGAGCCGCACAGGCGGTTGAGGGTGCAGCCGGGCACCTGCACCGGCAGGCCGGCCAGCAGCAGCGCCATGCGCGCCACGTTGCGATTGTCCTCCCCGGCCTGGTTGGCGCAGCCGAACAGCACGTCGTCCACCGCGCGCCAGTCGAGCTGCGGGTGGCGCGCCAGCAGCGCCTTCAGCGGCAGGGCGGCCAAATCGTCGGCGCGGATGCCGGCCAGGCTGCCGTTGAGGCGGCCGAAGGGCGTGCGGACGGCGTCACACAGATAGGCTGGATTCATGCGGTTGTTCTCCGTGCTGTAGGGCAAAGGTCAGGTCGACCGGGGTGACATCCTGCAGTTGCTGCGGGGTCAGCCCGCCGAAAATTTCCCGCACCACCAGGCCCTGCGGGGTGACGTCCATCACCGCCAGATCGCTGTAGATGCGGTCGATGCAGCCGATGCCGGTCAGCGGATAGCTGCATTGACGGACGATTTTGCATTCGCCTTTTTTGGTCAGGTGTTCGGTCATCACAAACGCCTGCCGCGCGCCGATCGCCAAATCCATCGCGCCGCCGACCGCCGGGATCGCCCCCGGCGCGCCGGTGCTCCAGTTGGCCAGATCGCCGCGTTCGGAAACCTGATAGGCGCCGAGCACGCAGATATCCAGGTGGCCGCCGCGCATCATGGCGAAGGAGTCGCCGTGATGGAAAAAGCAGCCGCCTTTCAGCAGCGTCACCGGCTGTTTGCCGGCGTTGATCAGCTGCGGATCCTCTTCGCCCGGCGCCGGCGCCGGCCCCATGCCGAGGATGCCGTTTTCGCTGTGCAGAAAGATTTCTTTATCCGCCGGCAGGTAGTTGGCGATCTGGGTCGGGATGCCGATACCCAGATTGACGTAGGCGCCTTCAGGGATATCGCGCGCAATGCGCTCGGCTAGCTGTTGATGGGTCAGTTTGCTCATGATGCGCTCCTTAAGCCGACAGCTGCGCCGGGCGCTCGGGTGAGGTCACCAGGCGTTGCACGAAAATGCCCGGCGTGATGATGTTTTCCGGATCCAGCTCGCCCAGCGGCACCATGCGATTGACTTCGACGATGGTGCAGCCGGCGGCCATCGCCATAATCGGCCCGAAATTGCGCCCGGTCTTGTCATACAGCAGGTTGCCCCAGCGGTCGGCTTTTTCGGCCTTGATCAGCGCGAAGTCGGCCTTCAGCGGCAGCTCGAACACATACTGGCGGCCGTCGATCTCGCGGGTTTCCTTACCTTCCGCCAGCTGGGTGCCGTAGCCGGTCGGGGTATAAAAACCGCCGAGGCCGGCGCCGGCGGCCTGGATGCGCGCCGCCAGGTTGCCCTGCGGAATCAGCTCCAGCTCCAGTTCGCCGCGGCGGTACAGCTCGTCGAATACCCAGGAGTCGGTCTGGCGCGGGAAAGAACACACCACCTTGCGTACGCAGCCGGCCTGCAGCAGCGCCGCCAGGCCGGTATCGCCGTTGCCGGCGTTGTTGCTGATCAGCGTCAACTCGCGCGGCCGGTGCCGGATCAGGGCGTCCAGCAGCGCATAGGGCTGCCCGGCCGGGCCAAAACCGCCGACCATGATGGCTGCGCCGTCCGGGATATCGGCGACGGCGGCGTCTGCGGACGCCACGCTTTTATCGATCATTTGCTCTCCTCGTACGCTGTGAATGAGTCAGCGCCAAACTTACGGGTCTGAAATTAACTTAGGGGATGAAAAATTCAGCAGCAAGTGCGAATATCAGATCATTGTGCGATTATCGAAACGTTATGGCTTTGGCGCTGCGTTTTGTGATGTAGGTAGCTAAATCGACATCGCATGCGCCACGGCACTCTGTCCGCTCGTATTGAGCGTATAAATTGGATGTGTGTTTATATGGGAGGCCTAAATGAGTGAAGTTCCTGAATTGGGTACCGAAGAGCTGCGCCGGCTGCAGGAGATCGGAGAATTAAGCAACGATCGCTACAAAGGCGATCCCAACTTTATGGCTTCGCTGGCCCGCGGGCTGGAGGTGCTGCAGGCGTTCAAACCGCAGTATTCGCAGATGTCGGTCTCCGAGATCAGCCAGCTGACCGGCATCCCGCGCGCGGCGGTGCGGCGCTGCCTGTATACCCTGCGGGCGCTGGGCTTTGTGCATTGCCCCGATGGCCGCCACTATCGCCTGCTGCCGCGGGTATTGACCATCGGCCACGCCTATCTTTCCTCCTCCGAACTGGCCAAGGCGGCGCAGAACTCGCTGGAGTATCTCAGCAGGCTGCTCAACGAATCCTGCTCGGTGGCGACGCTGGACGGCGACAATATTCTGTATATCGCCCGCGCCTCGGTGAAGCGCATCATGACCATCGATCTGGGGCGCGGCAGCCGTCTGCCGGCCTACGCCACGTCGATGGGGCTGGTGCTGCTGAGCGCGCTGGATGAGGAACAGCTGGAGGATTATCTGTCGCGGGTGACGTTCGAGCCGCTGACCGAGTTCACCGTCACCAGCGCGGAACAGCTGCGCGAGCAGCTGGCCAGGGTGCGCAGACAGGGGTACGCCATCAACGACCAGCAGCTGGAGATCGGCCTGCGCTCGATCGCGGTGCCGATGCACTCGCGCAAGGGCGGGGTGGTGGCGGCGATGAACGTGGGCGTCAACGCCTCGCAGATGTCGGCGGCGGCGCTGCGCGAACGGGTGCTGCCGCAGCTGCAGCGCGCGGCGATGGAGCTGGCGCTGCTGCTGTGATGCTTATTGCATGCCGCGCCCCCCGGCGCGGGGATGCACGAAACAAGACGGGGGCCGAAACGATCCCGGCCCCCGGTTTTATACGGCTCGCGGCCGGGTATCAGCCCGCTGCCGCCAGCGTGACGCGCACCGGCACCGATTTATACGACGGGGTGCCGCTTTCCGTGTCGATATAATCCAGCGGCACCAGCACGTTGGCCTCCGGATAATAAGCGCCGACCGAGCCCGGTGCGATGTTGTAGGCGATCACCGTGATGTTCGGCAAACGCAGCGTGCTGCCGGCGACCACCGTTTCAATATCCACCAGGTCGCCGTGCTCCAGCCCGCGCGCGTCGAGATCGGCATCGCACATGAACAGCACGTCGCGTCGGCCGAATACGCCGCGGTAGCGGTCGTCCATGGCGTAGATGGTGGTGTTGTACTGGTCGTGGCTGCGCAGGGTGATCAGGCGCAGTACGTCTTCTCCCTGCACCTGCGCGTCCTCGTGCACGCCGCTGAACACCGAGAACATGGCCTTGCCGGTCGGCGTCGGCCATTGGCGTTCGGTCGGCGGCAGCGGCATGCGGAAACCGCCCGGCTTGGCGATGCGCGCATTGTAATCGTCAAAGCCCGGGACGGTTTTCTCGATCAGGTCGCGAATGATGCTGTAGTCCGCCACCAGTTCCAGCCACGGCACCTGGCTGCCCGGCAGGGTCGCCTTGGCCATGCCGGCCACGATGGCGGGCTCGGAACGCAAAAACGCGGAGGCGGGTTTCAGCTTGCCGGATGAGGCGTGCACCATCGACATCGAGTCCTCGACCGTGATCGACTGGCGGCCGCTGGCCTGAATATCGAGCTCGGTACGGCCCAGGCAAGGCAGGATAAAGGTCTCTTTGGCCACCAGCAGATGGGTGCGATTAAGCTTGGTGCCGAGATGGACGCTCAGATCCAGCTTTTGCATGGCGGGGAAGCACTGTTCCGGATCCGGCAGCGCCACGGCGAAGTTGCCGCCCAGGCAGATCAACGCCTTGGCGCTGCCCTCCACCATGGCCTGCATCGCCTTGACCGCGTCATGGCCGTGCTCTTTCGGCGCGGTGAAGCCAAACACCTCCTCCAGTTTCGCCAGGAAATCAGCCGAGGGCTTCTCGGTGATGCCGACGGTGCGGTTACCCTGCACGTTGGAATGGCCGCGCAGCGGACAAATGCCGGCGCCCGGCTTGCCGATGTTGCCGCCCATCAGCAGCAGATCGGCGATCAGGCGCACGTTGGCGGTGCCCTTGTTATGCTGGGTGATGCCCATGCCGTAGGTGACGATGGTGGCCTTGGATTTGGCGTAGGCTACCGCCACCTGTTCCAGTTCGGCGCGCGTCAGCCCGCTTTCCTTTTCTATCGCCTCCCATGGGGTCGCGGCCAAATCAGCGGCCAGCGACGCAAAGCCCTGGGTGTGCGCGGCGATAAACGCGTGGTCCACCACGTCGCCTTGTTCGGCGTCCATGACCAGCAGCGCTTTCATGATGCCCTTCAGCGCCGCAGCGTCGCCGCCGGCTTTGACCTGGAAGTAGGTCGAGGCGATGTTGGTCGAGCTGTAGGTGGCCATTTCTATGACGCTTTGCGGGTCGGCGAAGCGCTCCAGGGCCCGCTCGCGCAGCGGGTTAAGCACGATGATCGGCACGTTTTTGCGCGCCAGTTCGTGCAGGGTGCCCATCATGCGCGGGTGGTTGGTGCCCGGGTTGTGGCCGATGGAGATGATCAGCTCCGCATGATCGAAGTCTTCCAGCGAGACGGTGCCTTTGCCGATGCCGATCGACTGCGGCAGCCCCACGCTGGTGGGTTCGTGGCACATGTTGGAACAGTCTGGGAAGTTATTGGTGCCGTATTCGCGGGCAAACAGCTGGAACAGATAGGCCGCTTCGTTGGAGGCGCGCCCCGAGGTGTAGAACTCGACCTGGTCCGGCGACGACATGCCGCGCAGCACTTCGCCGATGCGGGCGAAGGCGTCGTCCCATTCGACCGGGCGCAGGGTATCGCTGTCGCGATCGTAGGCCAGAGGATGGGTCAGGCGGCCGTAACCTTCCAGCTCAAAATCGGTTTTTTGCAGCAGCGAGGTCAGGGTGTTTTGCGCTAAAAACTCCGGCGTCACGCGTTTGCTGGTGGCTTCCCAGGTCACCGCTTTGGCGCCGTTTTCGCAAAATTGGAAGGTGGAATGATGCTCTTTGTCCGGCCAGGCGCAGCCCGGGCAGTCAAAACCGTCGGGCTGGTTGGTGCGCAACAGGGTGACCGGCGCCTCCAGCGTTTCCATTTGCGTGCGCACGGCGATGGCCGTCGCCTTCAGGGCTCCCCAGCCGCCCGCCGGCCCATCATAGGGGCGTATGCCGGGAACTGCGCGTCTTTTCTTTTTCATATGAACTCCTTACTGCCTGTTTTGTGCGATAGGTGAATGCAACTTATTGAGGCCTGCAATGGCTTTGGCGCGCCATCGCTCCTCCTGCCCATTAGCATTAGGCGCAGTGGGCGCGGTTTGAGACGGCTTTTCTTCATCAACGGCTGCTGGTTTTGCGCTGGCCATTTTGCATGACGGTGACATGTTCCGAGGCCGGACGGGCATGGCAAATATCACAGATAGGCATAATGAATTAACTCCAGTCAGGTTTAAGGAATACAACTTCAACCAAACCTATTTAAGCGTCATCGAGATTTTTCAATTGAATCAGCTCGATTAACCCAAATAGGGTAAACACGACCACGGATATCCATCCCTGATCAATTGCAAGTTAATAAATGCTGGCTTGGCGCAAAAATGAAATGCCCATGTTTTTATGAAAAATGTAACCCGTTGGGAAAATAGTTAAAAATAATCTAAGGCCCGCCGCTTGGTTTTTGTTTTTCAGGCGCGCAACGGTGCTGGGATAAATCCGAATTCACCTCCGCGCACCGCGTTGGGCTGCGCAAGGGCCGGCTTGCGGCGGGGTGGCGTTGGTTTTCATGCGTCCGGCTCCGGTTGTTGAGAGTGAATATCATTCGCTAAAGAGACATATTAAAAGCAACAATAGGCTGCCTGAAGGTTGTCGGCCTATATACAGAGCTACAGGGTTTACTTTGTCTTGTCAATATAGCCACATTTCGAATAAATAACATAACAGAGATTAACAAAGTGCGCGATAGATTGTATCTATTGCGCTATCAGATTAACCAATTTGACGAGATGTTAGCGGTTGGTAAAATAGTCTCACATCGCAGAAAAATGCCTCCCATAAGTTCGCTTGTATTTAATAGGCGACGCTCAGGCATATTTCAAAAAAATAAGATATCGAGACAATTATGAAATTCAAATCAAAAATAAAGCCGTACTCAGCGGCCGCGGGCGGTTGGGGCTCTCTTGAAGCCACCACACGATTTGTTTTTGATAGCAAGCAGGTGCTGAAGAACATGGTCAACCTGATGCGCATGAACAAGGCGAAGGGCTTCGACTGCCCGGGCTGCGCATGGGGCGACGACAACAAGAGCACCTTCAGCTTTTGCGAGAACGGCGCCAAGGCGGTGACCTGGGAAGCGACGCGTCGGCACGTCGACCGCGACTTCTTCGCCGCCCACAGCGTCAGCCGGCTTTACCTGGAAAGCGACTATTTCCTGGAATATCAGGGGCGGGTGGTTGAGCCGATGCGCTATAACCGCGAAACCGACCATTATGAGCCGATCGGCTGGGACGATGCCTTCGCGTTAATCGGCAAGCATATTAAAAACATGACCGGCCCCAACCAGCTGGAGTTATATACCTCCGGCCGCGCGAGCAATGAAGCCTCGTGGCTGTATCAGTTGTTCGGCCGCGTGCTGGGCACCAATAATTTCCCCGACTGCTCCAATATGTGTCACGAAGCCAGCGGCTACGGCATGCAGCAAAGCCTGGGCGTCGGCAAGGGCACCATTCACCTCGACGATTTTGACCACGCGGACGCCATCTTCGTGTTCGGGCAAAATCCGGGCACCAACCACCCGCGCATGCTGCACAGCCTGCGGCATGCCGCCGAGCACGGCGCGCGCATCGTGACGTTCAATACCCTGCGCGAACGCGGGTTGGAGCGCTTCGCCGATCCGCAAAAACCGCTGGAAGTGGTGACGCCGCTGGCGGGCACCATCAGCCATCGCTACTACCAGCCGAACCTCGGCGGCGACATGGCGGTGGTGCGCGGCATGGTCAAGGCGCTGCTGGAAACCCACAATGCGCGCCTGGCGGCGGGCAAGGGCGGCATTTTCGACAGCGAGTTTATCGAGGCTCATACCCAGGGCGTCGCCGACTATCTGGCCGAGGTCGACGCCACCTCCTGGGCGTTTATCGAAAGCCAGTCCGGCCTGAGCGAGGCGCAGATCAGAGAGGCCGCGCAGATTTACCAGCAGGCCGACAACGTGATTTGCACCTGGGCGATGGGCATTACCCAGCACAAGCATTCGCTGGTGACGGTGCGTGAAATCGTCAACCTGCAGCTGCTGTTCGGGCAGTTGGGCAAGCCGGGCGCCGGCCTGTGCCCGGTGCGCGGGCACAGCAACGTGCAGGGCAACCGCACCATGGGCATCGACGAGCAACCTTCGCAGGCGTTTCTCGACAGCCTGGGCAACCACTTCGACTTCGCGCCGCCGCGCGCCCACGGGCACAACACGGTGGAAGCGCTCGGCGCCATGCTGCGCGACGAAGTGAGGGTGCTGATCGCGCTCGGCGGCAACCTGGCCGCCGCCGCGCCGGACAGCCACCGCACCGAAGAAGCGCTGAGACAGTGCGACCTGACCGTGCACATCAGCACCAAGCTGAACCGCAGCCACCTGGTTACCGGCAAGCGGGACGCGCTGATCCTGCCGGCGCTGGGGCGCACCGAGCAGGATATCCAGGCCGGCGGCCCGCAGTTCGTCACGGTGGAAGACTCTTTCAGCATGGTTCACGCCTCTGAAGGCATCGGCAAGCCGCTGTTTGACACCCAGCGTTCGGAAACGGCGATCGTGGCGGGCATCGCCGATGCGGCGGTGGGCAATACCCCGACCATCGACTGGCTGGCGTTGGCGGGGGACTACAACCAGATCCGCGATCATATCGCTGCCACCATTCCCGGCTTCACCGATTTCAACCGCAAGTGCGAACACCCGGGCGGTTTTTATCTCGGCAATGCGGCCGCGGAGCTGCGCTTCGCCACCCCGAGCGGCAAAGCGCAATTCAGCCACGCGCCGCTGCCTGAATCGTTATTCCCGCAGCTGAAGGGGGAAACGGTGCCGTTCGTGCTGCAGACCCTGCGTTCTCATGACCAGTACAACACCACCATCTATGGGCTGGATGATCGCTATCGCGGCGTCTATGGCCAGCGGGAAGTGCTGTTCATGAACCCGGAGGACATCGCCGCGGCGGGATACCGGCCGGGCGATCTGGTGGATATCGCCACGCTGTGGAATGACGGCGTCAAGCGCGAGGTATTCGGGTTCAAGCTGGTGGCCTATGACATCCCGCGCGGCAACCTGGCCGCCTATTACCCGGAAACCAATCCGCTGGTGCCGATGAACAGCATTGGCGACGGCACCGGGACACCGACTTCCAAATCCGTACCGGTCAAGATTTCCCGGGCGGCAACAAGACAAACGCTGAGAATTGCCTAGGTAATGAGGGCGTTTTATCGGACCGCTATTTGCACTGCAAATTAGCCGGCCTTTTTCAAATGGAAAATACCTCATCACCGAAAATAACCTTTCCGGCGATGAGTTTATCTGGCCTGTTGCACAGGGGTGAACAATGTTGGGATTAGATGCCTTTCACTTGGCGAGGATACAGTTTGCCTTTACTGTTTCCTTCCATATTATTTTTCCGGCCATCACCATCGGTCTCGCCAGTTTTCTGGCGGTGCTGGAGGGGCTGTGGCTCAAAACGCGCAATGATACCTACCGCGAGCTCTATCATTTTTGGTCGAAGGTGTTCGCGGTCAACTTCGGCATGGGAGTGGTGTCGGGGCTGGTGATGGCCTATCAGTTCGGCACCAACTGGAGCGGGTTCTCGCAGTTTGCCGGCAGCATCACCGGGCCGCTGCTGACCTATGAGGTCCTCACCGCCTTCTTCCTCGAGGCCGGCTTCCTGGGCGTGATGCTGTTTGGCTGGCACCGGGTCGGGCGCGGGCTGCACTTCTTCGCCACCTGCATGGTGGCGCTCGGGACGATCATCTCCACCTTCTGGATCCTGTCTTCCAACAGCTGGATGCATACCCCGCAGGGCTTCGCCATCGAGAACGGCATCGTCGTGCCGGTGGACTGGCTGAAAATCGTCTTCAACCCGTCCTTCCCGTACCGCTTGATGCACATGACCACCGCGGCCTTCCTGTCGAGCGCCTTCTTCGTCGGCGCCTCCGCGGCCTGGCACCTGCTGAAGGGCAACGATACGCCGGCGATCCGCAAGATGTTCTCCATGGCGCTGTGGATGGCGCTGATCGTCGCGCCTGTCCAGGCGGTGCTCGGCGATGCCCATGGTTTGAACACCCTGAAATATCAGCCGGCCAAAATCGCCGCCATCGAAGGGCACTGGGAAAACCAACCCGGCGAGCCGACGCCGCTGGTGCTGTTCGGCATGCCGGACATGGACGGCGAAGTTACCCGCTACAAGCTGGAAATCCCGTATCTGGGCAGCCTGATCCTGACGCACAGCCTCGACAAGCAGGTGCCGGCGCTGAAAAGCTTCCCGAAAGAAGACCGCCCCAACTCCAGCATCATCTTCTGGTCGTTCCGCGTGATGGCCGGGCTGGGCATGCTGATGATACTGCTCGGCGTGGTCAGCGCCTGGCTGCGCTGGAAAGGCCGGCTGTATCAGTCGCGGCCGTTCCTGTGGTTCGCGCTGCTGATGGGGCCGTCGGGGCTGATCGCGCTGCTGGCGGGCTGGTTCACCACCGAGATCGGCCGGCAACCCTGGGTGGTGTATGGCCTGCAGCGAACGCGCGATGCGGTTTCGGCGCACGGCGAGATGCACATGAGCATCAGCCTGCTGGCCTTCATCCTGGTGTATTCCTCGGTGTTCGGCGTGGGCTACATCTACATGATGCGTTTAATCAAAAAAGGCCCGGTGGCCGGCGATCTGCATGAGCCGGTTGCCGAAGGCACCCCTGCGCGTCCGCTGTCAGCGGTTCAGGAATCGTTGAATAAACCGGAAGGAAAACACTGATATGGGCATCGACCTTTCAATTATTTGGTTCACCATCATCGTGTTCGCCACGCTGATGTATATCGTGATGGACGGTTTCGACCTCGGCATCGGCATCCTGTTCCCGTTCAATAAGGACGCTACCGAACGCGACATGATGGTCAACACCGTAGCGCCGGTATGGGACGGCAACGAAACCTGGCTGGTGCTGGGCGGCGCGGCGCTGTACGGCGCCTTCCCGCTGGCCTATGCGGTCATTGTCGACGCGCTGTCGATTCCGTTGACCCTGATGCTGATCGGCTTGATTTTCCGCGGCGTCGCCTTCGAGTTTCGCTTTAAGGCCACGCCGGAACACCGGCCGTTCTGGGACAAGGCGTTTATCGGCGGTTCGATCGTCGCCGCCTTCAGCCAGGGCGTTTCGGTCGGCACGGTGCTGAACGGCTTCGAAGTGACCGGCCGCGCCTACAGCGGCTCTACGCTGAGCTGGCTGGCGCCGTTCCCGCTGTTCTGCGGCGTGGGTCTGGTGGTGGCCTACGCGCTGCTGGGCTGCACCTGGCTTATCATGAAAACCGAGGGCGGGCTGCACCGCAAGATGTCCGATCTGGCGATCCCGCTGACGCTGGCGCTGCTGGCGATTATCGCCATCGTCAGCATCTGGACGCCGTTGTCGCATCACGACATCGCGCAGCGCTGGTTCACCGCGCCGAACATCTTCTGGTTCCTGCCGGTGCCGCTGCTGGTGCTGGCCTGCTCCTGGGGGATCGTGCGGGCGGCCTATAACCACGCCAGCTACGGCCCGTTCCTGCTCACGCTGGCGCTGGTGTTCCTCGGCTTCAGCGGCCTGGGCATCAGCATCTGGCCGAACATCATTCCGCCGTCCATCTCCATCTGGCAGGCGGCCTCACCGCCGCAAAGCCAGGGCTTTATGCTGGTCGGCGGCCTGCTGATCATCCCGGTGATCCTGGCCTACACCTGCTGGAGCTACTACGTGTTCCGCGGAAAAATCAAACCTGACGAAGGCTACCACTGATATTGGAGACTCGCGTGATGAAATCTGAAGCCGAGAACCGGCCCGCCCTCTGGCGGCGCATGATGTGGATGATCGCCATCTGGGCGGCGAGCGTACTGGCGCTCGGGGTCGTTGCCTCAGTATTTAAATTGCTGATGGCCGCAGCCGGCATGAAGTCGCATTAACACCGCAGCAAGCCGGGCCGACAAACGACGGCCCGGCGCCTTTTCATTATGGAAGGAGGAGCAAATGACGCAATTTACCGATCCCTGGGAGCGTAAATTTTATTATTTGCGCCTTTCCATCACCGACGTATGCAATTTCCGCTGCAGCTACTGCCTGCCCGACGGCTATCGTCCGACCACGGGCAACAACAAAAGCTTTTTGACGCTGGACGAGATCCGCCGCGTCACCCGCGCCTTTGCGGCGGCCGGCACCGAAAAGGTGCGGCTGACCGGCGGCGAACCCTCGCTGCGCCGGGATTTTATCGACATTATCGCGGCGGTGCGCGAGAACGCCGCGATCAAAAATATCGCCATGACCACCAACGGCTACCGACTGGCGCGTGACGTGGCGCGCTGGCGCGAAGCCGGCCTGACCTCGCTGAACGTCAGCATCGACAGCCTGGACGCCAACCAGTTTCACGCCATCACCGGGCAGGATAAATTCCACCAGGTGATGGCGGGCATCGACGCCGCCTTCAGCGCCGGCTTTGACAAGGTCAAGGTCAATACGGTGCTGATGCGCGATATCAACCATCACAGCCTGCGCACCTTTCTCGACTGGATCAGGCATCGCCCGATTCAACTGCGTTTCATCGAGCTGATGGAAACCGGGGAAGGGCATGCGTTGTTCAAACGGCATCATATTTCCGGCGAGGTGATCCGCGATCAACTGATCGCCGCCGGCTGGCAGCGGCAGGAGCGGGAACGCAGCGCCGGGCCGGCGCAGGTGTTCGCCCACCCCGATTACCAGGGGGAGATTGGCCTGATCATGCCGTACGAGAAAAACTTCTGCGCCAGCTGCAACCGGCTGCGCGTCTCGGCGCTGGGCAAGCTGCACCTGTGCCTGTTCGGCGACGGCGGTGTGCCGCTGCGCGATTTGCTGCAGTCCGACGATCGGCAAACCGAGCTGCAGGAACGCATTGCGCACAGCCTGCTGCAGAAAAAACAGACCCATTTCCTGCATCAGGGCGATACCGGCATTACGCAAAACCTGTCGTTTATCGGCGGTTAACCGCCAGATGCACCCTTTCGATGATTTTTCGCCGCTGATGCGGAGTAAGGAGCGCCATCATGCTTGATATTTTATTCTTCGCGCAGGTGCGTGAACTGGTCGGCTGCAGCCGTTTGCGGCTTGGCGCCGAGTACGCCACGGTCGAGGCGCTGCGGTTGGCGTTGTTGAACCGCGGCAGCCGCTGGCAGCTGGCGCTGGAGTCCGACCGCCTGCTGGCGGCGGTCAATCAAACGCTGGTGCCGATGGACCATGCGCTGCAGGCCGGCGACGAGGTGGCGTTTTATCCGCCGGTGACCGGCGGCTGAAACGCGCAATCTGTTGTGCAGGCAGGATAAAAAAGGCCCCGGCGCGTTGCGTTCGGGGCCTGAATATTTAGATCAGATTGAAGTGTTCGTCGGGTTTCAGCGGCGGCGGCAGCGGGCTCTGGTCGTTCATTTCCAGCAGGCTGCGTTCAATGGTGTTGCAGATGGCGTTCAGCGGCAGGTCGTTGGCCGAGGTGCCGAAGGGATCTTCCAGCTCTTCCGCCAGCGAGTCCCAGGATAAAAAGGTGTAGGAAATGAACACCGAGACGAACGGCGTCATGTAGTGCAGATCGGAAACCAGCGCGAAGGGCAGCAGTGAACAGAACAGATACACCGTGCGTTGCAAAATCAGGGTATAGGCGAACGGCACCGGCGTGTTCGACAGCCGTTCGCAGCCGCCCTGCACGTGTGAAAGTTCGCTCAGATTGGTGTCGATCATCTGAAAGTTGATGTCGCTCAGTAAACCCTGTTGCCGCAGTTTGCCGAACTCCTGGCCCAGCAACAGCAGGATCCTGTTGGTCGGCATCGGGCTGGAGGTTACCCTGGTCAGCTCTTGCAAGGACAGGTTGTGGTACAGATCCGCCGTGGCGTCGGTATTGCGCAGCTGATGCTTCAGGCTCCAGCTAAAAGCGATCAGCAAGTGGGCGATTTTTTGATGCACCGCCTTATCGTCCGGCAGCAGGCTCTTAATCTGGCGCAGCAGGGTGCGAACGGTAATTAACAGCGATCCCCATAAATTTCTCGCTTCGACGAAACGGCTATATCCGGCGCTATTACGGAAGCCGAGAAATATGGCGATGGCGATCCCCAGCAGGCTGAAAGGGGCGATGGTTAAATGAATGCCGAGCTGTTCATACCATTGGAAGCTGATAATCGCCACAATAGACATGAGAATATTTAATGATAAACGAAAGGTGATCTTTGACAGGACCGAACCGTGCCAGGCAAACAGGCGGAAAAACCAATTTTGGTTTGGGCGAATAATCATGGCGTTAATACTTCCCGGTGTTTTTCTTTGATATTAGTTTAGTACGGATTGGTTGCGGAACGGCACTTATTGCTCCGCAATCAGACGCTGCGGATGGGTGTAAACGGTGGCGCGGCCCGGTTTGCTGAAGCCCACCAGCGTCAGGTTGCAGCTTTCGGCCACCGCGACCGCCAGGCTGGTGGCGGCGGAAACGGCGAACAAGATCTCGATGCCGCACATGGCGGTTTTTTGCACCATCTCATAGCTGGCGCGGCTGGAAACCAGCACCGCGCCCCGTTGCCAACCTTGCTGGCTGCGGTAACCCAGCAGTTTGTCGAGCGCCACGTGCCGGCCGACGTCTTCGCAGCCGCCGCTCAGATTGCCGTCGGGCTGCAGCCAGGCCGCCGCGTGGGTGCAGCCGGTCAGTTGGCCCACCGTCTGGACGTTTTTCAGCTGTGACAAACCCCGATCAAGCATTGATAAATCAAAATGTTGGGTGAATGGCAGCGGGGCGATTGGCCGGGTGACCTCCTGCAATTGCTCCACGCCGCAGACGCCACAACCGGTGCGGCCGGCCAGGCTGCGGCGCTTCTCTTTCAGCTGCATAAACCGCCGGCTGGAGAGTTCCACATGCACCTCAATGCCGTTGCAGGCGGGCTGCTGGCGGATATCGTAGACGTCGTCGGGGGAGTCGATGATCCCTTCGGATAATGAAAAGCCGATGGCGAACGCCGCCAGATCTTTCGGGGTGGCCATCATCACCACATGCGAAATGCCGTTATACACCAGCGCTACCGGCACTTCTTCGGCCAGCCAGTCTTGCTGGGTCTGCGCGAGCTCGTTGCGTTGCCAAACCGGGTGTTGCGACAGGCATTGCTGTTCGACATCGCCTGGCTCATTGAGGAGCAAATGCTTATTCATGATTTTCTCGTCAGCGTCGCGGATTAAAGAGCGACGCGAATATTTTCAGGTGAGCAATGATGGGGTTTATTATACATGAGCGTCATTGAAATGGCGCATCGAATAAATGGAAAAGTCTTCTTTTCATTCGGCAAAGAATAAGATTTTTTATTTAACTCATCCCGGCGTGAAACTCTGTTGCAAAGTATTTCAACAATTCGACCGTTGCGGGCGGCAATAACCCGATAATCGTTTATTTCCTTTTAAAATGCAGGGCCTTTCACCGGCGGGGACGCGCCGATGACGAGTGCGGCAGCGGGCGCAAACGGGTGCTATATCCACATTATTTATATAAAATGACAGGCGTCCGCTATGGGGCTTTCGATAAATCGGGTAGCCTGTCAGCAGTCGACGGGGATCGTTCAGCACCATCCCCCAGTTCTCCGTAGTCAGGGAGGATGCCGTGGCAAAAAACTCACTCATACAGGAGACACCCGTGAGCTCAGCATCATCTTCACCGCTCTCAATGGCGCAACGCGCGCTCGAGACAGAACCGCAATACATTGATGCACCGATGACACCCGCCGCCGCTTTTCTGGTCCTGGAGGTCAAAGACGATAGCGCATCGCTCGAGACCGTTCGTTCCGTCATCGCCAGTACCGAAGACCTGATTAAAAACGTCCAGATACGATCCATCGATGTGGGCTTCAACTGTAACGTCGGCATTGCGCATCGGGTCTGGCAGAGCCTGACCGGGAAGCCGGCGCCCAAAGAGCTGAGGCCGTTCCAGGAAGTGAAAGGCGCCCAGCATACGGCGGTGGCTACCGCCGGCGATCTGCTGTTCCATATCCGCGCCGGCGCGACGGATCTGATCATCGAGTTCGAGAAAATCCTGCTGGAAGCCTTCGGTGACTCTGTCACCGTCGTCGACGAAGTGGCTGGATTCCGTTACTTCGACGGACGCGACCTGCTCGAGTTCGTCGACGGCACCGCGAACCCGATCGGTCTTTCATTGCCTGAGGCGACGATCGTGGGCGATGAGGATCCTGACTACGCCGGCGGCAGCTATGTGGTGATCCAAAAATACCTGCATAACCTGGCTGCCTGGCGCGCGCAAAAGGTGGAAACTCAGGAGGCGATTATCGGGCGCACCAAGTATGACAACGTCGAGTTGCCGGATGCGACGGAAGGGCAAAAATCACATAAGACGCTGTGCACCATCGAGGACGAGCAGGGGGAGCATGATATTCTGCGTAACAATATGCCCTTCGCGTCACCGGGCCGTGGTGAATACGGCACCTATTTTATCGGTTATTCCCGCCACCTGTGGGTGATCGAGAAGATGCTGGAGCGGATGTTTATCGGCAACCCACCGCCGCTGCATGACCGGATCCTGGATTTTTCCACGGCGGTCGCCGGCGTGACCTTCTTTGTGCCCGCCCGTAAATTCCTGAGCGATCTGGCTGACTGATTAGCCTTGCCGCTGTACTCACTCGCTAGTGGCCGGGCCGCGCTCAGGGCCATTAGCGAGCTCTCTTTCCCTCATGCAAAACCTCCCTTAGGCGATGCCGATTGTCCCGCAGCGACGGCGACGGGCGAAGAATCGAAGCAGAAGCCGCATTAAGGTTGGCAGTACTCATCTATAATGATCAACAGGCTTGGGCCTGGCTGTAGCCGGGCCGGCAATCGGCCGTGGACGATAATTCTAATATCAATCAGTACAACCCATTAGCGGTTAATAAAACACCTGCATTTATCGTGAGCTGTGTCGGAGGCAATAATGGCGAATAGACGAGCAGTACCCGGGATCCATCCCTACGATGGTCCCGCTGGCGGTTGGGGCGCATTGAAAGCAACGGCTATCGCCGTCCGCACGCAGATGGACACCCTTGAGGCACCGGTCACGCTGATGCGCACCAATCAACCGGATGGTTTTGACTGCCCGGGGTGTGCGTGGCCGGATAAAGAGCATCGTTCCACCTTCCAATTCTGTGAAAACGGCGCGAAAGCCGTTACCTGGGAAGCCACCAGCAAACGTGTCACCGCCGAATTTCTGGCGCAAAATACCGTGACTTCACTGCTGCAAAAAACCGATTACGAGCTGGAGGGCTATGGCCGCCTGACGACGCCGCTGAGGTATGACGCCGGCACCGATACCTTGCGCCCTCTCGAATGGGATGAGGCTTTTCAACGCATTGGCGCCGTTCTGCAGACGCTGCAGCCCGACCAGGTCGAGTTCTACACCTCGGGCCGCGCCTCCAACGAAGCGGCCTATCTGTTCCAGCTGTTTGCCCGCGAATACGGCACCAATAACTTCCCCGATTGCTCCAACATGTGCCACGAACCCACCAGCGTGGGGCTGCCGCAGTCGATCGGCATCGGCAAAGGCACGGTGTCGCTGGACGATTTTGACAGCACCGAGCTGGTTATCTCCATCGGCCACAATCCGGGCACCAACCACCCGCGCATGATGGGTACGCTGCATGAGCTGGCGCGCAAAAATGTCCCCATCATCGTCTTTAATCCGCTGCGCGAGCGGGCGCTGGAGCGTTTTACTGACCCGCAAAGCGTTATCGAAATGGCCACCTACAGCTCGACCAACATCGCCTCGACCTACTATCAAGTGAAGGCCGGCGGCGACGCCGCGGCGTTGAAAGGCATAGCCAAAGCGCTGTTGGCGCTGGATGCGCTGCAAGGGGATGCGCTGGACCATGCCTTTATCGCCGAACATACCGCAGGTTTCCCCGCTTTTGCCGACGATTTGGCGGCGACCCCGTGGGAAGCGATCGAGAAAGAATGCGGCCTGACACGTCAGGATCTGGAGCAGGTGGCGGTGGCCTATGCCAAATCCAAGGCCACCATCGTCACCTACGGCATGGGCATCACCCAGCACAATAAAGGGACGGCGAATGTGCGCCTGATCGCCGACCTGCTGCTGATGCGCGGCAACATCGGCAAGCCGGGCGCCGGCATTTGTCCGTTGCGCGGCCATTCCAACGTGCAGGGCAACCGCACCGTCGGCATCACCGAGAAGCCTTCGGCCGATTTTCTGGCGAAACTGGAAGCGGTATTTGGCTTCGCTCCGCCAAAAGGGCATGGCCATGACGCGGTGAAGACCATGCAGGCGATGATCGACGGCGCCTCGAAGGCGCTTATCTGCCTGGGCGGCAACTTTGCCGTGGCGCTGCCGGACCCCGAGCAAAGCTTCCCGGCGATGAAAGCGCTGGATTTGAGCGTGCATATCGGCACCAAGCTTAACCGCAGCCATCTGTTGGTGGCGAAAGAAACCCTTATCCTGCCGTGTCTTGGCCGTACCGAGCTGGACTTGCAGGCGAGCGGGCGGCAATCGGTGACGGTGGAAGACTCGATGTCGATGGTCCATGCTTCCTCCGGCAAATTAAAACCCGCTTCAGACCTGCTGCGTTCAGAACCCGCCATCGTGGCCGGCATGGCCAAAGCGACCCTGCCCAACAGCAAAGTCCCCTGGGATGAACTGATTGAGGATTACGACGTTATCCGCGACCTGATCGAAAAAACCATCCCGGGATTCGACGATTACAATGCGCGCATTCGGCAGCCGGGCGGCTTCCGCATGCCGTTGCCGCCAACCGAACGCCAGTGGCCGACGGCCACCGGCAAGGCGATGTTCTCGGTATTCACCGGGCTGCACGAAAATGAAATCGTGGCGGGGGACGATGTTCTGCGGCTGATCACCCTGCGCAGCCACGACCAATACAACACCACCATTTATGCCCTGGATGACCGCTACCGCGGGGTCTTCGGCCGGCGTGACGTGCTGTTTATGAATGACGTCGATCTTCAGCGGTTGGGGCTTGAACATGGCGACGTGGTTGATTTGGCAACCGCGCTGCCCGGCAGCTCTCAGCGTCTGGAAGGCATTACGGTCATCGCCTACAACATTTCCGCCGGCTCGGTCGGCGCCTACTATCCGGAGGCCAACGTGCTGGTGCCGCTGCACTACATCGATGAAGAGAGCGGCACGCCTTCCTATAAATCCGTGCCAATCAGGGTAACGCTAAGATCTAAAGAGGTTCTCAAGGTAAAAATAGCGTAACGAGAAAGCGTTAAATCGCCCGCACTGGGGCATAATAATCAGCCCCAGTGCGGGATTCTTTTTGAATACTAACCCTACGGAGGTTGCGACCTCTGTTTTTTATGGCGCCGGATCGGTAACGCTTCATTTTTAAAGGCACGAGATTGGTATGGCAAAGGGTTTTACAGAAGCATTAACGCCACTTATGGAAAAGATTAAGCAGCAGGCGCCCAGCAAAATGGGCGCCTTGGGGAGAGAGACAGGCCATGCCAGTGGCCCGTTTGCCGTTAGTGAGTTTTCATGCCGGCCGCGTACATCAGCAGCTTGAATATCGAGGCCACCGCGGCCAGGGCGAGTACGCTCGCTCCCCAGATGGCCAGCATCCACATCAGGCGCCGCCAGAAGGCAGGCCGGTTTTCCGCTACGGACTTCATGATTTCAGCCTCCGTTTCGTTAAGCTGTCAGTGGTAACCCGCATCCGGTTTGATTTTGCCGCGGAACACGTAGTAGCTCCAGCAGGTGTACATCAGGATGACGGGAATAATCAGCAGCGCCCCGACCAGCATAAAGCCCTGGCTCTGCGGCGGTGAAGCCGCCTGCCAAATGGAGATGGACGGCGGGATGATGTTCGGCCAGATGCTGATGCCCAGGCCGCTGAAGCCAAGGAACATCAGGCCCAGCGTGAGCATGAACGGGCCGTAGCTGGCGTGGTTATAGGCCGCCCGCACGATCCCCCAGGAGAAAACCACGACCAGCAGCGGCACCGGCAGGAACCAGACGATGTTCGGGAAGGTAAACCAGCGCTGCGCAATGTCCGGATGCGCGAGCGGCGTCCAGATGCTGATAATGACCACCGCGGCCAGCAGCGCCAGCGTCAGCGGGATGGCCAGGTTCGACATTTTACGGTGCAGTTCGCCCTCGGTTTTCATGATAAGCCAGGTGCTGCCCAGCAGCGCGTAGGCCACCACCAGGCCCACGCCGCAGAACAGCGGGAACGGCGCCAGCCAGCTCAGCGCCGGGCCGCTGTAGGCGCGGCCGGTCACTTCGAAACCGTTCAGCACCGATCCTACCGCGACCCCCTGGCTGAAGGTCGCCACGATAGAGCCGACAATGAACGCCTTGTCCCAGAACGGCCGGTGTTCCGGCGTGGCCTTAAAGCGAAACTCGAAGGCGACGCCGCGGAAAATCAACCCCACCAGCATGATGGTCAACGGAATCGACAGCGCGTCGACAATGACCGCATAGGCCAGCGGGAAGGCGCCGTACAGCGCCGCGCCGCCCAGCACCAGCCAGGTTTCGTTGCCGTCCCATACCGGCGCTACGGTATTCACCATCATGTCCCGCTGAACGGGGTCCTGGTTAAACGGGAACAGGATGCCGATCCCAAGATCAAAACCGTCCATCACAATGTACATCAGCGTTGAGAAAACGATGATGGTGAACCAGATGACTGACAGATCGATACCCATGTTATTCTCTCCCTTCCGGTTTGTTCAGCGGCTCCTGAACCGCCGACAGTGGACGTGCAGGTGTTTGCGACAGGCCCGGGCCGCCCTCGGGGATCGGATGAGCATCTTCGCTGACGGGGCCTTTTTTAATCAATCGCATCAAATAGACATACCCCACGCCAAATACCGAGGTGTAAACCACAATGAAGAGAAGCAGGCTGAACGTCATGTGCATTTCGCCGTGCGGCGAGACCGCGTCCCGCGTGCGCATCACGCCATACACCACCCAGGGTTGCCGGCCGATCTCGGTGGTGAACCAGCCCGCCAGCAGCGCGATCAGCCCCGACGGCCCCATCAGCAGCGCGAACCACAGGAACGGCCGCGACTGATACAGCCGGCCTTTCCAGCGTAGCCAGACGCTGACCACGCCGAGCAGTATCATCAGCATGCCCAACCCGGCCATCACGCGGAACGACCAGAAGATGATGCTGGAGTTGGGGCGGTCTTCTTTCGGGAAGCTTTTCAGCGCCGGCACCTGCTTGTCGAGGCTGTGCGTCAGTATGATGCTGCCCAGATAGGGAACTTCCAGCTTGTAGCGGGTGACCTCGTCGTCCATGTCCGGCATGCCGAACAGCACCAGCGGCGTTGCCTCGCCGGGTTTGTTTTCCCAGTGCCCTTCGATGGCGGCGATTTTGGCCGGCTGATGCTCCAGCGTATTCAAACCATGGGCATCGCCGAGCACCGCCTGGACAGGCGAGACGATCAGCGCCATCCACAGCGCCATGGAGAGCATCTTGCGGATCGCCGGCGTATCGTTGCCCTTCAGCAGGTGCCAGGCCGCGGAGGCGCCGACGAAGAAGGCGCTCGACAGGAAGGCCGCGGTGGTCATGTGCATCAAGCGGTACGGGAAGGACGGGTTGAAGACGATTTTCAGCCAGTCCACCGGCACGACGATGCCGTTCTCGATGGCGAAGCCCTGCGGGGTATGCATCCAGCTGTTGGAGGACAGGATCCAGAAGGTCGATATCAAGGTGCCCAGCGCCACCATGCAGGTGGCGAAGAAGTGCAGCCCGCGCCCGACCCGGTGCCAGCCAAACAGCATCACGCCCAGGAAGCCGGCCTCGAGGAAGAAGGCGGTGAGGACCTCATAGGTCAGCAGCGGCCCGGTGATGCTGCCGGCAAACTGCGAGAATCCGCTCCAGTTGGTGCCGAACTGATAGGCCATCACCAGCCCCGACACCACCCCCATGCCGAAGTTAACGGCAAATATTTTTGACCAGAAATGATAAAGCTCACGGTAGGTGTCATCGTGAGTTTTAAGCCACAGCCCCTCCAGCACCGCCAGAAAACTGGCGAGACCGATAGTAATTGCAGGAAAAATAATGTGAAAGGACACCGTAAAGGCAAATTGTATCCTCGCCAGCTCGAAAGCATCTAATCCGAACATTGTTAACACCCCTCAGTATTACCAAATTGCCAATCCGATGTTCCAGATGGTCATGAGCGAAACAGGGTCCATGGAACAATCTCACAGGTAATCAACACAAAACTGCAGCCCATGGAGCTAAAAAGCGGGTGACCTGACGTTATATTCCCCTTCATTTTTCATTGTGGCGGTCTTGAACATAGGAATAATGTTCACACTGACATACTAAGGTTAGCTCAGTTTCGCGGCGGGATAGTTTTCATCTGCAGGCGTTAATGTGCTGAAAATTAAACGAGATTGATAATTATTATTATCTTGGCGCTGGGGGAATATTGATTGCTCTGTTGCTGAGGCTGCGACTGTTGGCGAAACAAAAGCGGGAAAATACATTTTTATTAATAATCCGGCGACAGCGTCAGGGGTAAAAGAATCGGCGGCAGGCCGCCGCTCGAAGGCCCATGGTTGTCCAGGGGGGGGTAACTAAATCATCGTGCATTTCAATGCGTTCTGACTGGTGCCCGGCAAGCGGCTTGATCCTCGTCACAACATGAATTACTGTATATAAATACAGTATTGGATAAGTTGAAACTCCCTATGGGGGACAAGGGGCATTTTTGCGACACCGACTATGCGGACCAGGGGGGGATATGCCGGCAAACGCCCCCGGGAGCCATGACTGCGGTTGCCGTCGCCGTTTTCTGTTGAGACAAAGGGGGTAACTATGGGCGGTTTTCCTTCCCCGGCGCAGGACTACGTCGAAAGCCGGTTGGATATCGGCAAACTGCTGGTGCGGCATCCCAACGCCACCTACTTTGTGCGCGCCAGCGGCGATTCGATGATCGACGGCAATATTCAGGATGGCGATCTGCTGATCGTCGACAGCGCGCTGACGCCGGAGCATGGCAATATCGTTATCGCCGCCGTAGACGGCGAGTTCACCGTCAAGAGGCTGCAGCGCCACCCGGATTTGCGGCTGTTGCCGATGGATCCGGCCTACGCGCCGATGGTTTTCGGCGACGAAACGCAGCTGGAAATCTTCGGCGTGGTGACGTTTATCGTCTACGCCGCGACATAGCGCCGGCCTCCCGGCTTTCATTTTAATCATGAAATTAACCGGGAGGTTTTCGCGCGCCTGGCGGTGAGTGCGGTTAATACCCTAAAGCGCCAAGATAAACGTTCTCGGCTAAAGGTTACTGGCTAGGATATATCAATGGAATATCTTGGAATAATCCTGTTTACAAATAACTTTTTGAAAATAAAAACGAAAGAGATAATAGTGAGCTCCACGCAAAGGACAGCAAATTGGAATGAAAATGGATTTTTCAGGGATAATTATCGCATTGCTCTTGTTCGCTTTTTCCATATTTTCACTGGTAAGACACGCTAAACTCCAATCAAAACGCACCCTGCCGAAACCCCGCAAGCGGGTGAAACGTATCCTAAACAAGCCAGATAAACGCTCATGGTGCCTTGTCGTCTTCAATGATGAGTCCAAAAGAACGCCGGACCTTAACATGCTCGATCGTCAGGGAAGTTAAGGTTAAGCGGCCGGGCCAGCCTTCAAAGGCGATGCGATCGGCCTGTGCCTCCGTTTCTCCTCCCCCGCACCGTCTGCCGCGCAGGGCACCGCCCTGAGGCCGGTAATACTCTTTTACACTAACGATTAAAATGCTTATAGTTCTCATTCGTATTAATGATCGCTTCGGCGGGCATTAACGCGTCAGCAGGGAAGGTTATCAACGTCGGAGTGATGCCTGGGGCGGTAACTCATTATTGGGACAGGGAAAACCGGCTGAGTGCGCCGTATCTTCATTCAGCCAATCAAACATAATAAAAATGCCTGAGGGTAAAGTCATGTTTCTGGCTCCATGCCATAGCAAAGGGGATCGCGCCGGCGGTTCGGCATCCCGTAAAATCCATGTTTCATCACTCACCGGCGTTGCCGCATTCGTCGCGGTGGCGCTGCAGGCGCCTTATGCTTGCGCCGCAGAGGCCGGGGCAAAAGAAGATACCCTGCTGGTCGAAGCCTCGGCCGAGAGCGCCGGCGAGACGGGGGAAAACGACTACAGCGTGCCGATAACCCGGGCGGGCACCAAAATGGCCCTGACCGCGCGCGACATACCGCAGTCCGTCAGCATTATCAGCAAACAGCGCATGCAGGATCAGCAGTTGCAGACGCTGGGGGATGCGCTGAAAAACACCACCGGCGTCACCGAAAAGGTGGCGGACCTTGACCGCAGTACCTTTTATTCGCGCGGTTTCTTGATCGACAACTATATGGTTGACGGTATTCCCACCCAGTTTGAAGAGCGCTGGAATTTGGGCGATTCGTCGGCCGATACCGCGATCTACGAACGCATTGAAGTGGTGCGCGGCGCGACCGGCCTGATGACCGGCGCCGGCAATCCTTCCGCTGCGGTGAACATGGTGCGCAAGCATGCCGACAGCCGCGAGTTTGTCGGCAACGTTTCCGCCAGCTATGGCAGTTGGAATAAGCAGCGCTATGTGGCGGACCTTTCCGCACCGCTGAGCGAGTCCGGCAGGGTGCGCGGCCGCGTGGTCGCCGGGTATCAGGGCAACGACAGCTATGTCGATCGCTACAGCGCCGACAAGACATTTTTCTATGGGGTGGTGGATGCCGATCTGACCGACTCCACGACGCTCTCCGTCGGTTACGACTATCAGAAAACCAACGCCAACAGCCCCACCTGGGGAGGGATGCCGCGGTGGTACAGCGACGGCAGCAAAACGCATTACGATCGTGAATTCAACACTGCGCCCGACTGGGCCTACAACGATAAGCAATCGCGAAAGCTGTTCGCCACGTTGAAGCAACGTTTTGATAATGGCTGGCAGTTCACGCTGAACGGCGCCGATACGGAAACCCGTCTCGACAGCAAAATGCTGTATATCGACGGCTACTTCGATAAAAACACCGGCATCGGCGTCAGCCCTTACGCGAATTATCCGGTGGTCGGCGGCACGGGCTACAACACCGGAACGCGCAAGGTGCACGCCGTCGATGCGTTCGCCAGCGGGCCGTACGCGCTGTTCGGGCGCCAGCACCAGCTGATGGCCGGCGTCAGCTACAGCAGGCAGAACAATCGCTATCTCAACGCCTTCGCCAATCTCTCGCCGTCAGACGTGGGCAACTTCAATCACTGGGGCGGGGATTTTCCCGAGACCGACTGGAATGCGTTGAGCCTGGCGCAGGAGGATACCATTCACCAGAAGTCGGCTTATACCGCGACCCGCATTTCGCTGGCGGATCCGCTGCATCTGATCGTCGGCGCGCGTTATACCCAGTGGAGCACCAGCACCCTGAGCCAAAATATGGAGAAGAACAATGTCACGCCTTACGCCGGGCTGGTGTACGACATCGACGATACCTGGTCAGCCTACGCCAGCTACACTTCGGTGTTCAAACCGCAAACTTACCGCGACAGCGGCGGCAATTACCTGTCGCCGATTACCGGGAAGAACTATGAGGCGGGGCTAAAAGCCGACTGGCTGAACAGTCGGTTGACCGGCTCAGTGGCGATATTCCGCATCGAGCAGGACAACGTGGCGCAAAGCACCGGCGCGGTGATCCCCGGCACCCTGGAAACGGCTTACTACGGTGCGCAAGGCTCGGTCAGCAAAGGCATCGAGTTCGAAGTGAACGGCGCAGTGACCGATAACCTGCAAATGACCTTCGGCGCCACCCGCTATGTGGCGGAAGACAGCGAAGGAAACGCGGTCAACCCGGCGTTGCCGCGCACGACGGTCAAGCTGTTCACGGCCTATAACCCGCCGACGCTGAGAGCGTTGACGCTGGGCGGCGGCATCAACTGGCAGACCCACGTGTGGCAGGACGTCAGCGGCCCGGAAGGGAACGGCACCCTGCGGGCCGAGCAGGGCAGCTATGCGCTGGTCAACCTGTTTGGGCGTTATCAGGTCACCCCGCAGCTGTCGGTGCAGGCGAACCTGAACAACCTGTTCGATAAAACTTACGACACCTCGGTTGACCGCTATGTGGTCTACGGCGCGCCGCGCAATTTCGCCGTCACCGCCAACTACCGTTTCTAAGCTAGTGCCTATGGCCCCGCGAGGGGCCATTCCTCCCCCCTCTGGCCCAACTAAATTTCAAACGGCATCAGGTTGATAGCCCGTTTATCCTTTCTTCCGCTTGATCATTACTGCAAAAATCAAAATACTGTATATATGTACATATTTTTTTTATGGTGTGTGACAACATGCGAAAGAGAAGCGATGCGCGCCCGTTCACCGGCCTGGGCGGCAGATAAGATGTTCGCCCTGGTGGATGTGAACAGCTTTTACGCCTCCTGCGAGACGGTGTTCCGGCCGGACCTGAAGGGGCGGCCGGTGATTGTGCTCTCGAACAACGACGGCTGCGTGATCGCCCGCAGCGCCGAGGCCAGGGCGCTTGGCGTGCCGATGGGCGCGCCTTATTTCAAGATCAAGGACGAGATGCGTCGCCGCAACGTGGCGGTATTCTCTTCCAACTACGCGCTGTATGCCGACATGTCTCGCCGGGTGATGGATACCCTGGAAGAGATGGCGCCGGCGGTGGAGATTTATTCGCTGGACGAAGCCTTTCTGCGGCTGGACGGGTTGGGCCGCGGCGTGGCGCTGGAGCGGTTTGGCCAACAGGTGCGCGACAGGATCCAGCGGGAGCTGCATTTGACGGTCGGCGTGGGCATTGCGCCGAGCAAGACGCTGGCCAAGCTGGCCAATTACGCCGCCAAGAGATGGCGTAAAACCGGCGGGGTGGTGGATTTGTCGGACCCGGCTCGCCAGCGCAGGCTGCTGGCGCTGATCCCGGTGGAAGAGGTGTGGGGCGTCGGCCGCCGGTTGACCCGGCAGCTGCAGGCGATGGGCATTCACAGCGCGCTGCAGCTGGCGGACTGCGATACCCGCCTGGCGCGCAAAACCTTCGGCGTGGTGCTGGAGCGCACGGTGCGCGAGCTGCGCGGCGGATCCTGCCTGCAGCTGGAGGATCAGGCGGCGGCCAGGGAGCAGATCATTTGTTCGCGTTCGTTCGGCCAGCGCCTGACGCACTACCCGCATATGCGCGAAGCGATCTGCAGCTACGCGGAACGCGCGGCGGAAAAGCTGCGCCAGGACGAGCGCTATTGCCGCAACGTGTCGGTGTTTATCAAAACCAGCCCGCACTCGGCGGGCGAGGGGTACTACAGCAATGTGGGCACCGCCCGGCTGCGCACCCCGAGCAACGACAGCCGCGACATCATCGCCATGGCGGTGCGCGCGCTGGATAGCATTTGGCAGGAAGGGCGCCGTTACCTGAAGGGCGGCGTGATGCTGGGGGATTTCAGCGCCGGCGCCATGGCGCAGATCGACCTGTTCGACGACTGCCCGCCGCGGCGCAACAGCGGCCAACTGATGGCGACGCTGGACAAGCTGAACCGGGAAGGGCGCGGTCGCGTCTGGTTCGCCGGCCAGGGCATCGTCAAGCCCTGGCAGATGAAGCGTGAAATGCTGTCGCCGGCCTACACCACCCGGCTGGCGGACATTCCGCGGGCGCGGCTGGAGGGGGGAAGCCCCTCGGGGGACCTCAGAGCACCGGCGCCGCTAGCCGGAGCCGATCGCCAGTAGCGCGCATGGGCCGTTATTCACGCATTCGCCGGAATGTGCTTGCTGTTTGGGCACTATAAGGTCACCCCACAGCTGTCGGTGCAGGCTAACCTGAACAACCCGTTCGATAAAACTTACGACACCTCGGTTGACCGCTATGTGGTCTACGGCGCGCCGCGCAATTTCGCCGTCACCGCCAACTACCGCTTCTAAGCTAGTGCATATGGTCCCTTTGGTCCGGCTTTGGGCTTGCCGATGAGCGCACCTTATGTTCAAGGTCAAGGACGAGATGCGGCACCGCAACGTGGCGATGTCCTTGGCAAAAGACATCATGAAATTGGTTATATAAAGATATGCATATATAATTTTTATTTTTATGATTGGAGGTTGGTAAATATTACAGTCAATTAATATAATAAAAATGAATATATTAATAATGACGGTGCGCGTGGAGCTGCTTCATTGTATTTGAAAGTAAAGCAAAAAAAATAAATCAGGCGTGGTCATTGATTAAGAACTCTTAAAATGATAAATAATATTTACATTGCTAACAATTTATTATCATTCTTGATGGGGCGTCATGACGAGTATGGACAGTGTAACCGAGTCGTCTTTGGACCATGTGGGTGATGGGATCGATTCTTTAAATGCAGCATGGAGTTTTGGCGGTAACACCCCAAAGAATTTTGACTCTCATGTCTCGAAATCGGTACCTAAATATCATGATGGGCACGAGCTTATTCTTTCGCTTAGTGATTTCTTTATCAATAAAAACTCCGTTGTTTATGAGCTTGGAAGCTCAACGGGGGCCTTAACCCGCAAACTGGCCAAACGCCATCCCCTGGGTGCCAAATTCGTTGGTATTGATATTGAAGAAGCCATGACACAACAGGCCACTATTCAGCTTGCCGAACATGCGGAAAATAAAAATGTGAGCTTTCTTACGGATGATATTCTGAACTTTCCGTATGAAAAAAGCGATTTTATCGTTGCGTATTACACTGTGCAGTTTATTCCTCCGTGTGTTCGCCAACAATTGCTCGATCGTATTTACCAAAGCCTCAACTGGGGTGGTGCCTTCGTGCTATTTGAAAAGGTACGCGGTCCCGATGCCCGTTTTCAGGACATCATCAGTAGTCTGTAT
Source organism: Serratia ficaria (assembly GCF_900187015.1). NCBI lineage: Bacteria > Pseudomonadati > Pseudomonadota > Gammaproteobacteria > Enterobacterales > Yersiniaceae > Serratia > Serratia ficaria. Next base: position 3,233,475 of record NZ_LT906479.1, on the reverse strand, counting down.
GTTGATTACAAAGTTGAGCAAGGGTATGCCGCGCATGAGATCTTGGCCAAGTCGCGTTCCCTAAAGGGAGTTCTCGAACCGTTTTCCGCGGCAGGTAACCAAGATATGCTTAATCGCGCCGGATTTTTGGATGTGATGACCATTTTTAAACATATCTGTTTCGAAGGATTCTTCTGTATTAAGTGATGGGATAAATTGGAAATGGATATCAGATCCGTACGGCATTATCTGAGTTTATTGCAAATGCGACAAGATTATCAGGCAACGCACGTTGCGTGTGAAATCTGTAGCTCAACGGCCTGTTTGACTTTATTGACGTACGTCCGCGGGCCACATGAAAACACCGTCGCGTTGCCAATAGTCGGCTGTAGTCAATGTGGACATATTTACCAAGCATATCGTTTTGACGCTCAGTTTTATCAAGACTATTACGATAAATTTTATCGTTTGAATTTATTCGGCGATGATGTGCCAGATAAAATGTTTTTCCTGGATCAAATCAAACGGGGTGATTACCTCTACAAGAACCTAAGTCAATGGTTACCCGAACGGGGACGACTGGTCGATGTGGGCTGTGCTGCTGGTGGATTAATGATCCCGTTCGCCAAACGAGGTTGGCATGTAAAGGGAAACGATCCGGATAGCGCTTATGCCCAGTATGGAAAAGCGCTAGGGTTGAATATTGATACGGTCAGCGCTGAAGAAATGACCGCAGATGAACAAGCGGATCTGATTATAATTAACGGTTCACTAGAACATGTCTATGACGTCAATCAGGTGATGGAAAAATGCCAAGCCATGGCGAAAACGCAAGGATTGCTGTTGATCGAAGGTCGTGCGTTGGGCTATGGCATGCAGCAGGGTTATCTGACCCACAATCATCGGCGTTTTTTGACTCCGCACAGTATTGAGCTGTTGATGCTCAAACATGGTTGGACGCCGATCTTAACCACGGAAACACCGCTATGCGGGCCGACAAGGCCGGGGGCTGTTTTTGTGCTAGGTCGGTTCGGTCGTGCGGACAGTACGGTATTTTCAGCTGTCTGCGTAACCGGGCGTAACCGGTTGCAGCAGTTTTATCGGCCTTGGTTTGAAACTATGGGGGCCGCATGAGCGATAGCATAATACCGATAGCAGCGACACCCGCTCCCTGCAAATATCGCGATGAACTGATTTGTGAACCGGTAGTGGGAAATGAAAAGCCGAAATTCCGTATTTATGATCCCCAAAATGACATCGCTTATGAACTTGGCAAAACTGAACTTGCTTTAGCGCGATTGTTTAACGGTGAGCGTACTGTGGAGCAGGTGCAATGGGCGGCGCAGGATCGTTTGCAAGCGACCATCACCTTGTCAAAGCTGGTCGCATTTCAAACACGTTTATTGCAACTGGGCTTATTGACGCATAGCGGTCAACGTGGCGGCCTCAAGCGCGACCCTGCCACCGGTATTACCTATGGCCCGCTGAAACGTTTTTTGCTGATCACCCTAGTGAAAATGAACCCGCAAAGTGGTTTGGATAGTCTCTACCGTCGGGTGCCATGGGTGTGTGCCCCACTGTTTAACGCATTGTTGCTGTTTGCTGTGGGAGGGGCCTTTGGGCTTTTGTTCAGCCAATGGCCGCAGTTTAGCCGAGACGTCATGACAACCTACACTCAAAGCTGGTTATGGTTGGCTTGGCACTATCCGGTAATATTGAGTTCTATCGCTATCCATGAATTAGGGCATGCGCTGAGTTGTCGTCATTACCGCGTGCGTGTTACTGATTTTGGCATCGGCGTGTATACGTTATTGGCGACTGGCTGGGTCAGGCCGGAACAACGGACATGGTCCGCACTGAGTCCCGGAAAACGAGCAATCACCATCCTGATGGGCCCTGCCGCCAGTTTTTATTATGCAGCGGTGGGCATTGTTATATGGGGAATAACGGGAGTCGGCTCGCCGTTCCATGATATGGCGGTCGTGATGATCGTCGCCTCCTGCCTGTCATTAATACCTACGCTGTTGCCAATTTTCAACGGTGATACCTACCTCGCGTTGACTGAATTGTTTAACCAACCCCGTTTGCGGCAACGTGCGTTGCGTTACTGCCGCCAACGTCTGGTAGGTAAGTCTACTGAAGATGATAAAAATAGCCGTCTCTATTGGTTAGTAAGCTTGTTCACCGCATTAGGCTGGGTGCTGGCCTGGTGCGGGATTGCCATGATGATTTTTCGTCTATTGCCCTAAGGAGAACCTGATGAAACCTGAAATGAAAGAAAATGAACAAAACCAAGTTGTGGAGCAACAGCCTGCGGATGAGCAGGTAGATAATCTGTTTGAAGAGTTTGATCTGGATGATATCGAAGTGATTGAAAGCAAAGTCTTTGCATAAACACTACTGCCCTGGAAACAGGGCAGCTTTGTTCCGACGGGGATTGTGGACGATATGACTATAATGGCAAAACCCACGGTAGTTGGAGTGGGTATTCAATATAACCCAGAAATACTGGACTGGTTTCCTTTTGAAACCTTGCACGTCGATTTGTTGGAGATACTGTTAGATAACATTATGGCGCCACTGGACGGGCCGCATATTATGCGCCCGGAAATGCGTGCGACGTTGGAGAAACTTGGTGAACGTTTCACTCTATTGGCGCATTCAAACTATGGTTGCGATTTTGGCTTTAATCCTTTGGCCAGCACTGCCGCGGTGCAGCGGCATATTCCATTGGCCAAGATGATCAACAGCCCATGGGTGGCTAACCACTGCTTTTACGGTGATGATTCCTGGTTGGATATTTGGAGCAGCCCACTGCAGTTTTCACAGCGAGAAGTGATCCGTTGCGCCGATCGCGCCGCTGAATTGCAACAACGTTATGGTATGCCGTTGGCCCATGAGAATGCCGCTTATTATCTGCCTTGTCCCGGAGCAGAAATGCGTGAAGCAGAGTTTCTTGCTCGTTTGGTGCAGCGTTCTGGCACTTTTTTGCATCTGGATTTACATAATATTTATGCCAACTCTATTAATCTTCCGAGTTTCGATCTGGCTGATTATCTTGACACTTTACCGCTGGAACGCGTGATTTCGGTCCATCTGGCCGGTGGCAGTTGGGCGGACGGTCTGTACCACGATTGGCACGATGCCGCCGTACCGGAGCCGGTGTGGGATCTGTATGAAGATCTCCTGTCGCGCACCTTGCCTTCGGCCATCGTGCTGGAGTATCAGGGACAGGCGCACCATGCGTTGACGCGGATAATGGACGCTAATGATGAGTCGATGATTGTCAAAGACGTGAAGCGTGCTCAGGCTATTTGGCAGCGAGCGGTGAGCGGTCAACAGGTGGTAAGCGATGGATGCTAAAATTGCCTGGCATACCTGGCGTAAGATCCTGCGCGATGAAGGGTTACAACAACAATTGGTTGACCGCCAATGGCAACCCCAGATTTGTGATGCATTTACGCCGGAAGAGCAAGCGGTGATTGCCGACTATGCTGAAAATATTGATCGTGCGAGGTGGTTTATTGAGAACTACCAATTCCGATTGGTAAATTCCTTTATTAATGCGCTGGAAAATGGTGCTCCGTTGACGTTGCGAGCGCTGCTTAATCGCGGCGTAGGAATGCCGCAACTGTCACGAGAGTTTTTACAGGCGCACCAATGGTATGATTATGGTCCACGTGTTTACACCTATTGTCGGGATATCCTCAATTGGCTGACTGCGGACGGGAAAAACCACGTATGGCCAGCGCCGTTGGTCGATTTAATGGAACTGGAGTCCCAAGTGGTATCGTTGTATCTGTCGCTGCAACAAGGAGTATTTTCTGAGGTTGCGGGAACTGCGGGTTATACTCACACCGGCATGGCCCGTCTGTACTGCAGCCAGTTTCGGCTTTCGCAGTGGTTGCGCGATAAAAAAACGCTGGGGCAAGCCATGCCACCACCCGGTGAGGAACACCTGCTGGTGACGTTGCCGGATTTGAACAGCCGTCATAAGTACCTATTGTTACCACCTCGTTGTGCCGCATTGTTTAACCAGCCCCCCGTTGCCGAAGCGCCTTTGGATGAGAGCGACCGGCCGTTTTTGGCACGTTTGGTCGCTGCAAATGCCTTGATGTGGCGGGAGGTAACGCATGAGGTGCGCTGATTATTTTTGGTTGCGTTCTGCGGGGTTTCCAGCGGATCAACTAATGCAGGCCACGTCGTTCCCCAGTCTGCCAGCCTTTACCTCACTGATGGCACTGCACCAATTGCGTGGGCGGTTATTACAGCAATTTGAGCAGCAGATGGCCGTCGTTGGGGAAGTGCAGTGTCGTAAGTTCGCACGTAAACTGGCGGCTCAACAGGCGGTGAGCGTGAGTGACTTGCCGTTGCCGTTACGCGATGTATTGCAACAACCACTCGATGAGTGGCACAACGTCAACGCGAAGATTGTGGCACAAGAAACTACTCTGCGCCCCGTGTTTGCCAACTTTAATGAGCAGGGACGCCAACAGTTGATTGATTTTCTGTCTCGGGCCGACGTATCGGAAGCGATATTCATTTCTAACCCTGATGCCGCACAGCGAATCAATGCACTGATCACTGAACGTCATGCGCCCCATGACAGTCGTAAAAAACAGAAAATTCGCTTGGGGTGGAGTTATGCCCAACGTTTTTGTACCAAGAATGATACCTGCAGCTTTTTTGGGCCGATCGCCTGGGGGCGCTTTGACGATCGGCAAACAGTGCTGGCCAATGTCAAGTGGAGCATGGGGTCGTGGCTTTCTCAGCGGAAGACTTTTTTTGAAAGCTGGGTAATACAACGCCTTGTTGCCCAGATAAACGCGCAGTGTCCGGAACCGATGTGTTTGCCGTTATCGGTTAACCCTGGCTGCTATCTACAGGGCGATGTGCTGCACTATCCGTTGGGTAAATCACGCCGCTTGACAGGCCCGACTTTTGATGTTTTGAAAGCATTGACGATGGCCGTTGTCAGTGAAAAACAGTTGCGTGACCGTCTGGATAACAACCCGGGGCAGGTAGTTAAACACTTGATTAGCGCTGGCATTGTGCAACGCGGTTTCCAGCTTTCGCCGCGTGATCCGGCCGCGTTAACCACGATATTAGAGGCAATGCGCACAGCCGCGCTGCCTGAACGTTTCGTTGCCCACTGGTCCGAATGTTTTCAGCGTTTGGAAAGACAACGTGAAACTTATGCCGGCGGCGATTTACAGCAGCGCCAGCAGGCATTGGCGGCGATGAACCAGACACTGAGTGATGCGGGGGTTTCGTTAGCGCGGGACAGTGGGAAGATGTATGTCGGGCGTTATCCGGTTTATGAGGATTGTGCCCGCGCCAGTACCCTGACGTTTAACCGTAAGTTGCAACAAGCGCTGGATGTGGATTTTGCACCGCTTATGTCGTTGTATCAGTGGCTCACTCGCGCTACAGGCGTTTTGTTGCATCAGGCCTGGTTGGATGTTTACCAGCTCATCCCGCCATGTCCGGATGGGCAAGACGTCAGTCTGTTGGCGTTTCTGCACCTATTGCATCCGCAACAAGCGGCGATCCAGCAACAGGTTTGCGACCGGGTCCGCACCATGCTGAATGAAGCCTGGCAACCGTTACTCAGCGTGGTGCATACCGAAGAGTTGCAACTTAGCGCGGCGCAATTAGAACAGGTATTGGCGGCACTGAATCAACAATGCCCTGCGGCCGCAGATTTTCCGGTATTTGGTGACGATTTCCATTCACCGGATTTCATGTTGGCAGCAGATAATCTGGAGGCATTGAACCGTGGGGAATACCAAGTGGTGCTGGGAGAGACGCACCCCGGGGTTCATACGTTGAGTCAACCGGTCGCCGCGCCGTTTTGCCCCGTAACGGCAGAGATTGACCAAGGGGTTAATGCGCTATTGGGGCGAGAACGACTGATATTAGCCGACTCGCCTGAGAGTTATCAGCGTTCACATATCGATTGGCCACTGGTATCCCATTATGTTCAGTTGATATTGCCGGGCGGTGGCGGCAGCGTTGCCGCTGAAAAACGTTATCCAGCGGGGCGCGCACGTCTGCATTGCAAGACAGGTCGCTTGACCGTAGAGGATATGGACGGCGCTTTTCACGAGGACTTATTGTGTGTCAGCGGCACCTCTCTGCATCAATTGCTGTTCCGACTGGCGGGAGATGTATTGCCACGCCACGAGCCTCGCCGCATCCGTGTGAATCGCACCCTGTACAAGCGGCGTACCTGGGCGTTTAACGCCGGTGGGTGGCCCGAGGCGGTGTCTGACGAATTCATGGCGTTTATCCAATGGAGAGACTGGCAACAGCGGCAGGCACTGCCTCGTTGGGTATTTATCAAGTGTGACAGTGAACCCAAACCGTTGTTTATCGATTTCGACAATCCACTTTCTTTAGACGCACTGGCGACGGCATTGAAGAAGGCGCGGGTGATTCAGGTATCGGAAATGCTACCGACACCTGATGAACTATGGTTCAACGATGCTCGTGGCCGCGTCTGCTGCGAGATACGTACCACATTCTCCCCCATTAAGCAGGAGACGACCGAGAATGCAGAATGAAGAGGTTTCTAGCGTAGCGATACAAGAGACGAAAAAAAGCTTCGCCATGCTGTTCTTAACGATATTTATCCCCTTCGGTATGGGGCACTTTATCTCCTACCTGTACCGTACCGTGAATGCCGTGATTTATAACGACCTTGCCAATGAGCTTCAACTGCCGGCGGAAAGCTTGGGGTTGCTGACCGGGGTTTATTTTCTCACGTTCGCCGCCGCTCAATTGCCCCTCGGCGTCATGCTGGATCGCTATGGTCCCCGTTCGGTACAAAGCCCGATGCTGTTGATAGCCGCCGCCGGTTCAGTGATTTTTGCGCTGTCACACAGCGAGGTAGGGTTGTTGATTGGGCGGGGGTTGATCGGCTTGGGCGTTGCCGGTTCCCTGATGAGTGCCATCAAGGCATGCTCCATCTGGTTACCGATAGACAGGCTGCCGCTCAGTACCGCTTGTCTGCTTTCGGTTGGCGGCTTGGGAGCCATGGCCTCGACGGCGCCGTTACACGCGGCGCTGACCTGGATCACTTGGCGAGATGCATTCCTGCTGCTGGCCGGGTTAACGGTGCTGGTGAGTGTGGTGATTCACTTTTCTGTACGCGGTGCTTTCATCTCGAAAAATACGCGTTTCAGCGATATGTGTCGTGAAGTGGGCCGTTTATACCGTTCATGGACCTTCTGGCGGTTGGGACTCTATTCGGTGTTTGCTCACGCGACTTACATGGCTATCCTGGCACTTTGGATGGGGCCCTGGCTGCACGACGTTGCCGGCCTGAGCAATGGACAGATGGCCAATGCACTGATGCTGGGTACGGTCGCGATGGTTGCAGGATCGCTCGGCTTTGGCTGGTTGACGGATTACTTGCGTAAATATGCGGTGCAACCGATTATGATTTGTGGCTGCGGCGTAGTGATTTTTGTGCTGTTTCAGGTGCTGATGTTAAGTGGCCTTTCCGTGTCACCTTACGTGATCACCATGGGATTCAGTTTCTTTGGCACCGCCGCCACCATGAACTATGCCATTGTGGCCCAGTCCGTTGAACCCGCGTTAGCCGGCCGGGTAAGCGCTTCATTCAATCTGGTGGTCTTTGTGTTGGCATTTATCGTGCAGTGGTTGGTGGGGGCGGTGATCGGTAACTGGGGCACGGTGGCCGGCAGTTATCCGGTGGTGGCTTACCAGTGGTCGCTGGTCCTGCTGATCGCCCTGCAAGTACCGGGTTTACTGCTGTGGTTAACCTTTAAACCCTGGAAACAAACACACGTTTAAAGACGTTCGCGTGCCGATCAGCCCTCAGATATGGACCCCATCAAGGCCAAGGGCCTGGAAAAGGGCATTTTACGATGGACGCCCCATATCAGAGCTGGAGTATTGGCATGCCTGATCTGAAATTATACCCACTTCCCTTCACATTGACGAAGCTTTTCTGATGCCCCTCGGGGGACCTCAGAGCACCGGCGCCGCTAGCCGGAGCCGATCGCCAGTAGCGCGCATGGGCCGTTATTCACGCATTCGCCGGAATGTGCTTGCTTGTCCGCTCATGCCAAATGTTTTCCAACCCTTCACGGTAAGTGGTGACGGTGAAATCTGGGAAGCGGCGTTTGAACTTTGCCGAGTCGAATATATTGTCATGCTGATACCGCGGCAGCAGCTCCCGCATTTCACGGGCTCCCTGCGAAAAGAGACCCGCGACGGCCAGGGCTGCTGGGCTGATGATCGAGTAAGCGACATCCTTACCGAACACCTCACCGGCCAGGGAAACAAACTGAGCGTAGGTGAGCCGATCATCGCAGCAGGGCAAGTGCCACGTCTGGCCGAAAGCATCGGGCGTATTACCGAGGATCGCCAGGGCCCGGCTGGCGTCAGGCGTCCAGATGAGCGTGCGCAGCTTATCGTCGCGAACCGGAACGCGCGCCTTCTTCGCTGCTTTAAGTTTGTCGATGATCAACGCATTGGTGAAGCTCTGCGTTTTGCCCGGCCCATAGAACTCCGGCGCTCGCCCGATAGTGACGGGCATGGCGTTTCGCGCCATTTCCTCGAGCACCATGTTCGCCATCAATGCGCGAACCCGCCCCTTGCGCCCCCTGGGGGCAAAGCCGGTTTCCTCGGTCTGCGGGGCGCCGTTCTGCGGATACATATAGGTGTTGTCAAAGTAGACAAAACGGGCGCCCACCGTGCGGCTCGCGTCCAGCGCATTCTTCAGCATCGTCGGGAACTGTTTCTCCCACAGTGCCGAATCCGGCGGCAACCCCGCGGCGAAGTAGAGAACGCTGCTGCCTTTGACGGCCTCCAGGGTCTGCTGCGCATCAAGCAAATCCGCCGCCACGGTGACATCGCCGTCATTGACCTTCCGCGGGGTGCGGCTGACCAATCGCAGGTCCGGGGTATACGCGCGCTTCAACTCACGCGCAAGTTCTTGGGCTATCTGGCCATTGGCGCCCAGGATGGTTTGCATTGTTGTTCCTCGCATCGGGATTAGGCCGCCAACGGCAGAGCGAATCTCCAACTCTGGCGTTTTGCCGGATGCTCTCAGAGACGGGCCCCGGCCCTGTCGTGAGCCGGGGCCCGCCCGATCCTGGGCCTCAGCTGTTCACAAATGCCAGCAGATCGGCATTGACCTGGTCGGCATGGGTGGTCGGTATGCCGTGCGGCGCCCCCGGGTAAGTATTCAGTTTGCCGTTTTTGACCAGCTTGGCCGAAAGCAGGCCCGAATCGTGGTAGGGAACCACCTGATCGTCGTCGCCATGGATCACCAAAACCGGGATGGAGATATTCTTGAGATCTTCGGTGAAATCCGTTTGCGAGAAGGCGACGATACCGTCGTAGTGCGCCTTGGCTCCGCCCATCATGCCTTGCCGCCACCAGTTCCAGACGACAGCCTCCGACGGATTGGCCCCTGGGCGGTTGTATCCGTAGAAGGGGCCTGCGGGGACGTCGTAATAGAACTGCGCTCGGTTGGCGGCCAGCTGCGCCTGGAAATCATCGAATACCGATTTGGGCGTGCCCTGCGGATTGCTGTCGGTTTTCACCATTAACGGCGGCACCGCGCTGATCAGCACGGCCCTGGACACCTTGTCCTCGCCGTGGCGCGCGATGTAACGCACAACCTCGCCGCCGCCAGTGGAGTGGCCCACGTGCATGGCGCCCTGTACGCCTAAATGCTTCACTACCGCGGCAACGTCATCGGCATAATGGTCCATGTCGTGACCGTCCCACACCTGGCTGGAGCGGCCATGGCCGCGCCGATCGTGGGCAACGACCCGGAATCCCTTGTTCACGAAGAACAGCATCTGGGCGTCCCAATCATCGCTGGACAGAGGCCAGCCATGGTGGAAGAAAATGACTTTTCCATTTTTTGGGCCCCAATCCTTGTAGAAGATATCAACGCCGTCGCGAGTGGTTACGTAACCCATGTCGTTTCTCCAATTAAGTCGGTGTCAAAGAGGGATGGTTATGTTGCGCTTAGCGCCGGGGCCTGCCGATTGCAGCCCTGGCCCGGTTTGCCTGCGGCCTTACGTTGACCGTGCAGAGAGTATAGGTTTAAAGTTAACTTTAAGGTCAATAGGGAGTCTGTAAACGGCATGAAGATTGGTGATGTGGCAAAAGCGACGGGGCTAGCGCCCTCTCGAATTCGTTTCTACGAGGCCGAGGGCCTGATCAGCCCCCCGCCGCGCCAGGGCAATGGCTACCGAAACTACTCACCCGACGTAGCGGGGGTTCTGAAAATTATCGACAACGCCCAGCGGGCGGGATTTTCCCTTGAACAGATCCGCCAGTTTCTGCCGCATGCGCAAGAAAACTGGGACCACGAGGGGTTAATGCAATCGCTACAAACCCGCGTAGCCGAGATCGAGCGATTGCAGAATCAACTGCAGGAGAGCAAAGAGGGGCTGATGACGATGATCGCCAACATTGCAAATCGACCCGAGGGCATCTCCTGCGGGGACAATATGCAGCGGTTGATAGGCCTGTTGCGGGATCCGCAGCTGTTATCGCCTTCAACCAACCCCGCCCCCGCAGCGTGAAGCGTCGGCCCGCACATCAGGCCACCGGCGCCACCGTCAGCAGCAGATTGGCGAAGCGGCGCCGTTCGCCGGAGGCGATCACCAGCAGCGTCCGATCCGATTTGACCGCCGCATAAAAATCCTCGCGCGCCAGGTGCTCGATGGCGCAGCTTGCAGGCAGCAATCGCCGATACTCGGCTTCGGCGCCGTTGATAAAGTCCGGCGGGCAGGCCATTAGCGCGGCGCTTTCCACGTTGATGCAGGTCAGGATTTTTTCCAGGATCAGCGGGGCCGCGAGCGTGCCGGGCGACAGGTTCAAATAAACCCGGGTCGCGTCTTTGGGCGCGTTGGTCACGCAGGCGTAGTTGCCGTCGGCGATTAACAGCTGGGATTTGTGCCCGCATTGCGCCAACGCGCAGAGCAGCTGCGGATGAATGAGGTCTGATTTAATCATGATGGCTCTCTCTGAGCAGGCAGCCGCAGCGGGCCGCCTGCGGGTGAGTTACATGCGGAAAATGCCGCCGTTGATATCGATGGTGGCGCCGGAGACGAAGCCGTCATATTCCGCGGCCAGGAAGGCGATCGCCCGCGCTACATCGTCCGGCGTGCCGGCCCGGCCCAACGGAATGGCGCGAATGGTTTCCTCCGCCGACTGTTGGGTGGTGTGGCGGTTATGGAAACGCGTGCCGAGGATAAGCCCGGGGGCGACGGCGTTGACCCGAATGCCATGCTCGCCCAGCTCCGCCGCCAGCGAACGCGTCCAGGTCAGCACCGCGCCTTTGGTGGCGGAATAAACCAGCGAGCCGGAATGGCCGCCGGAGCGGCCGGCCAGCGAGGCCAGATTGACGATGCTGGCGCCGTCCTGCGCCGCCTTCAGGAAGGGCAGCGCGCTCTGCGTAACGTTCAACATGGTGGTCAGATTCACGTCGAGCACGGTTTGCCAGAACGCGCGGTCGATCTCCCCCAGCCACTTGCGCCCCACGATACCGCCGACGTTATTGATCAGAATATCGATGCCGCCGAGAAACTCGGCGCCGGCCAAAACGCAGCGCGCGGTCTCGTCGGCCGAGGTTAAATCGGCGTAGCTGTAGGCCGCCTTTTGCCCGCGCGCCTGGGCCAGCGCCACTAACGCTCTGGGGCCTGACTCATCGCTATGGTAGTGAAAATAAATATCGCAGCCGGCCTGAATCAGCCGCTCGGCCGTTGCCCGGCCAATGCCCTGTTCCGCCCCGGTAATGAAGACTTTTTTGCCTGCGAGGTCGCCCATGGTTTATTTCTCCGTTGTTAACGTGGTCTGAAAAAGAGTTAAGAGTTGATGACGCCTTCACGCTGTTTGGCGCAGTAAAAAATGCAGGTCAGGCCGGTGGCCAGCAGGCATAAAGACAGGAAAACCAGCCCCGGGGTGCTGCTGTGGGTCAGATCGTTCAGCAGCCCCACCGCATAGGGGGCGACAAAGCCGCCGATATTGCCGATGCAGCTCACCACCGCCAGCCCGGCGGCGGCGGCGGCCCCGGTCGAAATGTTGGCGGGCATGGATAAAAATGACGGCACGGAGGTGTAAATGCCGATGGCGGCGATGCACAGGAAAGACAGCGAAACCCACAGGTTGTATTTAAAGAAGATCACTGCGCCCACCAGGCCGATGGCGGCGACCACCATGCTGATGCCGGCGAATACGCCGATTTTCCTGGTTTTGCTGGCCCACAGGCTCCACGGATAAACCAGCAGCGCGGCCAGGCCATAAGGAATGAGCGCCAGCAGGCTGACGTTGAAAATGTTGTCGCCGGAAATCGAGGTGAGGATGGAAGGCAACCACATGCCGAAGCCATAAATGCCGCACACCATGCCGAAGTTGAGCGCGGCATAGAGCAGGTATTTTTTGTTTTTAATGCCGTTGAAAAAGTCGGCCAGGGTGATTTTGGAGCCGGATTTGGAGCGGCTGGCGTTGTTCATCAGCCAGGCCTTTTCTTCGACATCGAGATAGCCGACGTCCTTGGGCGAGTTTTTGATGACAAACGGGATCAGCAGGCCGATGATCACCGGCGGGAGACCCTCGATGATAAACAGCAGCTGCCAGGGCTCCAGGCCGAACCAGCCGTGATCGATAGCGAGGATAAAGCCGGAGATCGGCGAACCGACGGCATTGGACAGCGGCTGGACGATAATGAACATGCCGAGGATTTTGGTGCGATACTTTTCCGGAAAGAAAACCGTGAAATAATAGACCACGGATGGGAAAAAACCGGCTTCACATACGCCCAGCATAAACCGGCAAATATACAGCTCCATCGGCGTGCGGACAAAACCGAGCAGGGTGGCGAAAACGCCCCAGGAAATGAGGATCCTGGCGAACCAGATGCGTGGCCCGAATTTTATGGTTCCCGCATTGCTGGGTATTTCAAACATGAAATAACCGATAAAAAATATGCCGGAGGCGAACCCGAAGGCCGACGCGGTTAGCCCCAGGCTGCTTTCCAGCGCCATCGCGGCATAGGCCATGTTGTTCCGGTCAAGAAAGGCCAGGAAATACAATAGGATCATCAAAGGGACAATATGCAGCGTAAGTTTCCTTATGGCGCTGCGCTCAATTTCCTGCTGCGTTCTTTTTTGCATGTTCGTTTTTCCCATGAGGGGCTCGGAATAATAGAATCTCTGGCTCATCGGAATGAGCTGAGCAATTAATTAAGCGTCTAGTAGAGATGTGTCTGATGTATTAATTACCGCCGTGCAAAAAAAACATTGGCGTGCATATTTATTTCCTCTGGTTTTGGCTAATACCGCTCCGGACAATGAAAGCCCGCTCATCGTCGAAACGCATTCGTTTTATATCGCGCCGTTTAATTGGCGCTAGCTTGTTTCGCTTCTGACCGACTGCCGGCTGATAAAGGACGGCGGAAAGAGAAATTCGCCTGGCGGCAGCGCATGGTTATTGATGCGGCTGATCAGGCGCTCGACCATCAGCTGCGCCATTTCCGCCAGCGGCGGCATTACCGAGGTCAGGCCGGGGTCGGCCAGGCTGGACAATGAAATATTGTCGATGCCGACGAGGGAAACCTCTGCGGGCACCCGCACGCCGGCGGCGCGCAACCCCGCCATCAACCCGATGCCCAGCGCGTCGTTAATCGCCACGATGCCGTCCGGTCGCGGCTGCAGGGCGAGTATTTTCGCCGCCAGGGTCAACCCCAGTTCGAACATTTCGCTGTCGCCATATTCGCTGCGGGCTGTGCCTTCGATAACCCGCCGGCGCACCGGCAAGCGGTGATGGCGCAGCGCCGCCAAAAACCCCTCTATCTTGTGGTTGCGGCTCATGGTCAGGGTCGCTTCGGTCGCAAAAACGACGTTTTGGCAGCCGCGTTCAATCAGATGCTGCGCGGCCAGGCGGCCCGCTTCCGCGTTGTCCATCGATACGCTGTCGAATATCCGGGTCTCTTCGGCCATGCTGTCCGAGAAGCGGTTATCGTAGCTGACGACCCTCATTCCCCGCTCGGCGGCCCGCACAAAGTGGGTTTTGCGAATATCGCTCGCCGCCACGATAATGCCGCGCACGCCGTGCGCGAACATATCTTCGATAAACGCCGACTCTTCGTCTTCTCGCCGGTAAGAGTTGCCGAGCAGCACCCGATAACGATAGGCCCGGGCGGACAAATCGACGGCATGAGCCAGCGCCGAAAAGCTGGGGTTGACGATCGACGGTACCAGCAGGCCAATGATTTTCGCCCGATCGTTATCGCGCGGCGCCGGGGGCCTGAGCGGCCGATAATCCAGCGCGTCCATCGCCCGCTCGATCCGCATCCGGGTTTCTTCGCCCATTTGGCCGGTGCGGTTATTCAGAACGTTTGAGACGCTGCTGATGGATACGCCGGCCAGCCGGGCGACATCGCGAATATTGGCCATCTTGTCGATATCCTTGCTTCTTGCCGGCTGCCGATATTCAGCAATCTATAAGGGAACCAGGGCGCAGGCAAGCTGCAACGGGCGGCGAGCCGCGGCCGGATATCGCTTTTGTGAAAATAGTCATGCGCCGGCGGATATGTTTACTAAACAGCGGGGCGGTGGGTATGACCGAGATCTGCGAGGCAACTCTCGTTTATAGTCCTTCGGGGGGGCGGGTTCTGTACTATTGTTTTCTCTTTGCAGCACGCGCCAGGCCGTTCCGGCGCTGGGCACCGCGGAGATAACAGATGAACAAACGGGAATTAGAAAGCGCGATTGTCACCGATTTTTCCAAACGCATGAGCTACGGCGACTACCTGTGCCTGGACCAACTGCTGGACTGTCAACATCCTCTCTCCAACCCGCAGCATCACGATGAGATGCTGTTTGTGGTGCAGCACCAAACCTCCGAACTGTGGATGAAGCTGATGCTGCACGAGCTGCAGGCGGCGCGGCTGCTGGTGCAGCAGGACAAGCTCAGCCACTGCTTCAAGATCCTCGCCAGGGTCAAACAGATCCAGCGGCTGCTGTTTGAACAATGGGCGGTGCTGGAAACGCTGACGCCGTCGGAGTATGTTGAATTCCGCGACGTGCTCGGCAACTCTTCGGGGTTCCAGTCGCATCAGTACCGTTCCATCGAATTTCTGCTGGGCAACAAGAATGCCGCCATGCTGGCGGTGTTCAGCAACGATGCGGAAAAACACGCGGCGCTGAAGGCGATCCTGGAAGCGCCCAGCCTGTACGATGAATATTTGTTGTACCTGGCGCGCCACGGCCTGCCGATCCCGCAGGAGTGCATCGAGCGCGACTGGACACAGCCTTATCAGCGCAACCCGAACCTGCTGCCGGCGTTCAAGGCGATTTACGACAACCCGCAGAGGTATTGGGAAGCTTATGAAATGGCGGAGAAGCTGGTGGATATTGAAGAGAGTTTTCACCTGTGGCGTTTCCGCCATATGAAGACGGTTGAGCGGATTATCGGCTTTAAAACGGGCACCGGCGGCTCCAGCGGCGTCAGCTTCCTGAAAAAGGCGTTGGAACTGACCTTTTTCCCTGAGTTGCTGGACGTGCGTACCGAAATCGGCGCTTAGCGGCCGGCCGGGCGCGGAACCTTAAACAGTGAGGGGAAGGGCGATGAGCATCAGGATTATCGATAAGGCGGCGGAGAAAGTGGTGGGGGTGCGGGTGGTGGGGCCTTATCCGCAGACCATCCCGCAGGGCTGCCAACGGCTGATGGCCTGGCAGCGGCGGCAGGGGGTGCCGCTCGGCAACCGGCTGGTGCTGTATTGGGACGATCCGGCCGAGGTGGCGCCAGAGCGGCTGCGCGCCGACGTGGCGTTTACCGTGGCGGACGATTTCATCCTGCCGGCGGGCAGCGAAGGCTTCAGCGTGCAGAGTTTGCCCGCCGGGCAATACGCGGTCTACAACGTGCGCGTCAGCGATGGGGACTTCGAACGGGTATGGGGGGATTTCTACCAGAAAGCGCTGCCGGCCAGCGGCTACCAGCCGGTAGAAGGCGTGAGCTACGAGCACTATCTCAACGACTGCGAGGCCGACGGTTATTATGACCTGGATATCTACCAGACGGTGCAGAAGTGGTGAGGCGGGGGATCGCGAGGCGGGAACGCGTCGCCAGGGGCTCCGTTGGAGCCTTGTTGATGGACCGATGACGTTGATGGATCGATGACGTTCATTTCTCCCGGCTAATCCGACTCGTCGAATAGCCCAAGGAGTTTTATATGATATCTGACGGGTTGGCTTTCACCTGCGGCGACCACCAGGACAATGACGCGGGATTTATCTGCGGACTCAACGCGTTGAAAGTACACATCTAAATGTTCAACCAGCCATCAATCAGCGTGCAACTCTTTCCGCCAATCCATGGCTCACCCTGAATAAAACGAACGTTGATCCGGCCTTCTCGATGTAGTTGAGTACCTTGCCGGACCTGATACCCCTGTGCCGTCAGGCCACCGTCGGGGAAGTTATTGGCCTTCAACCAACGGGCCAGGCACGCATTGGCGCTGCCCGTCACGGGATCTTCAACCAGGTTATCCCACTCAACCAGAAACGCGCGCATTTCGTAATCTGCAGGATCACCCGCTGAATAGGGACCATAAATCACTACGCCATCAACGTGACAAGCAATTTGCAGCTGTTTAATCACGGCTTGAACCGGTGTCACTCTCAGGCAGGATTGAGCGTCGGGCATACGTACCATAAGCCAGCGGATGCCCATGTCGGCAATCACCGGCATCGAATCTGTTGCAATAACCGCAGGTTGGAAAGCGGCCGTTAGCAATTCCTTTTCCTCAACGGCCATCGCGCGAAACGTCACCGCCGGTGCGGCAAACGCCAGGGTTCCTTCAGGTAAGATATTGACCGCAACCAGACCAACCCCACATTCTTGCATCACAACCCCCGGCCGTTTGGTCACCAACCCAGCCTCCAATAATGCATGGGCCGTACCCAATGTCGGATGCCCGGCAAAGGGCAACTCTTTCTCGGGGGTAAAAATGCGTACCCGATAATCTGCATCCGGATGAGTCGCTTTGAAAACAAAGGTCGTTTCCGAAAGGTTGGTCCAGCGCGCTAATGAAAGCATCTGCATTTCATTTAACCCTTCCGCCGCCAGGATCACCGCCAGGGGATTCCCCTGCAATGGCGAGGTGGCAAATACATCTACCTGTTTGTAGGCGCGTGGGGTTACCCTATCTCTACTGAGCATTTTCTATAATCCGCTATATACCAGGGTTGATTATGGTTTTATCTGATTATTTATATCAAGCTTTAACTGTTTTTGTTTTTTATTGTCGGGTTAATTTCTGTATTTATATTTTGAACAGGACTCATAGAGTTTTCTCCTAGGCCCGTCAAGTTTTTTACTCTCTTCTCTTAGAGGGAAGTCATTCTTGCCAAATACAACGTCATTCAGTGTTTCCATACCGCCAAATAATCCTTTAACATTGTCTATAAATCGATCTGGATCTGTATCAGCTTCTGAGTAAACATTTTACAGGCATTTGGCTAGACTAATCTCATTGTTGTTCGGTAATAATTCGATGATTGATTTTAAGTGTTTTCACCTTCATTAATCATAATAGCGGCCACTTACCTATAACTTTAACTCCAGGGATACCACAAGCCTGATGGATGACGATTTATTGATAAAATCCCATATGATATTGTTAACTCATTTATCTCCCATCTTCATGAGGTCGGTTTCTGACGCTTGGGTAGTTTGCTGGATTTCTAATCCTTATATGAGTTAAGTCCGGATTTTTGATATATTTAATGATCCACTCAATAACATAAAGTTTCTGTAGAGGGACTTCTGTTATTTAATTGTATTGCTTTGTCACTATCAGGGGCTTATTTTAATTTAAGATCAATCCAAGTAATTTTACTTTGTATCTTGCTGGTTGAGTCTCACCAGCAGCAGTGACTATTGTGACTTTTTTATTGCCTTTTTCCGTGGTCGTTTCTTGTGTGTATATATCTAAATTGTCATGTTTATATGATGGTATTGGATCGAATTTGTACTCAATGATATCTATCCCGGCTATTTCTTTCGCGATTTTTTTTCTAATGTTCTCATCTAATTTCCATATGGGTATTGCAAGTGCGTTTTTATAAATAACTTTTTCATCAGTATTTGGAATGAGTATTTCCTCTTTGAAAATACGGAATTTATCTTCATTCCCATCAAAAATCTGTCTTTTAGTCTTGATGTTAATATATTTCTCGTTCATATGTTCATCAATTTATCAATCGCTCGATTTTCACTATGCAAAGTCACCTCTCAATCTAGAATGTCGAGTTGTTTATTATATTTCTTTATAGGCATGTTCCGCTTCTATAACTAAGCTGCCAAGCTCAAGATCAAAAGGCCATTGATCCGCGACTATATTGGCTATCCCTAAGGCTCTTTCATTTTTAGAAGGAACTGTATCTGAAGCTATTTTCTGGAGAGTGATCTCGAATACTTTTATGAACCTAGATATTTGCTCGGGTGAACTCACCGCTAAAACCGTCGAATTATGTGTGGCAAGAACTTCCTTGAGTTCATGAATGGCTTTTTTATCTTTTCTTCTGCTCTACACATTATTCAATGTCTATATCATAAAATGTATATTTAATATTTTTTATAAATTCTATTATGTGTAATAGTCTGTCATCTATTTTTTGGTGAGTTAAACAATCATTTTCTAATTTATTGATAATGGATAGGCAGTGTTCGTCTTTCACATCCATCGCGTCATAAAATTCCTGGTTGCATAAGTCAAACATTCTTGAAAAGAATGAGTTTGATATTTTTTGATCTAATGACTCAATGCTGCCTGGGATGTGGGTTGTTGCATTGATTAATATAAATCCTTGGTATGAAAAATCATCACTCAATAAAAAGTAAAGGCCATCTGAAATAAGTGTTTTATAAGCGGCCCGAGACATGTCAGATGTGACGATCAAACTGTTACTATCTGCTGAAAAGAAAGCTGTATCTTGAATGGTCACGTTAGATAAAAACTTATCAATGCAATCTGCAAGTTTTATATCATGCAATGAATTAGCGTTAATTAAATCTCCCTCATGTAAAACATTAAAAAAAGAGGGTACACTCAACAATATAAAAGATAGTTCCTTGGTTTTCTTGTCGATCAAGAACCAATCTAATGAATCCATCTCGCTAAAATTGCTGCTTCCCAATAACTTGCTTATATCATTTTCTAAATTATATATGTCGTTATACTTATTTTTCATCGAAATATTAAAATGTGCAACATCCCAAATAATTGATTTCATCTGTTAACCTCAGAATACTATAGCCGTTGCAGGTGGTAGGAATCCACCGCCTGGTTTCGAGATTTGTCCATTTAGAATCATGCTATCTGTTATTGGTAAGCCAGGATCGCTATCTAGCCCACCATGAATAGCCGCACCGCTAGCACCTCTTGGACCTGAAGGACCGTAAGATGTAATCGCTTGCCCTTTATATGCCCCTGACTTACTTCCGGCTAGAATGACAATATCTCCATCTTTTGCGAAAATAATATTATTATTACCTCCAGTGGAAACGTAAACCCCATCAGGGCTTTTAATTATTTCCTGCATTCTTTGCTCTGAAAGCCTACCGTGATATCCCTTGGGTGATATTTTACCCGGCGCTATCTTAGGGATTTTCCCATCAATTGCACGTTCTCGAATTTTATTCGCTAACTTAGCATGAGGGCATCCAGCCAACCCCAGCGGATCCACCCAGCCCAGCGGGTTCGGCGCATACTGATACAGGTTAATCCCGCCCGCCAGCCCGATCGGGTCGTGCTGGGTAAACCTGCCGATGTCCGGATCGTAATAGCGGAACAGATTGTAGTGCAATCCCGTTTCGCGATCCAGGTATTGGCCCTGCAGGCGCAGGTTTTGGGAGTAATCCAGATCTTGCTGATTTTCCTCATACTTTGTGCGGCCCCAGGCGCTGCTGTGGCCTTGCCAGCGCAGGGTGCCGGCGCTGTCGGTCAGGCTTTCCGGCTCGCCGTTCGGGGCGGTATGGAAGTAAAACACCTGCGCCTGGTGCAGGCCGTCGATACGCGCCAGCGGCTCGTAGCTGCCCTGATCGGCATACACGTAAGTGAGCGGCATGCCGTTGCGGATCTCCTGCAGCAGCCGGAAGCCTTCCCACAGGAAGGTGGTGGTCTGGCGCTTGCCGGCCGGCTGGCGCAGGTCCGGGCTTTGCAGCCACACCTGCTTTTGCGTACGCCGCCCGAGCGGATCATAACGGAACCGAACGTGCTGCTGTGGCTCGCTGCGGTGCAGGCTGTAGCGCACTACCTCGCTAAGGCGATGTTCGGCGTCGTAACGGTACTGCCAGCGGTAGTGGCCCTTGCGCTTTTCCACCGTGCGGCCGAAGGTATCGTAGCGATAGTCGATGCCCTGGTAGTGCATCACCCGGTTGTGCCGCTGGCGGAATTGCCCTTCGTCCAGCAGGTTGGAGGCCGGATCGTAACGGTAGCGTTCGGTGTCCGGCAGCGTACCGTCCTGGCTTAGCAGCCGGCCCGCTGCGTCATACTGGTAACGCTGATAGGCGAACGGGTTGGCGTTTTGTTCCTCGCGCGTCAGGTTGTTCTGATAGTCGTAGAACCACTGGCGTGAACTGCTGGCGGGCGCCGGCGACCTGCGGTTGTCATTGAAGATTTCTCGACGATCCTGGCGGCCGAGCCGATCGTAATGCACCCGGCTGGTCAGCCGCCCCTGGGTGCGGCTCAGCTCGCGGTGCAGGTTGTCGCGTTCGAACTCGCTGATGGTGACGTCATTCAGCGCCAGCTGCAGCAGGTGGCCGCTGCCGTAGTACAACGCGCGCAGCGTGCGGCCATCGGGCAGGGTTATCTGCGTGCGGTTGCCCATCGGGTCGTAATCATAGTGCAGCGCGCCATTGGCGCCTTGTTCGCCGAGCACGCGGCCCAGCGCGTCATAGCGGAAGCTGACCTCGCTTTCCGCCTCCGACTGATAATCGCGCCATACGCCGCCGCGATGGAAGGCGGCGTGCAGCAGTTGGCCAACCGGGTTGTAGCGATAGCGGGTTTCCCCGTCCGGCGTTTGTTTGCTCAGCAGTTGTCCGGCGGCGTCGTGGCTGAAGTAGTGCGAAAAAGCGGCGGGGGTATTGGCGGCGAAGCTGCGTTCAATCACCCGGCGGCACTCGTCGTAGCGGTAACGGGTGCTGATGCCGTCCAGCCCGACCTCTTCCTGTAGCAGGTTGCCCGCCATCCAGTGGAAAGCGTAACTTTCGGCGTTCTCATTGCGCAGGGCGGTCAAGCGACCGCGCGCATCGTAGCTGCGCAACACCTCGCCATCGAGCGGGTTGCGGGTGGCCAGCAGGCGGCCCTGGGGGTCGTAGCGGTAGTGGGTCAGGCGGCCATCGGCGCCCTGATAATGCGCCAGCTGGCCCTGTGCGTTCCAGCTCAGGGTTTCCTGCCAGCCTTCGGCGCGCTGCAGCCGGGTCAGGCGACCCGCTGCGTCGTAATGGTAGCGGGCGCTTTCGCCGGAGGCGTCGGTCACTTCGCTTAGCCAGCCTTGCGCAGTGTATTTGTAGGCGGTTTGCTTGCCGGAGCAGTCGCGGGCGCGGATCAACCGGCCATGTTCATCATAGGCGAAATGGCTGACGCCACCGTTGGCGTCGACCGCCTGCACCACCTGGCCGCAGTCGTCGCGCAGGTAACGTTGGGTATGCCCGAGGGCGTCTATCTCCGAAACCAGCGCGTGGCGTTCATCGTAGTAGAAATGCTGCGTGGCGCCATTCGGCTCCTTGAGGCTGACCGGCAGCGCGCGCTGCGGCAGCCAGTCGGTCAGGCGAATATTGCCGATCGGATCTTCTTCCTCAACCAGGTTGCCGGCTTCGTCGTAGCGGAATTGCCAGCCGTGGCCGAGCGGATCGCGGGTGGCGATCAGCATGTCTTCGTCATTCCACTGGTAATGCCAGACTTCGCCGCGCTCGTCGGTGTACTCGACGATCAACTGCTGAGCGTTCCAGCGGTGGCGGTGCTGCAGGCCGTCGTATTCGGTCACCGTGGTCAGCCCGGCGGCCAGATCGTAATCGATGACGCAGCCGCCGCCGGCCGCATCGCGGTGTTCCACCACTCGCCAGTCGTCGAACATCGCCCAGCGATATTCGAAGCAGGGGCCGCCGGCCTGCTGATGGCGGGTCAGCAAGTGTCGGTCGTTATAATGGAACTCGCGCGTCGCCAGGCCACCGGCGTCGATCACCTGATGCAGGTCGCCGCCGTCGTCGTAACGGTAACGCACTCGCGGTTCATCGTTATGCCGCAGTGCGGTGACGCGCTCGGCAAAGCGCGGGTCGGCATATTCCAATTGCAGCGTCATGGCGCCGATGCTGTCGTCGATGCGGCTCAGGCGCTGCTGCTCGTCGTAGCTCAACAGCAGCGCATTGTCGTATTCGTCGCTCAGCGACACCAACCGCAGCCGGGAAGGCGCCTGGGGCAGCGGTACGAACAGCCGCCATACGCTGCCGTCGGTATCGGCGACGATCAGCTGGCCCTCTTCACCGCTGCGGAACATCAGCCCCTCGCCGGCGCTGAAGCTCGGCTTGTTCACCTCGGGCAGCGGGAAGCGCAGCTCACGGCCTGTTTCGTCATGCAGGCAGCACTCGACGCCGCCGTTGCCGTCGTCGGCCAAATCGACCCATACTTCAAATGGCGTGCGCCAGCCGTGGCCAAACAGCCCCTGATAGCGGTTGCGGCTGTTGTAATTGCGCTGCCAGGCCAGCGGGAAACGCGCCGGCAGCAGCAGGTCCAAATCTTCTTCGCCGTTCAGCACCTTGGCGCCGGTGGCGGCATGCACCGGATTAAAGGCGGCGTGGATCGCTTCGCCAAGCGCATTGACGCCCGCCGCCGCCAGGCCGCCGCCGATCATGCAGGGCAGGTTCTTGGCCAGCTTGGCCGGGTTGCCGAGCAACAGCGGCAGCACGGTCAGCGCCAGTCCGATGCCCGGCAGCTTGCCGCTCTTGATTTCGCGCACCGCTACAGCGTCACCGCCGATCCGCACGTTGTTCGAGACGTCGGTCGACACCTTGGCTTCGCAGGTGGAGCGGTCGTTGCTGCGCACCGCGGGCTGGCCGTTAATAAATACCTTGCCGGATCCTTCCGCCAGGTATTGCGGCAGAGGGTGTTTGTCACAGGTGATTTTATCTTCTTCCAGCGATTGGCTGGGCTGGCTGGGGCCGGCGACGCTCGGTTGCCACAGCTGCGAGATGATGTTGCCGCCGGCGGCCAGCAGTTCGGCACCGTAGTCCCAAAAGCTTTGCGGCGGCTGCGGCGCGGGCAGGGCCTTTATTTCATCGGCGGTGAGCAGCCGGCCGGCGGCGCGCGCCGCCGGTTTGGCGTTGGTGAAAACATTGGGGGAACCGGTGAGGATCATGCCGGAAACGGCGGGGGGGAATAGCCAGTTGGCCACGGCGTCGCAGCCGTTGCCGATATGTTCGCCGACGCCGGTCAGGCTGGAAGCGAAGCCGACGATCAGGCCGGCGCCCACGCAGCCGGAAGCCGCCGTTGCCGCCGCGCCAAGCACCGCCACGCCCGCCAACGCCGGGGCTGCGGCCGCTGCGGCGGCCGAGACCGCCGCGGTCGCCACCGCATATACCGCCACTTCGGCTACCGCGCTGGCGATATCCGCCAACGGGCTGGTATGGATCAGTTCATCATCCTTTCGTGCTGCCCAGATCTCGCTCATGGTTATCGGTCATCCTGTCCGGCCAACGCCAGCGAAGCTTTCACCTGCCGCCATTGGTTGTCGTCCTCAGGGGTGAAGGGCTTCATTGAGGCGTAGGTGACGATCAACAACGTCTGGCTGTCATCCGGCTGCGCCGCCAGCTGGTGCTGGTGATGATGGTGCCCGGCGCGAATAAAATCGCTGCTGACCTCGATCGCCTTGATGCGGTTGTCCCGCCCGGCGCGGATGCGCTGGCGCGCTGACTGCCGCAACTCGCTGATTTGCGGCAGCAGCGCCTGCCATTGTTTGTCGAATTCCTCTTCCAACGAGCCGTCCTGCGGTATCACCCCACGGGTGATCACCAGCGAAGCGCCGGTCTGCGGATTTTTAAGGATGTTGACGGTGCAGTCCTGCCAAGGGCCGGCGGGCAGAGCGAAATGACCTTCCTGGAAAAGATAATTCATCGATGTTCTCTGGGGAAATGGGGCGCCGAAAATACGCGGCGGTCCGCCGCGTCAATAGTCAGGATTTGGGGAACATCTGATCGACGGCGCCCTGGATGGCCGCTTTGTGTCCCGATCCCGGTGCCGCGGTGCGTGCGGCGCCGCCCGGCTGGTTGAGATCCAGCTGACCGCCGGTATTGATTTCCCCGTCTTCTTTCACCGTGATGTTAAAGCTGGTGCCGGTGATGTTGATTTGGCCGTTGGCCAATAACTCAATTACGCTTTCGCCGCACTCCAGCCGCAGCGATTCGCCGGAGCCGAGGGTGAAGGCGTCCACCACGTTGTCGGCGCGCGTTTTGCCGGTCAGCGCCGAGGCGTCGCCTTTCACGCCGGTGGCCTGGTTGAGCACTACCCGCTTCATCTGATTGCCGCCCACCAGGTGCGTATGGTTCTTATCGATGGTGTGGCTCTCATCGTTCTTCACCTGGGTGTCCATATTGCGTTCCGCCTGGATCCACACCTGCTCGGCGCCGGCTTTGTCCTCGAAGCGCAGGGCGTTGGCGTTGTCCGCGGTGCCGTCCTTGGTGCGGCTCATAAAGCCCATCTGGGTGGCGGCGGCCGGCAGCGCCCACGGCGGCATGCTGGCGTCGTTATACACCCGGCCGGTGATGATGGGGCGGTCCGGATCGCCGTTGATAAAGTCCACCACCACTTCGTCGTTGACGCGCGGGATCTGCACCCCGCCGTAGCCCTGGCCGGCCCAGGCGCTGGAGACGCGCACCCAGCAAGAGCTGCCGTCGTCCTTCGGCCCGAAACGGTCCCAGTGGAATTTCACCTTGATGCGGCCGTATTTGTCGGTCCAGATCGATTCGCCGGCCGGGCCGACCACCCGGGCGGTTTGCGGGCCGTGGGTCTTCGGCCACGGGGCTTGCTGCGCCGGGTGCCAGGGAATATCCGCCGGCAGCACGGTGAAGTCGATGCGGTGTTCGCTGCCCTGGCCGTCGCCGCTGGCGTAGCGGTTCTCCTTCAGCCGGTATCTGGCCTGCAGCGTCAGGTATTCGCGATTGTCGTCGGCATGCGGCGCGTTATACAGCGTGAAGGTGCTGCCGGGGGCGATGCCCAGCGCGGTGGCGGTGCCTTTAATCTGCTGATGCTCGGCCTGCCAGGCCTCCTGGCGGATGCGGGCGTAGAATTCACCCTGCTGATGCTCGGTGTAACGGCCCGGCCAGTCGTAAACGTCTATCTGGCCCGGCGTCGGCGAAACCGGGTTCTGGCGCGCCTGGAACAGCCAGGCGTTAGGCTTGCGGAAGTCGTAGTCGTCGAGGCTGTAAATCCCCGGGGTAACGTGGTCGGAAAGGGTCCACTGGCTGATGCCTTCCTCGCTGGTGCTGCCGCCGGACGGGGTCAGATGATAAGGGATCATCTCGTAGCCGGGGTAGGGCTGATGATGGTGGGGAGCGTCGCCCAACACCAGAGTGTGCTTGCCCATCTCATGTTTGAAATAGTAATAGATGCCCTCCAGCTCCATCAGCCGGCTGATGAAGTTGAAGCTGCTCTCGTTGTACTGCACGCAGTAGCCCCACAGGCGATAGTCGCCGGTCAGCTGATCTTCGATCTGCACATTGTGCTCGCTCAGCAGGGTCTTGACGATCTGCGGCACCGTCTGTTCCTGGAAGATGCGGAAGTTGCGGTCCTTGGTCATCGGCCACAGGTCCGGCTGCACGTGCAGCTTGTACACCGCGTAGCGGGTGCCGCCGATCTCTTCGCTGCTGACGGCGATCGCGGTTACCTTGCCGTTCAGGTAACGGGGGGCGCTGAGAAAGCCCTGGGTCGGGATCTCCAGCGTCAGCGGCTGGCCGAGCAGCGCCTTGCGGTCCAGGCGCGCATCCTTGCTCAGCAGCTCGATATCGAAGTCAAACAGAGCGGAAAGGGCCTCGGTCCCATCCAGCGAGTGAAACAGCAATTGTTCTTGGCCCAGCGGCGTGTGCGCGATAATGCGGTCCAGCATGAGAACGTCCTCTGTGAATGACGCCGCGCCCATGGGGTGGGGCATTTACGCGTCAGTCTCATGAAATAAGGTAAGGGCCCGCCGCGGCGGGCCGGGAAGTCGGAATTAACCGGCGACGGCCGGGCTGACCAGCCAGGTGCCGGCGTTGTCGATGTTGAGCTGTTGGCGGCGCAGCTGGTCGTTGTGGCGGATTTCCAGCCGGTAGCTGCCCGGCGCCAGGTTGAGGCTGGCGAAGCCGTTGTCGCCCGGCGTCACCTGCTGCGGCTTGCCGTCGAGGCTGACCTGCTCGCCGGGCTGCAGTTTGAAATACACCAGCGCCACCGGCTGCGGCGGCGCAACGGCCTTGGCCGGCTCGGCCGCCGTCGTTTGCGGCGCGCTTTGCTGCGGCGTCAGGGTTTTATCGGCCGGCGAAGCATCGGCGGTGTTGGCGCTGGCCGGCGTCTGGACGTCGTCACCGCCGCTCAGCCAGGCGGTCGCGCCGATCACCAGCAGCGCGGCGACGCCCGCGCCGATCATCGTCGGGCGGGTGAGCTTCATGCTGCGTGCGGTTACGGTGCCGGCCGCCGCTGCGCCGGCCGCCGGATTGGTGGCCACCAGCAGGTTTTCCGGCGCGGCGGCCGGGGTGCTGATGATTTCGTTCTCGTCGGCGATCGGCAGGTGCAGCAGCTCGGCCATTTCGTCGATGGTCTGCGGCCGGTCTTCCGGCTTCAGCGCCAGCGCATGGTCGATAGTGCGCAACAGCTCCGGCGAATATCCGGCGGGGCGGCGCTCGCTCAGCGGCCGATAGCTGTCTTCGATGCTGCGCACCACGCTGACCGGCGGCGGGGTGCCGACGATCAGCGTATGCAGCACGGCGCCCAGCGCGTAGATGTCGGTCCAGGGGCCCTGTTCGCCGTCGCTGTTTTCGGTGTACTGCTCAATCGGCGCGAAGCCCGGTTTCAGCATGATTTCCGTTTCGTCGGACAGGTTGCCGATCTCTTTGCGCGCCGAACCGAAGTCCAGCAGCACCGGCAGCTGATTCTCCTGGATCTGAATGTTATCCAGCGAGATGTCGCGGTGCAGGTAACCTTCCTGATGGATGGTGTTGATGGCGCTGAACAGCGGCGGCAGCAGCCGGCGGATCCAGGCCTCGTCGATTTTTTCCGGCTGCTGGGCATGCAGGTTTTTCAGCGTGGTGCCGCTGTAGAACTGGGTGCCCATATAGGCGGTGCCGTTCTCTTCCCAGAAGCGCAGCACGTGCAGCAGCCCCGGGTGCGAGAAGCGCGCCAGCAGCCGGGCCTCCTGAATAAAGCTGGTCAGCCCGGCCTGGAAGGTTTTGCTGAAGCGTTCGCCGCGCAGCCCGATGCTGAGATCGTCGTTGCGCTTGGCCAGCGAGGTCGGCATGTACTCCTTGATGGCGATGGTGCGCTCCAGCTGATGATCGTAGGCGCGGTAGACGATGCCGAAACCGCCTTCGCCGATAGCTTCCTCGATCTCGAACTCATTGAACCGATAGCCGTTCGGCAGGCTGTTTGAATTCGGTTTTTTTACCCCGGTTCCCGACATAATGATGACTCTCTGTGTTCAAGTGGCCGCCATACCGGCGGCCGCGGCGTTAAGCCTGAAATTGACAAATAAATTCGTTCTGCTGCAGCGCGATATGCAGCCGGCGATAGCGCTGATCGTTGGCGCTGCCGGTCAGCAGGGTGTGGCTGATCTGCGGCAGCAGCGTGTTGGTCAGGATGGCGTCGACCATGCGGCCGCCGGACTCCACTTCGGTGCAGCGGCTGACGATCTGGTCGATCACCGCATCGTCGAAGGTGCAGACAATGTCGTGGTTCTCCGCCAGGCGACGCTGCACGCGGCCCAGCTGCAGGCGCACGATGTTGCCCAGCGTCGCGTCGGTCAGCGGGTAATAAGGCACCACCAGCAGGCGGCCGAGCAGCGCCGCCGGGAATACCGACAGCAGCGGCTCGCGCAGGGCGCCGCTCAGCGCTTCCGGCTCCGGCATCAGGTCCGGATCGCTGCACAGCCCGGCGATCAGATCGGTGCCGACGTTGGAGGTCAGGATAATGATGGTGTTGCGGAAGTCGATATGGCGGCCTTCGCCATCCTCCATCCAGCCCTTGTCGAACACCTGGAAGAAGATCTCGTGCACGTCCGGATGCGCCTTTTCGATCTCGTCCAGCAGCACCACGCTGTAGGGCCGGCGGCGCACCGCTTCGGTCAATACGCCGCCCTCGCCGTAGCCGACGTAGCCGGGAGGCGCGCCTTTCAGCGTCGAGACGGTATGCGATTCCTGGAACTCGCTCATGTTGATGGTAATGACGTTCTGCTCGCCGCCGTACAGCGTTTCCGCCAGCGCCAGCGCGGTTTCGGTTTTACCCACGCCGGAAGGCCCGGCCAGCAGGAACACCCCGACCGGCTTGTTCGGGTCGTCCAGCCGCGCGCGCGAGGTGCGCACCCGGCGGGCGATCAGATCCAGCGCATGCCGCTGGCCGATGACCCGCTGATTCAGCGTATCCGACAGCTGCAGCACCGCCTCAATTTCGTTTTTCACCATGCGGCCCAGCGGGATGCCGGTCCAGTCGGAGACCACCGCCGCCACGATATTGGCGTCGACCGCGGCGAAGATCAGCGGCGCCTCGCCCTGCAGTTCACTCAATTGCCGCTGCAGTTCGCCCAGCTGGCCGCGCAGCTCATCGGCGGAAGGCGCGGGCTGTGATGCGGTTTCGTCGTCGGCCGGCTCGGCTTCCTGGCGGTGCAGCTGAGCGCGCAGATCGATAATCTGCCGGATCAGCGTCAGCTCTTCCTGCCAGCGGGCGGTGAGCTGTTCCAGCTCTTGCTGCAGCGTGGCCAGCTGGGCTTCGATATCCTGCGGGCGCTGCGGATTGCCGATGCCGACCTTGGTTTCGCGGCGGGCGATTTCCAGCTCGATTTGCAAGGCGTCGATGCGGTGGCGGCAGTCTTCCACCTGCGCAGGCTCCGCATGCTGGCTGACCGCCACGCGCGCGCAGGCGGTGTCCAGCAGCGCCACCGCTTTGTCCGGCAGCTGGCGCGCCGGAATATAGCGATGCGACAGGCGCACCGCGGCGTCGACCGCTTCGTCCAGCAGCAGAATGCGGTGGTGCTGTTCCAGCGGGCTGACGGTGCTGCGCAGCATCAGCAGCGCCTTGTCCTCGCTCGGCTCATGCACCTGCACTACCTGGAAGCGGCGGGTCAGCGCCGGATCTTTTTCGATGTACTTCTTGTATTCCGACCAGGTGGTGGCGCCGACGGTGCGCAGCTGGCCGCGCGCCAGCGCCGGCTTCAGCAGGTTGGCGGCGTCGCCGGTGCCCTGAGCGCCGCCGGCGCCGATCAGCGTATGGATTTCGTCGATGAACAAGATGATCGGCGTCGGGCTGGACTGAACCTCGTCGATCACCGCCTGCAGGCGTTTTTCAAACTCGCCCTTGACCCCGGCGCCGGCCTGCAGCATGCCGATATCCAGCAGATGCAGCTGCACGTCGCGCAGCTGCGGCGGCACGTCGCCGGCCACGATGCGCAGCGCCAGGCCTTCCACCACCGCGGTTTTGCCAACGCCGGCCTCACCGGTCAACAGCGGGTTGTTCTGGCGGCGGCGCATCAGAATATCGACGATCTGGCGGATTTCTTCGTCACGCCCGGCCACCGGGTCAATCTCGCCGTTGCGCGCCCTGGCCGTCAGATCCTGTGCAAACTGCGCCAGCACGCTGCCGCCGGCGCGCGGTGCGCCCGGCTCGCCTTCGGCGCCGCTTTCCGCCGCCGCGTCCTGGTTATTTTCCGCCGAGTTGGCGGTGACGGCGGCGAATTGCTCCAACAGCAGATCGGCGTTGATGCGGTCGAACTGCGCCGAGATGGCTTTCAGCAGATGGCGCAGGCTGTAGGTTTTCAGGATGCCAATCAGCAGATGGCCGCCGCGAATGCGCGACGCGCCGAACTTCAGCGAGCCGTATACCCAGGCGCGCTCCACCGCGCTGTCGATGTGTTCCGACAGGTCGGAAATCGCGCTGGCGCCGCGCGGCAGGCGGTCGAGCGCCTCGACGATATCGCGCGCCAGCTGCGCTTCGTCCAGCGCGAAGTGGCGGATCACCTGCTGCAAATCGCCGTCCGGCGACTGCATCAGCTGGTGCAGCCAGTGCGCCAGCTCGACGTAAGGGTTACCGCGCAGCTTGCAAAACGCCGTCGCACTTTCCAGAGAGGTGAATAACAGGCTATCCAGTTTGCCAAATAATACCGAGCGGCTGATTTCAGACATGGTTTTCCTCAGGTCTCAGAGTGGCGGAGCGCCGTGCGGCTCCGGCCAGAACAAGGGTCAGAACGGGTTTTCCAGCGGTTCGGGGCTGAAGGTCAAATCGTCGAGATCGCGTTGCCGGCGGGGGGAGGTCATCCAACTGCTCAACCCCAGGCGTTGGGCGCCGCCGAGCTGGGTGCCGCTCAGCTGATCCCGCGCCAGAACCAGCCGCACTTCCCAGACAAATTCGATGCCCAGATATTGGCGCACCCAGTCACGCAGCTGCAGGCAGAGGTCGGCGCCGGGCAGAAAACGCGTATAGTTTTCCAGCGACATCGGCCCCAGCTCGATGCGGAACTTGTGCTGTATGTCGCGCACCGCGATGCCGAGGAACGAAGACTCGCCGAGCCGTGGCGCGCCGCGGCCCGCCTTGAGGCGCGCCTGCTCGCGTTTTTCCACCCGCAGCCAGTGCGGCACGTTCTCCACGATGCGCACCGGTACGTTGAAATACTGCTGTAAAATCTTGCACAGCCCTTCCGGATCGCGGCTGTGGCGAATCAGGTGACCGGCCATAAAATGCTTGGCGTGGGCGTTGATGCTGTCGCGCTGCCGCTGCGCCGGCTGGCCGATGCCGATCAGGCTCGACAGGTAGTCGTCGAAGCGCCGGTTGTCCGGGCGATCCAGCGATACCGTCGGCTGCGCGTCGGCCCAGGCGCGGTAAAACAGTAGCGTCAGCCGGTGGTGAAACAGGTTGGCGAAGGCCAGCAGGGTGGTGTCCTGATGGTGATAAACCCGTTCGCGCACGTATTCGGTCAGGTGCAGCGGCAGCGGCCCGTTGGGGCCGAACAGGCCGAAGCTGAAAATCGAGACGTCGTGCAGCGGGCTTTGCGGACGCGGGCTGACCTGCGCCAGCGTCGACGGCGCGAACGACAGCGAAGGCTCTTGCCCCAGCCGCAGCATTTCGTGGCGCGGCAGCGGGGCGCGGCCCAGCAGGTAGCGCTGCCCGCCCTGGGCGTCGATGCGTCGCAGCAGCTGAAACAGATCCTGCTTGTAGGGCGCCTGGCTCAGCCGCAGCCAGAAATCCGCCGGCAGGCGGTGCAGCGCGCTAATCTTCGGCGCCGCCGCCAGCTCGGGTTCGGTGAAGTTTGCGCTCATATCAGCGTCCTTTTGCCCATGCGCGCCTGCCAGTGGGCGATTTCACCGCGCTGCTGGCTGGAAAGCGTCATTTCGGTAAAGGTGTTCATCGCCACCAGCCGGGCGAACAGCCGCTCCAGCACGCTGCCGAGCAGGTAAGGGCTGCTGCCGGAAAACGCCTGCTCGTCGACGGCCAGATCGACGGCGATGCCGCGCGCAAACACGATCGGGCCCGGTTCCGGCACCCGGCGATAAACCGGCCGCAGATTGCAGTGGCGCACGCCCTGGATTTGCTTGGCCACCGCCGGTTCGCTCAGGTTGCCGTACAGCCCCAGCAGCTGGCGCAGGCTGGCGGCGCCCTGTTCCGGATCGCCGTCCATCATGCTGAGATAGTTGAGCTGCAGCTGGCTGATCAGCCGCCAGGTGATCATGCCTTCGGCCAGCGCCGGGCGGGGCGGCGTGGGGCCCTTTTTCAGCGTCACCTGTTTGATGGGGATCGAGTCCGGCATCACGAAGTTGCCCTGATCCTGCTGCAGCAGCATCAGCGGCAGGTCGCGGCTGGTGCACAGCACGTCGGCGGTCAGGTATTTCAGATCGCTGTGCCACGGCGATTGCCGTTCGTCCACCAGCGAAACGAACACCTCCGAACCGACGTAGCCGGTGCGGGTACCGTAGCGGCGGGCGTGTTCGGACAGCGTGCGCTGCTCGCGGCGCAGCGAAAAATAGGCGCCGTAGTTGCCGTCGTCGGCGCTCAGGGTGCTGTAAAACGGCCGGAACTCTTGCTCGTAGCGTTTCTCGCTGGCGCTGCCGCCCAACCGCTGCACCGAGAACACCTCATAATCCAGCGGGCGGATGTTGTCGACCACCAGGTGATATTCGTGGTTTTTTTCGCTGACCGTGATGCGTTCGGCGACCTTGGGGAACAGGTTGATCACCGGCGTGCAGTGCAGCGCCAGATGGGCGACGTCGATCACCCGTTCCAGCGCCGCATCCTGACGATCCAGCAGCACCACGATCTCGAACTGGCGCAGCGCCTTTTTCCCTTCGCGCACGCTTTGCAGCAGCGGCTTCATGCCGCTGACGCTGAAAAACTGGAAGCGCGCCGGGAAGGCGAAGTATTCCTGCAGCAGGCGGTAGCCTTCGAAATTGCGCAGGTCGTTGGGCAGCAGCGCCTGCTCGGCGGCGAAGCCTTCCTGCCGCAGCCCGTCCAGCGCCAGCGCCCGCCGCTGCGGCTGGGTTTCCACCGTTTGGCAAATCAGCCCGACGCTGTGCTGCATCAGCAGCTCCAGCAGCTGTTGCGCCTGCAGGTCCGGGCCGGCCAGGTAGAACATCAGCTGGTCCAGCTGCAGGTTGTTGAGCGTCACGCTCTCATAGCATTCCAGCCGGATGCGCAGCGCGCTGACGCAGCCGCTGTTTTGCAGCCCCAGGGCGGCCAGCGGGATATCCGCGGGGATGCCGCCCAGCTCGACGCTTTTCAGCCGCACCGGCTGCAGGGTAACGTCGTGCGCGGTGGTGTAGCTGCAGGTGATGCCGCTCTTTTTCAGCGTTTGGCTGTCCATCATGGTGCCGCGCGGCACCACGAAGCCGCTGCTGATGTCGCCTTTGCTGCTGTCGGGCTGCAGCTCGGCAATCGCCATCGACGGGGTCGGCGACAGGTAATTGGGATAGATGATTTCCAGCAGCCGCTGGGAAAAACGCGGAAACTCCGCGTCCATTTTCAGCTGCACGCGCGAGGTGAGGAAGGCGAAGCCCTCCATCAGCCGCTCGATATAGGGATCCGCCACGTCGATGCCGCGCATGCCGAGGCGGCCCGCCACCTTCGGATACTGCTCGGCGAACTCGGCGCCCATCTCGCGCAAATAGGCCAGCTCGCGGTTGTAATACTCTAAAAGTTTACTGTCCATCGCCTTACCCTATGTCTTTCAGATCGAAGTGGCCGTTTTCCAGGTCCACGTCGGTACGGAACAGAAACTCCAGCGGATAGGGCACGCACCACAGGCGGCCCTTGATCTCGATCGACAACACGTTGTGCAGCTCCAGCGAGCCGGTATCCGAAACGCAGCGCACCTGCAGCCCTTCGGGCAGGATGCGCGGTTCGAAATTGAGAATGGATTCGGTCAGCGCGCGCTGAATGTCCAGCCACTCGATGTCCGACATGCGTTTGCCGGCCAGCGAGGCGATGCCGTAGTTCAGCGTCGAGCGCCGCACCTGCGGGAAATCGCCCAGGTCGAGATTGGATTCGCTGTTGACGCAGTTGAACAGCCATTGCAGATCGCGCAATACCCGGCGGCGCAGCTCGCTGTGCGACACCAGATTGCGCACCTGGGCTTCCTGCTTTTTCTGCGGCTCGTCGTCGGTCAGCATGTCGAGCAGCACCGGCTGCATCTTGTCGCGCGACGTCAGGCGCTCGCTGTCCTGGCGGAAGCGGTAGCCCTGGCGGTGCAGATCGCCGCCGTCATGATGGGTGAGTCGCTTGTTGCTCATCGTCAGGCGTCCGCGCCAAAGCTCAGATGGCGCAGGCTGTGCAACGGAAATTCTTCGCTCTCGCTCAGCCAGGTTTTCAGCCCCTGGCCGGCGTAGTGCGGGCCGTCGCCCAGCGGCAGCCATTCGGTGCGCTTGCCGAGCAGCAGGGCGTCGTCGCTGTCTGCGGCCAGCGGGTAGCGGGCGGGCAGCTGGCATACCTGTTCGCGGCCGTCATGCAGGCGTACCAGCGCATGGCTCCACACCAGATCGATGGCGCTTTGCGGCGCCTGGAATTGAATTTCGGCGATATCGGCGAACGGCAGCCAGTAATAGACGCCGTTCAGCGCCAGCTCGCACACCGGGCCAAGGCGGCCGTCGCCGTCGGTCAGCCATTCGAAGGCCACCGGCTGCTCCTGTTCGCCCTGAGCCAG
This sequence comes from Serratia ficaria, assembly GCF_900187015.1. Taxonomy (NCBI): domain Bacteria; kingdom Pseudomonadati; phylum Pseudomonadota; class Gammaproteobacteria; order Enterobacterales; family Yersiniaceae; genus Serratia; species Serratia ficaria. The sequence goes on along the minus strand of NZ_LT906479.1, from coordinate 3,199,081 downwards.
TGTCAGCCGCCCGGCGCTGGCCGGTGCGGCGTCCAACGCGCTGTCGCGCAGCGCCTGCGCCTGTTCGGCCTCTCCTCGCGCGTCGTGGTCCAGCGCCTGGATCATCTGCTGCAGCCAGGGCTGATTCTGCTGCAGCAGCGCCGGCGCGGCCTCGCCGGCGAATACCGCCTGGCGCTGCAGCTCCGCGCTGACCGACTGCATCAGCAGCAGGGTGGTGGGCTGAGCGATCGGCTTCAGCGCCTGCCACGACTTCAGCTGCGCATTGGCGCGCTGCCAGTTGCCGCTCAGGCACAGCAGCTGCACCAGCGCGGCGCGCAGGTCGGCATCCGCCGGGCGCGCCTTGATTTCACTTTCCACGGCGCCGATGGCCGCGCTGACCGAACCGCCTTGCAGCATGCTTGCTAATGATTTCACAGGGCCTTCCTTATAATCAGTGAGTGGCGTCGTTAACCGACAGGTAGCTGCCGCTGGCGGGATCAACGCGATCGTCGGCCAGTTTTTCCACCAGCCTGAAAGTCAGCGGCGTGGCCGGAGCGCTCAGCAACGGTTGCCATGCGCTTTGCGCCTGCTTGATGCGCTGGGTGACCTTGGCGGGATCGGCGGCGTCGGTGCGCGGCATTTCCACGATCACCACGCCGTCAAACGACCAGGCGTGCAGCTGCGGTTCGAACGGCAGCAGCAGGAAGCTGCCCGGCGCCTGCGGGTTGGCGCCCAGCACCAGCCGTTGGGCATTGGCGCTGACCACGCTCAGCGGACGATCGCCGACGTTGACCTTCGCCAGCGGGTAACCCTGATGGAACGACAGCCTCGGCGACGCGGTTTGGCCATTTTGCTGCAAACCGATCTCGCCGCTGCCGCTCAGCCAACCGTCGTCGCCGCAGCGCAGCGCGGCGCCGCTCGGGATAAACAGCGCGCTGCCGTTGGCTTCGCCGTTCCAATAGGTGCGGAAATGGCACCCCTGCGGCAGATCGAAACGCTGGGCCGGCGCGCTGGCCGCCGGCGGTGAAGTGACGGCCACGGCGGCGGGGATCGCGGGCTGCGGCGGTGCGGCAGGTTCGTCGGCCGCCGGCTTAGGCACCGGTTTCCAGCCGCGCGCCTTGCTGGCCTCGCCGGAGGCCAGTTTTTCACCGCGTTTGTCGGTGAGGATCCACGGCAGCTGGCTGGCCTTGGCGCACTGTTTTTCCAGCAGGTTGCCGACGCGCGGCAGGAAGTCATTCAGCACTGCGGCGTCCTTGCTCTGCGCGGAGACGATGCGCAGCGGAATGGTTTTGCCGCACCAGCTTGCCGGCTGGCTGTTTTTGACGTTATCGATAAACACTTCCAGCTTTTGGCTGGGGGAATAAACCAGGCGATAATTCGCCGCCTGCGCGGCCGGTATCGCCATCAGGGCGACAAGCCCTGGCATCCAGTATTTCATAGGTAACCTTGCTGTAAATTTGCGCTCGACTCAGTCGCGGGAAAGAAACCGCTCCGCATCCGCCAGCGAATGCAGCAGGGTGGTTTCCTGCGGTGAGCCAATCCAGACGGCGATAGCGCTGTAGTTATCGCTGTTATTGTTTTTCTTCCATGCCTGCTGCATCAGGGCGATCCACTCGCTGGGCGAGTTGACCATATGCAGCGATTGTTCGAGCTCGGACTGGCTGAAGCTGTGCCAGAAACCGTCGGTGCACAACAGGAACACGTCGCCGTCTTCCAGCTGCAGCACGTCGCTGTAGGTAGCGTCGCGCTCTTCGTTCAGGCCCAGCGCGAAGTACAGCAGGTTGCTGTTGATGCCGCTGGTCTGATAGCCGGCGTCCTGCATTTGTTGGATCAGGCTGTGATCGGTGGTGACGGCGTAGAGGTAGCCGCGGCGGAACAGGTACAGACGGCTGTCGCCGGCGTGCGCCCAATAGGCCAGCTGGTAATCGCGATCGATAAACAGGCTGACCAGCGTGGTGCCCATTTTGCTGTATTCGTCTGATTGCCGCTGCTGCTGGTGGATTGCCGCATTGGCGCGCGAAATATGCTGGCGAATGCTTTGCGCGTTCATGTGCTTTTCGCCGTCGAAGTTCTGCAGGATGGTGTCGCGCGCCAGCCTGGCGGCGATGTCGCCGCCGGGGAAGCCGGCAATGCCGTCGCACACCACGAAACAGGCCGCGCGGTTGCCGACCACTTCGCCGGTCTGATCCTGATTAGAGTCGCGGCCGCCCTGATTGGAGGTAGAGGCTATAGTGATATTCATTACGCGTCCGGTTTGGTCTGTGAGTCTTTATATTGATTCACTTCAACGTCATAGGCGTGCAGGAAGGCTTCGCCGAACAGAGTGTGGAAATCGTCTTCTATCTCTCCGGAAGTCTGCTGATAGTTTTTCACGAAGTAATCCCACAGCGCCGCCTTGCGATTGGCGGGCAGCGACAGACGCGGCGCGGCGCCTTCCTTGCGGGCCTCTTCTTCGAGACGGTCCGGGTTGAACGACTGCAGCATGGCGGCGATGATGGCGCGGATGCCGGCGATCATGCCCAACTGGTGCGCCTGCAGGTCGATCAGCGCATCGCGCACCGCCTGCTCCGGCGGCATAAAGCCAGGCATCTGGCTGCCGAACATCTGCATCAGCACCGTTTTGCCCGAGGGCAACAGCTTGAACGGGTTGTTGGCCTCGTCGAGGATCATGGTCATTTCCGCCTTCACGCCGCGTTTGAGGATTGAGCGCGAAGACAGCAGGGCGACGGTTCCCTGCGAGAACAGGCTGAGCAGCCGGCCGAACTGACGGATCTGCTGTTCATCGAAATGCGGCTGCGGCTGCAGATCATCCAGGCCGATGCCCTGCAGCAGCGCCGTCAGCAACGGCCCCTCCAACCGATCGCCGTTCGGTGCGGCGCCGTTTTGCGGGCGGGCGGACTGATAGGCGACGGGATCGATGCCCAGGCGATTGCCCTGGCGCGGGCGCGGCGGCTGTGCCGGCGGCTCCTGGCGCTGGAATTGCGGCTCCGGCTCCGGCATCGGCGCGGCGGGTGTGGCACGCGGAGGCTGCGGCGCTGCCGGTTCGGCGGCCGCCTGCGGCTGCGGCTGAGGCTGAGACGGCTGTGGCTGCGGCTGAGGCTGAGACGGCTGTGGCTGCAGCGGGGGTTGAGACGGCGTGGAAGAGCCCGGCTGCGCCAGCGGCACGGCCCCGCCCATCAGCAGGCCCAAAGGATCGTTGCCGTTCAACGCATCGGGTGCGGCGGGGGCGGAAGAGTCGCCAAACAGCGCCAGCGGATCCAGTTCTTGCTCGCGTTTCTCCGCCGCGGCGGGCGACGCTTTCACCGGTTCGGGCTGGCGGGTCGCCGCCGGGCGCTGTTCGGCCAACAGCGCGCTGGGGGTGGTGTCGGCCAGAATATGGTCGCGGTTGAACGTGGTGTCGGTATTGAACAGCGCCGCCGGATCGGTTTCTTGCTGCTGCAGCTGGCGTAAATCGACGTTGCCCGCCAGCTGCGCCAGCGGATCCGCCGGATTCAATTCAGGCTGCGGGGTTTCCAGCAGCGGATGGTTATCATGATTAACGGCCGGCGCCGGCGCGGCGGCGGTCGGCGTGTTAGGGGTAAACTCCTCCACCAGGCTGTCCCAGATCTCATTGGGAATGGGCCCGGCGGATTTTTCTTTGGCGGCGGGAGCCGGCGTTGGCGCAGGCGCGGCCTCGGTGACTCGCGCCGCCGGTTGGGCCGGCGGCGCGGCGTGCTGTTGCAGCGCGCTGACCTGAATTTGATAGTCGTCGATACCCAGAATGTCGCCGTCCTGCAGCTCGACCTGGCGGCCGCGCTCCAGCGGGATATCGTTAAGCAGCACGCGGGTCACGTTGCCGCGGTTGGTCACCCGGCATTCGCCGTCAGCGGAAATATGCACGATTGCCTGCAGGCGCGAGATGGCGCGCTCTTCGTCCGGCAATACCAGGTTGTTGTCTACGCTGCGGCCGATGGTGCCGCCCGGCGGCAGGAAATCGCAGCTGCTCTGTGGCGGAACCTGGCCATTTTTGTTTTTTACAATAGAAAATCGCATAAGGCATTCCTGCTGATAAGATCTTATGACCCAGACAGTTGAGCTCGGTAACTGGATGAATTCGACTTGATTTATTTCTAAGGGAGGTCTTTAAATGTGAGTGACCCAATTTTTTTTGGCAAGCACATTTTATTCTCTCGAACCTAAATATATGAATGTGAGGCTGTATATGTCAGGTGATGTTTTTGCCATCACGATCATTTTTTTTACTCTTTTCCTTGTAATATAAATTAGTTGGCAGTTGAGATAAATATATTATTGCAAATATAATGCTGGCGTACCATACATTATCATAATCTTGGAATTTTATATTGATAATTGGATCTAATATCTCCGAGCCATAGTTAAATACCAAACCTTGAATGATGCTTGAAAATATGTTCACTATGGTGGCTATCACAAAAAGGAAGTATGATTTTTTATTGTTGGCTTTTTGCTTTAGGCGATACAATCCGACAAATACTATGATTGACAGGAAAAAGTATAAAAAAACAAATGAGTAAGAGTAGGTGGAAAGCGTGACGTCATCACTCACTGTTTTGTTTCCTCGTCGATTAGTTTGTAAATTCCATAGCCAGTTATGGCATTCGAAAAAATTTCTGTGCCCAATGGGACAGTGCCAAGCTGTTTCCACCCGCGAATGTAATCACTATTTATGTATCTAAATAAACGCCACGAGTCGGGTCTTAATGATTTACTAAAGATACCGTACCCCGATAGAGAGATGTCAACGGAGCTATATACTATATCAGCTTCATTCTTATTATAACCTAGGTAATTAGCAGCGTAGTGGTATGCCTCTCTTATACTGCCAACCTTATTTTTTCTGAAAAGCAAGTAATAACCATTTTCATAAACATTATTTGTTCCTTGAGCAATTAACGGTACGCCAACGCCTCCGCAGGCTATGCCTACGGAAAGTGCACAAGTCCCGATTCCAGCAAATATCTGAGAGCCGCCGCTGACAAAGCCAACTTGTTTCATAATCAAGTTTGAAAATTTTTCTCTTTTTTCTTTTTTTATTGCGACAAAAAGTTTAGCTTTGCCCGTGTCAATATCGAACTCTTGTTGCTTTAGGTTTTTTATTTCATCGTCAATAATACTGATTGCCCCAGAGTAGGATGTGCAGTGTATACTGATCTCCCTTTGCGCAAACTGAATAAGTTGGTCTATTTCCAGTGAGAAATTAGCTCTCGATTCGTTGGTTTATAGATACTGTCGTGAAAACGTTCTTGATAGTTTTTTGAGTTCATCGATAGATCTATCCAGATCTGCTTTTGTTTTGTATTGCATAAGGATTCCTTTCCCATTTCTCTAAACTAACATTTACTCTGTGAAGGGATACAGATTTATGATCAATTGTCGTCTTTCCCTTGATATTTCTTGATGATGACTTGCAACTCTTGGCTATGTACAAGATCGATGCATTTCACCATCGTCATCGGTTCGCCTGACTGGCTGTCATATGGCTTCGCCAGAAATTTCTTTGCCAGCGCCCTGACGGCGGTATGTGCTTCGAGAGAGTAATCGCCAAACTCCGTGTAACCCCGAGCTGCGGCGGCGGCATCGTTTTTTATTTCTTTTGCTGAGTACCCGTCGGCGACGCAGACGCTGAGTGCGTAGTTTTTGAGGTTCTCTTCCGGGGAATATTTTACGTTGGCGACCGCTTTCATACTCAATACCGCCAATATTAATAGAGTTGCAATTTTACTCGTATGCGGAAAGATCATTGATTCTCTCTTGCATCATATTGGTCAGGCAATCCTTGTTATCCCTGCATTTATCCCTTTGCAGTAACCAGGTTTTTTGCGTACTGCTTAAAGAGGTCATCAGCTTTTTATCTCCTACGTCGGTAGCCTGTTTTTTTGCCAACAGCCAAGCTTGAGAGACACTTTTGTCATAGGCGGATAAATTGAAGTCTGAGCAGATTGTTTTTTCAACAATGCTTTTAGCTTTAGTACAGTCAAAAGACGCGACGGGTTTAGGGTTCTCTGGTAATCGTTCTAACTGCAATAGTGAACCATCGTACCATTTAACCAGCGCTTTTTGCGGATTGAGTTCGGCAAACCAGGAGCCTGCGCTATTTTCTGATGGGCCGAACGAGCCGGAATTGCACGTGAGCTTGAAAAGAGAAATTTCTGCTTGCCCGCTTTCATTCAGTTCATAGTTTTTAACAGTGACATTTGGCCCCATAGATTTAGCTATGAGTTGGTTTAATGTATTCTTCTCAATGCTCAAGGTTGGCGTTGTGCAGACGTCTTTTTCCGGTAAATTGCTTTCAATTGATTGACTGGATATATTGATGATCCTGCCAAGCAATCGAGGGTCGTTAAATTGATAATTGAGTGTGCGAGTTGCCTCATTGTCGATATTGACTTGAGTTACTTGCCACAGGCCATCAATAGCCAATGGTTTGACGTTTTTTTCTGCCGCATAAGCGGTGGAAGATAATAATAAGCTGCTGAGCAAAAATGCACATAATTTCATTAGGGCAAATTCCTTAGCGATAATTTCCATTTAAATAGAGCTCGACTTCATAATTTATTCTGTTTATCAGCCCTTCATCACTTTTCCGCTTTAAGTAATTGCTCTCTGCTGTCGTGATGGTTTTGCCTGGAATTTTTTCTGGCTATTTCTCATGGGTTTTTCTATTTACTCTATCCGGATTGTCTTTCACCCAATTATCATTAGGGCGCTGTACATAGTCTTTCGCAAGTTTGTCAAGATCTTCACTATGGTACATATCCATGCACTTCATTAAGTCTAAGCGGCTTTTACCATCTTTTGCATTGTAATTCTGTTGTAAGTACCGTTTTGTCAGCGCGATGATAGGGGATTCTTCATCACGAATTGCATAGTATGACCAGGCATCGATTCCATTCGATGAGGCAATTGCATCTTTGCTGGCCTCTGGTGATGTCTTATAAGCGACGGAAATGCAGTAGGTTAGAGCAATATCCTTGTAGTTTTGCAAATAGTTTCGGTACGCCGCTTGCGGCGGCCACTTTTCAATAGGTGTTTCTTGATTTTTCTGTGCTATAGCGCAAGTGGCATATATACAAAAAAAGGAGATAAGAATTTTTTTCATCTCAATAACCAAAAGTTAGCGTAATTTGTTGTATAGCGAGCTTCTGGTTCATTGAAATAACAATGATCATAACAATCGCCGTTCCCATTCCAGAGCGTAGCATGTCCTCCTGCATCACTCCAACCTGCAATTTCAAACAATATTATCCCTTTCTTTCCGGCTAATTCACCACCACCTGGAGGAGGGAACTTGACTCGAAGGTCGGGTTTGCCCCAGATCTTTGTCAAATAAGCGATAAGATCTTTAACTCTAAAAAAATACCACTGACGATCTGCACCTGATACGGTCTGATCTTTTACATAAGGAATGGGAAAACCGGATTTATTCAAGATGTAGCTCATACGTACAGCGCAGGTGTTTTCCCACTTTCCATTAGGCGCAATATTCATGGCTACACGCCCGCCGATAATTTTGGCAACATTCTGAGCTGAATATTGCGCGTTATATATTTTAGTGCTTGCAGTCCATGCGGCTGAAAAAATGGGGCGGTTATTATTCATTGTTATTTCCCTATATTAAACCCCCCGGTTGCAACCGGGGGGCATACAAATTAAGCTTCGCGGTTTTCCTTGATATTCCAACCTGCGCTGCTTTCTGCGCCTTTACCGCCTTTATCGCTCTGCTCCCAGTATTGCTGCTTGACTTTAGCCGCCTGGAAGGAGTAGGTAACGCCTACGGTGTCTTCGCCGCCGGCACCGGTGTACTGCACCGCGGTGACCAGCACGTCGTCCAGAGTAATTTTGACGTACTCAACCTGAGTACCGCCGGCCTTGCAGACCGACAGCTCAATCTTGGTCAGGTGTTTGCCGCTGGAACAGTGTTTCAGCAGTGCAGGAGTTGACTTGTCGACCAGCGCATTCACATGCAGGTCGTTAAAGCACACCTTGCCGGCGCCGCCGCCGCCGCCTACACCCATGTTGCCCGGTTGAGAAGCGCCCCAGGAGAAAGAAGTAATGTCGGTCCAGCCCTTGTGATTCGAATCTTTAGATTCGCCGCTGGCACCTTCAACTTTCAGGAACATATCAATAGCCATAGTTTCTTCACTCTTTATTAAGGGTTAACAGTAGTATTAACGTTGCGTTGAAAAATTCAGGTAATAGCAGCAGGAATTGCAATGTGGTAATGCATTACCATTTTATATCCTTGTGCCATGCACCTTATGAAATACCGAAAGCTATCGGTATTAATTACCGGGCTCTTATTTCATTGAATAAGAAACCCAATTCGATGGTTGTGGCCGCTAATCCAACGCCCAAAACCAAACTTCTTGCAATTAAGACGGATGCCGGTCAGGCCGCCCGATCGCGGCCTGACTTTCAGCACATCAGGACGCGTCGTTCTGCTTCAGCGAAGGCAGCTTCGACACCAGGCGCAGGGAAACGGTCAGGCCTTCCAGCTGGTAGTGCGGGCGAAGGAAGAACTTGGCGCTGTAGTAGCCCGGGTTGTCTTCGATCTCTTCGACCTGCACTTCCGCCGCGGCCAGCGGTTTGCGCGACTTGGTTTCCTGCGAGGAGTTGGCCGGATCGCCATCCACGTAGTTCATGATCCAGTCGTTCAGCCAGCGCTCCATGTCGTCGCGTTCGCGGAAGGAGCCGATCTTGTCGCGCACGATGCACTTCAGATAGTGCGCGAAGCGGCAGCAGGCGAACAGGTACGGCAGGCGAGCGGAAAGCTGGGCGTTGGCGGAGGCGTCGGCATCGTAGTATTCCGCCGGCTTCTGCAGCGACTGGGCGCCGATAAAGGCGGCAAAGTCGGAGTTTTTGCGGTGGATCAACGGCATAAAGCCGTTTTTGGCCAGCTCGGCTTCGCGGCGGTCGCTGATGGCGATCTCGGTTGGGCACTTCATGTCCACGCCGCCGTCGTCGCTTGGGAAGGTGTGACACGGCAGGTTTTCCACCGCACCGCCGGATTCCACCCCGCGGATCGCGGTGCACCAGCCGAACTCTTTGAACGAGCGGTTGATGTTGGCGGCCATGGCGTAGGCGGCGTTGGTCCAGGTGTAGTTGCCGTGGGTCGCGCCGTCGGTTTCTTCCTCGAAGTCAAACTCGTCCACCGGGTTGGTGCGGATGCCGTACGGCAGGCGCGCCAGGAAGCGCGGCATCACCAGGCCCAGATAGCGCGCGTCTTCCGATTCGCGCAGGCTGCGCCAGGCGGCGTATTCGGTGTTCTGGAAGATCTTGGTCAGATCGCGCGGGTTGGACAGCTCCTGCCAGGACTCCATCTGCATCACGCTCGGCGCGGTGCCGGCGATGAATGGGCAGTGGGAAGCGGCGCCGATTTTAGCCATCTCACCCAGCAGCTCTACGTCCTGCGGGCTGTGATCGAAGTAATAGTCGCCCACCAGGCAGCCGAAGGGTTCGCCGCCGAACTGGCCGTATTCTTCTTCGTACACCTTCTTGAAGATAGGGCTCTGATCCCAGCCCACGCCCTTGTGACGTTTCAGCGTGCGGCCCAGCTCCTTCTTGGAAATGCTCATAAAGCGGATCTTCAGCATTTCGTCGGTTTCGGAGTTGTTGACCAGGTAGTGCAGGCCATGCCAGGCGCCTTCCAGCTTCTGGAACTCGTCGTGGTGGATGATCTGGTTAATCTGCTGCGACAGCTTCTCGTCGATTTCGGCAATCAGCGCCTGGATGGTGCGGTAGGCGTCGGAGGAAACGGTAACGGTGTTTTCCAGCGCTTGCTGCGCCAGGGTTTTTACCGCGTTTTCGACCGCTTCCTTGGCCTGATCGGTTTTTGGACGAAACTCTTTGTTCAGCAGCGCGCTGAATTCATCGCTGGAGAAGGTCTCGGTGGTCTGCAACGCTTTTTGTTGCTGAGGCGAGTTGCTCATCAATTAATCCTCACGCTCGTTGTTGTCGTCCTTTGCCGCCGGCTTAGGCGCATCGGTCAGGGATTGCAGCAGCGTCGGGTTTTGCAGGATCTTGGAGATCAGCTCTTCGGCGCCGTTTTTACCGTCCATATAAGACAGCAGGTTGGAAAGCTGCGTGCGTGCGTCCAGCAGGTTGTCCAGCGCGTCGACCTTGCGGGCGATGGCGGCGGGGGAAAAGTCTTCCATGCTCTCGAACGTCAGGTCGATATTCAGCTTGCCTTCACCGGTCAGGGTGTTGTCGACCTGATAGGCGACGCGCGGCTTCAGCGATTTCATGCGCTCGTCGAAGTTATCGATGTCGATCTCCATGAATTTACGCTCGTCGACGCTTGGCAGCGGATCAACCGCTTTCCCCACCAGGTCCGCCATCACGCCCATCACGAACGGCAGCTGGATTTTGCGCTCTGCGCCATAAATTTCGACATCGTATTCAATCTGTACGCGCGGCGCGCGGTTGCGGGCGATGAATTTCTGCCCGCTGCGGGATTTCGAGTTTGGCATGATTTACTCCATCTTGTGGCGATTGGGAACGCGCCTCATCCGGCTTGGAGAGTCAGGTTCAAATGCTGGCCTGCGCAGGTGAGCAGACGTTATGGGTGTCGTAAAGAGAACCGAAGGGTAGGCGGCTAGCTGTTCTCCTCGTTGTCGGGGCGACCGAGAATGGTCTCCAGTTGGTTGAGACCATCGGGCGCCAAATCGCGGACGATTTGCATAAAGTCCAGCGCGATCAGCCGCTGTACCCGATCGATCATCAGCGGCGCCGGGTGGCTTGGCTCATGAAGACGAAAATAGTTCTTTACCTTGTCCAGCATCAGCTGGGCGTCGTCGCGCGATTGGATCTGCGCGCTGCGCCAGTTGAGCGCCGCGGCGGCCTGGGGAGCCGCCGCGCTCGTCGGCGGGAGGCCGGCCTGCTCGGGCTGTTCCGCACCGGCGTCGGGAGCCGGCGCGTCGCTGTGGCAATACTGCGCGATCAGGGTGAATACTTTGGTCAGGCCGTTCATCTCCGGCAGCGCGCTCTCGCCCAGGTGGCGGCTGACCACCGCGCGGATGGCGTTCAGCGTTTCGTCGATGCGCGTGACCAGCAGCCCTTCGGAACGATCCGCCTGCGACAGCTCATCCTGCAGGCGCGCCCGGCCGCCGGGAAAGTTGGCGCACTCCAGCTTGCTGCCGTCGAGCAGCGCGCCGGCGTCGCGCAGCGATATTTCACCGGCGGCGCCTTTCAACAGCGGCGCGGCGCGCACGCTGGCGGCCAGCGCGGCCTTGTCGCCCAGGTCGGCCAGCACGTTGATGCGAAACAGCGGATCCGCTTCGCCGTCGAACTCGAGCAGCGGCAGCAGCGTATCCCAGTAGCGCTCCAGCGCCTGGTGGATCAGCGCCAGGCCGTCGGCATAGCCTTGCAGACCGCGCAGCTGCGTCCAGGCCCGGGTGAGATACAGCATGACCCGCAGATCCTTGGTGCGCGCCAGCAGGGCGGTGGCGAGGCGTTCCACCTGCATCCAGTCCGGCGCCTCCGCCGGGATGATGGTGCTGCCGAACTGCTGTTCGGTCTTGCCGGTGGCGGCCTGCTCCATCGCCAGAAAGTCGGCGTCATATTCCAGGTTGTCGCCGCAGGGATTCTCCGCGTCAACCGGGGCCAGCAGGGTGTCGATAGCCATAAAATTTCCTTAACAGACCGGGTTAATCAAACATTTGCGGGTACTGGCCGCTGCGGCCGGTGCGCGTCCAGCCATTGGGTTCGAACAACAGCGCAAACAGCTGCACCGTCAGGTTGCCGCTGTGCACGTGGGTATAGAGCGGATGCCCGTCGGCCTGATTGGTCCACCAGAAACTGGCGTACTGCGCCGGATCGAAGCAGTCGGCGGCCTGTTGCCAGCCGAGGCCCGGCACGTCCGGATGCTGGAAGCCGATGATCGACAAGATCTCGGAGTCGGCCTCCGCCGGCGGGCTGGGCAACGCCGGAATTTGCAACAGCGAGCGGTCGATCTGATCGGCGGAAAACCCGTTGCGCACGCCGTTCAGCAGCCGATAGCCGAGCTGGTTGTACCATTCCGCCGCCATGTTGAGCTGTTGCGGGCGCCAGTCGTCCTGGCTGAACAGGCGCAGGGCGCAGATCGGGTAGAGGCGTCCCACCCGATCGCGGGCCGGCAGCAGGCAGCCCATCTGCACATACTGGCTGCCGAGCGTGGCGGGAATGACGAAGTTCCACACCGGCGCATTGCTGAAAGGGTGCCCATGCGGCCCCGGCTGGTCGCGCTGCAGATTGACCAGCCCGTTATGAAACCAGTGGGCCCAGTTATTGACCACCAGGTCGGGCAGGCGGCGCTGCAAAAAATCGCCGGCGGAAGGGATCTTGCCATACCAGCCAATGCTCGCGGTCGGGCTCAGGTCGTTGCTCATCATCTTGTCCTTTCGGGGCTACGGGCAGGAGAATGCCGGCAGCTGGAATGGATTGCGGATACTGTTGGGCGTGAACTCCAGCGTAACGTGGTGGCCATCCAGATTAAACGTCGCCTGGCGGCCAAGGCTGCTGCTGCCGGCGGAGGACTGCGCCATATCCACCATGCGGTTCAGCGCCCAGGGGCCGCTGGTCACCAGGCTGGCGGTGGTGCCGTTGGCCAGCGCCAGCTGCAGATGCACCTGGTTGGTGTTGCGGGTGCCCGGCCAGCTCACCACCAGCGGAACCTGCGGGCCGTGGCTGTATTTGAACAGCTGCCCGTCGATATCCAGCGTCAGGTTGAGGATGTCGTTATCCATCCGCACCGGCCGCACGGTGACGCGGTAAGAGGGCGTCGCGGTGCCGTTGGCGAAGAAGGCGTCGCGAATGCGCTGCGCCTGCTGGAACGAGCGCAGGATCCCTTCGCCGCCCGGCAGCGTTTTGCCGTCTACGCCGGGGGTGAAGCGCCAGTTGGCGCGAGTGGTGTCAACCTTGCCCTGCAAATTGTCGCGGAAGAAGCTGTCCATCAACCCGCTGTTAGGCGCGAACATGCGCGCCAGATCGTCCGGCGTCACTTCCTGACGCGCCCGGGCGACCAGCGGATAACGCCCGGCTATCGCCTGGCGGCAAAAGCTGCCGACCTCGAAGCTGATGCGTTTCTTGACGTTCTCCATCTCCTTGCGCTGGGTATCGCTGCTGGCGCCGATCGCCAGCGACAGCAGCATCTGTTTGAACGGCACCGGCAGGCGGCCGGATTCGGCCTGCAGACGCGGGATAATGTCGCTCGGCGGCGCCGACATGCCGCTGTTGGCGGCGCCCTGAACCGCCGTCAGATAGCTGTATAGCTCATCGACCTGCTTCAGCACGCCGTCGAACGGGATCGCCTTGTTGCCTTCGCCCTGGCTCTGCGCCAGCTCGAGCAGCGGCGCGAAGTGCGCCATCACCAGCTGTTCCGGCTGGGCGGAAACGTCGCCGTCGGCGTTGGCCGGGCGGTTGGTGAACAGCGCCTCCAGCGTGCGGTTGGCGTTTTGGTTCAGCCGATCTCCGGTTTTATCCAGCAGCGATCGGCTGTCGGCATCGCTTTTTTCGTCGCGCAGGGTGACATTCTTGCTGACGTTGACCAGCAGGTTGCGCATCGGCGACGGGTTGCCGGACAACAGGCGCGCGCTGCTGATGCGCTGGGTCAGGTTGCCGATATTGGCCAGCTGGATATCGCCCAGCAGCTCATCCCAGGCGCTGATGAAATCCTGCATGTACAGCTGGCGGATGGTCTTGATCAGATCGGCGCTTTTCAGCTCCGGCGTTTTGCTGTTCAGCACCCAGACGTCTTCTTTGCGCAGGGTGTCGGTCACCGGGTCGATATTGTCGTTGAAGGCTTTCCAGTAGCCCTGCGAGGTAAACAGGCCCGGCACGCCGTCGGTCACCGGCTTGCCGCTTTTGCGCGAAAAGGCCAGTTCGGTTTGCGGGCCGGCCAGGTCGACCAGGCTGACCGGCTTGATGTCGGTCTGTTTCAACAGCAGGCGCTTCAGACGGCCATAAACCCGTTGCGACAGGGGGGCGCGGTTCAACGCGGCCTGCGCCTGTTCCACCAGGGGTTCGTCTTTGGCGTACGGCGAAGGCTGGATCTGGGCGTCGAGCAGCTGGCTCAGGTGCCATTCAATCTGCTGCAGCTGTTTCTGCGTACTGCCCTGCGGCAGGTTGCGCTGCAGGTTGAGCATCACCCAGGCGCGCAGGAATTTGCCGTCGTACTGCTTTGGCAGATACAGCATTTGATAGGCCTTCAGCGCCTCGTAGCTGAAATCCGCATCGCTGCGGTTGTCGTTGCGCAGCGTGGTGGCGATTTGCTGCGCCACCTGCGGCAACAGCAGTTCCTTCAGCGCCTTCTGATACAGCGCGTTGCTGGCGTCGCTGACCTGATCGCCGCGGTACAGACCCATGCGGTAGGTGAACGGCGGATCGTCCAGCGAGAAGTTCTGGCTGTCCGGCAGGTGCAGCACGCTGTTGAGGAACGGCAGCAGCGAGAACATATCGCCATTGCCCAACTGGGTGAGGTTCTGGCCCTGGCGCTCTACCCCCGGCACCTTGGCGCCCACCTCCGCCAGATAGCTCTTGTTGTTGCCGTAACTGGTGAACCAGAAAATCGCCAGGATTGTCAGGAGCAGCGCCAGCGCGATGTAGCCCGCCCAATGCAGGGCGCGGTTGCGGTATTCCCACCAGCGGTTGCTGCCCGCCAGGCCGGACTCCTGGAAGATCACCGTTTCCAGCGTGTCTTTCAGGAAGAAACTTTGCCCCTTGGTCGCCGGGATCGGCGCCTGCTGGTTGACGCTGTCCCAGGCCGAGTTGGCCTGCTGCGGATCGCCGGCGCTCGGCAGTTGCAGATAGCGGTTCAGCTCGCCCATCACCCGGTCGAACGGCAGGCCCTCCTGGGTGCCGCTGGTGAAGTAAATGCCGCGCGGCGTGAAGCGGGTTTCGAAGCTGGAGGTGGCGAACACCTGTTCCAGATACTGGCCCAGCAGCGGGCGCAGGGCGGCGAATTCCTGCGGGAACAGGTAGCTTTCGGCGCGTTGTCGGGCGTCGTGCTCAACCAGCAGGGTATCCGGCAGCGCCGCGTCCAGCCGCTGTTGCAGCAGGGCGTACTGTTGTTCAAAGGTGGCGTTCAGGTTGAAATCCGCCTGGCGCGACTGCTCATAAGGGAAAGTGAATCCCCAAATCTGGTCGCGCTGCGCTTTGTCGAAGCCGCTGAAATAGGCCATAAAGCCGTTGAGCAGGTCGGTTTTGGTCACCAGCACGTACACCGGGAAATGAATGCCCAGCTGTTCGTACAGCTCAATCAGGCGCTTGCGCAGTGCGCTGGCCTGCGCCGCGCGGGCTTCGGCGCTGTCGCTCAGCAAATCGGCGACGCTGATGGTTACCATCACGCCGTTGATCGGCTGGCGGGTGCGGTATTTTTTCAACAGGCTGACGAAGCTTTTCCATTCGTCGGCGTCTTCTTCACGCTGGCTTTCCTGTGTGGTGTAGCGGCCGGCGGTATCCAGCAGCACCGCGTCGTTGGTGAACCACCAGTCGCAGTTGCGGGTGCCGCCGACGCCGCGCAGGGCGGATTTGCCGAAGCGGTCGGCCAGCGGGAAATGCAGCCCCGAGTTGACCAGAGCGGTAGTCTTGCCGGCGCCCGGCGCGCCGATGATCACATACCACGGCAACTGGTACAGATACTGGCTGCTGAAGCGCGTCATCCAGCGGTGCTTGCTGTCGCCCTGGCCCGGCGCAAAGCGCGCCTTCTTCAGCAGCTGCGCCGCTTCGTCGAAGCGCTGGGCCAGCTGCTCATCCTGTTTGGGCAGCGCTTTGCCGCTCTCCGCCGGTGGTTCCTCGGCGGCGCGCAGGTTGCTCAACAGGCGGCGATTGAACCAGGCGCTGTAGATCCGGGGAATGATGCGGCACAGGAACCAAATCAGATAAATTACGCCGATGGCTATCTGGCGGTTGAGTGCCGGTTCCAGCGGCCGATAGTCGCCGATAGCCACCAGCGGGCCGATCATCCAGATGATGAACGCCAGAGCGGTGATGCCGGCAAAGCCCCACAACAGGCGGCTGGTGATGATGGAGAATAACGTACTGAGCATTACTTTCCGTTTCCTTGCGGCAAGCCGTTGATTTCCGCCTGGGTGTTTTCCGGCGCGACCAACAGCGTAATTTCTACCCGGCGGTTCAGCGCACGGTTCACTTTGTTATCGTTCGGCGCCACCGGGTCGCTTTCGCCGCGGCCCTCCGCCTTCACGCGTTGCGGGTTATCGAGGTGTTTTTGCAGCCGGGCGCTGACCGCTTCGGCGCGCGCCAGGGACAGCTCCCAGTTGGAGGCGAAACGCGCGCTGCGGATCGGCAGGTTGTCGC
Organism: Serratia ficaria; assembly: GCF_900187015.1. Classification (NCBI taxonomy): domain Bacteria; kingdom Pseudomonadati; phylum Pseudomonadota; class Gammaproteobacteria; order Enterobacterales; family Yersiniaceae; genus Serratia; species Serratia ficaria. The sequence goes on along the minus strand of NZ_LT906479.1, from coordinate 3,182,791 downwards.
TGTAGCCGGTGACCAAAATCTTGCCGCTGACGCCGTTCATCGCGGCGGCCACGCGGTCGATAACCGGAATATAGTTGGCGCGCACGGTGGTGGCGGCGGAATCGAACAGCCCGTCGCCTTTCAGGATCACCACGCTCTGCTGCGCTTCGTCACGCACCACCACCAGGCCTTCGGCGATTTCCTTGCGCAGGAAACTTTTCAGGCTCAGCGTCGGCGGCGCGGCCGGCGCCGGATTGCCGATCGCCACCTGCGGCAGGTTGGTCTGGTAAATCGAAGCCAGCACCGGGCTGGTGGCGTCGCCCAACCGCCAGTTGAGAGCGATGAACAGCAGCGACGCCAGGAAACCGGTCAGGGCCACGCAGGCCCACAACGGCACCAGCGGCCGCCACAGTTTTTGCTGCACCGGCAGATCCAGCGCGTTCGGCGACAGCGGCGGCGCATACCCGCCGCGCACCGAGCGGATCAGCTGCAGCAGGCGCTGTTTCATGGTTTCCAGCTGCGATCGGCCGTTTTCCATCACCCGGTAGCGGCCTTCAAAGCCCAGCAGCAGGCAGAAATTGATCAGTTCCAACAGCTGGATGTGCTCGCGCGGGCTTTGCGACAGCTTGGCCAGCAGCTGGAAGAACTTCTCCCCGCCCCAGGTTTCGTTGTGAAAGGTCACCAGCAGCCCGCTGCCGGACCATACGCTGTTGCTGCCCCAGGGCGTCAGCGCGGCGGCCTCGTCCAGCGCGGTGCACAGACAGTAGCGCGCGCCGATGATCACTTCGTACGGCAGGCTGGCGCGCTGGCCGCGGATTTCAAAGCGGCGCACTTCGTCGATCAGCTGTTGGCGCAGCTGGGCCGGGTTGGCGTGGGTCGCCGACTGGCGGATCTGCGAAATGGCGTTCAGCAGCGGGTTGGCGGCCTCCACCAGCGGGTTCTCCGCCGGCGCCATGCTATTTTCCTGAGTCATGAGTTAGCGATCCGTATGGCTGCGAATGGCCCAAAATTCCATGTCCAGCCCCGGGAACTCGCCGGCCAGATGCAGGGCGAAGGCGCTGGATTTTTCCATCTGCTTCCACAGGTCGCCGCCTTTTTCCAGCTCGAAATAGGTGTAACCCGCGTGATAGGGGATCTGGCGCGGCGCCGCCGGCATGGTGCGCAGGCCGATACCCGGCAGCTGCAGCTGCACCAGGTCGCGTATGCGCGTCACCGGCGCGATCTTCATCTGCGCCGGGAAGTGCGTCAGCAGCACTTCGGCGGCGACGTCGGCGCGCACCGCCAGCACAAAACCGAAGTCGCGCATCATGCTGGTATCCTGCACCGTGGCGACGTTCAGGCCGTGCGAACGCTCGACCAGCGTCAGCTGGATGGCGTTGTCCTCCAGCACTACCGACAGGCCCTGACGCAGCAACAGCATCAGCTTGCCGAAGCACAGCGCCAAATTATCGTGGTCATACACCGGCAGGCGGCCTTCCGGCGTGCGCTGCGCCGAGAAGCTGGCGAGCTCGGTGGCGAACTGCAACCAGTCGGCGAACAGCCGTTCCGGATGAAGATGGTCAAGATGGTAAGCGTGGCTCACCTGGCCGAGATGGCGGTTGATCAGCTGCAGCAGCATGAAATCGACCATCTCCGAACTGCCGCCGCGGCCCGGCTGCAGCAGGCGCTGGCTCATTTGCTGGCTGCGCTGCTGCAGCAGGCCCTGCAGATCGTTGATGAAGGTTTTCAGCACCGGATTGCCCTGGCAGTTCAGCATCGGCGGGATTTGCGCCTGATCGAGCCGCAGGCTGTTGTCGCCGCGTTTTTCCAGCACCCGGGTCAGGCTGAGCGCGGTCCATTCGGCGTTGAGATCGCTCTCCAGCATCAGCCGCAGCCGCAGCTGGCCGAACTGCAGCGCCGCGCTGCCGACCGAGACGGCGTTCAGATCGTCGACTTCGTTTTCATAGGCCAGATAGCGCGCCAGCGCGTCCGGACTTTCCTGGAAGATCACGTCTTCGCGGCCCGCGCGGTAGGTCGGCAGGGCCAACACCACGTTTTCGCCGGTCTTGTTCTCGGCGATGGTCAGCGGAGCGGGCGCCTGTTGGGCGCCGGAGAAACGAAACGGCGTGCCGTCCGGCATAATGCCGCTGGCGGCGTTGAGCGCGATTTTTCCCTGGCGCAGCAGCGTCTGATCCAGATCCAGGCTGAGGAAGCCCCAGAAGCAACCGTTATGGGCCTGGCCCCAGTTGCGCATGTAGCCTTCGAGGTAATTTTCCGCCTGCTGAAAATGGTGAGGGCGCAAAAACATCCCCTCAGTCCAGACTACCTTATGAGCATCTTTCATCATCACACCTATAGTTACTTCGCATCAGCGCAGCGGTTGGTCAGTCCGGATCTTTCACGGTACGCAGGCCGCTAATGCCCGCGACGACGTGCGCCGCCAACTCATCCGGCGAGAATTGCCATACCTTGTAAAAATTGGTCTCGGTGGGTTCCGGCAGCGGCAGCGAGATGCGCCAGGCCTTGCCGTCCAAATTCTGATATTCGGCGATGATGCCGATGTAGCGGGTTTCCAGCGTGCTCTGGCCGCGTAGCTGTTTGCCCACCTGGCCCGGCGTCAGGAAGAACTGATCGCTGTCCAGCAGGCTGTTGCCGAGCACGCTTTTCGCGTCGTTCTGCAGGCTGAAGAAATCGGCCTCCATAAACTCCGCGTCGGAACGCAGCAGCAGCACGCGGATTTTTATCGGCGCCGGCCGTTGCCCCGCCGCGGCGTTGACCCGGGGGTCGGCGTCGAAGTTCAGGCTATAGCGCGAAGGTACGCTTTTGGCGGAAGACATGCAGCCGCTGAGCGCCAGCGCGCCCAGCATCAGGAATAACATCCCGCACCAGCGGGAGGCGATTGGTTTTGTCATCGTGGGGAGTCCCGTCACCCATGGGTGAACTACTGGAGGATCCAGGTGGCTGAGCCGGCGTTCTTGCAGGCCTTGCTGTCACCGCCGACTTTCACGCAGTCTTGTCTGGCGGCGCGGGCGCGGCGCGGCAGGTCCTTGCGCAGCGTCGATTTGTAACGCGCCTCCGGCACCCCGGCGTTTTTCTGGATATAGCCGATCAGGTCGCCGTCGCGGATCGCCGAGATCGCCAGCCAGTTGTTTTCGACTTCGCCCAGAGCATAGAACGCGGCGGCGTTATCCAGGCTGCCGACGGCGCTGCCGTTGTAACCCGGGCTGCTCATGATGCTGGCGGCGTACAGGCTGCGGTATTCCTCACCGATCGGTTTGAACTGCTTGGGGGCGGCGACGGCGGCGCGATGCTGCAGTTTTACGCCGTTGACTTCGCTGCTGACGATGGCGTCGTTGTCGAGCGCCGGCGGCGGCGGCGGCGGGCTGGAGCAGCCGGCAAGCGTCAGGGCGGTCAGTAGCGTCAGGGTAATCCGTGTTTTCACAATATCCTCTTTGATTTTTTATTGGCTGAAACGAAGGGGCTGTGCATTAAGAGCGCCGGTTTCATGGCGCAGGCAGCGATGTCTTTCGCCGGTCCGGCAGCCTGCGTGGCGACGCCAGGCGGCCATTCAGCGGTCCGATATCCGATAACGAATGAGCGTCGCCGCGGAGGAAAAACGGGAGAGGGGGGGCGAGCCCGGCGCGGTCGTGGCGGTACCGCCAGTCGGGCTCCGGGTACGGACGCGGGGAAACCCCCATGTCGGCCGGCGCCAAAATGGAGGTTCCCAGAGGATGTTGCCCCTGCCGGCGGCAAGGGCGATGAGGTACGCGTAGGCGCAAGGGTTTTACGGCTTTCATTGTGTGTGCAAGGCTTCCTGTGGATATCAGCGAGCAGGCACGCCGCATCGCTCAAAAACAATCCCGTTTTTCGGTTTAATAGATATCAGGCTACTTCACAATAAATACATCCAGGGGCAGGGAACCCAAGCGGTAACGTTCCCTAAATCAATGACGTGCATGGGTCATAACGGGAAATAGGGCGAAATCCCTTGCCGCACCGGCATTGGCGGCGGGCAGGCTACCGAACGGTGACCCGCGGCGCCGTACCGGAGAATGATAAGTCAGATCGTAGTATTGCCGGCTTCAGGCATAGCTACCGCACGAGAGTAGACGCACGATCCCGATGGCGTAGCTGTCACGATTAGAGACAGGCGCTGACGAAAAACTTAACAAAGTTTACACATCAACAGATTTTCTGCAGTCTACAATAGCCGTCGGCATTTGCAAAATAACCTTCTGGATCAATGCCTAAATCGTTAACTCACGCACACTTTGCATTTACATCATTTAAAACAATATCTTGTGTCTATTTGGTGTTTTAAGTCAAATCACAAGGTTAATTGGTAATACCAGGAAACAAATGTGTCACACTTAAGTCAAGTTGCTTAAATGACAACAAATTTTTTACGGAAAAAAAGTGACAGATCGTTTTTTGCCCTTACCATTTGCAAGTTAAAGATGATCATATATATAAATTACGTGAATATGAATTAGGATAATTCCTATTGGAGTGGGCGAAAAGTGCCCGCGGAGAACGGCTGGCGGGCGATGAGGCGGCGTGAAAATGCGGTAAAATTCGGGGATCAGAGAGAGGGCGGAGCGAGGTTGAGTTGACCTATGGTGTCGCATAACCAGCCGAGGGCGGGATCGCGCTTTATCTGCCGGCCGGCGACCAGCTCGATGGGGAAGGCCGGCAGGCTCAATTCGTCCGGCAGCGGCAAGCATTGGATGCGCGCCGGATCGGCAAATTTTCGGGCGACGCTGGCCGCCAGCGTCGCGATCAAATCGCTGCCCGCCACTACCGCCGGCAGGGCGACAATGTGCGAGAAGGTGGCGGCGACGCGCCGTTGACCGCCGATTTCCGCCAGCCGCCGGTCGATCAATCCGCGTGCGGAGCCGTCATCCGTCGGCGCATACAGGCCGTGCGGCAGGCTGAGGTAGCGCGCCAGATCCCAGCGGCCGTCCGCCAACATCGGGTGATTGCGGCTGGCGATGCACAGCAGATGCTCGTCGAACAAGCGGCGGACGTAATGGCTTTCCGGCCCGGAAATATGCCCACCCAGGGCGATATCCACTTCGCCGCGCGCCAGCTGTTGGTGGATCCGGCGGCGATCCAGGCGTGAAACCCGAATGTCGATACCCGGCGCGTCGCGGCGCAGTTTGCCGATAATGGCCGGCAACAGCGTGATGTCGGCATAATCGCCGGCCGCCAGCGTAAAGCGGCGCTCGCGGGCGCTGGCGGGATCGAAATCCACGGGGGGCGCCAGCGTCAGATCGATCTGTTCCAGCACTTGCCGTATTGGCGGCATCAGTTGATGAGCGCGCGGCGTAGGCTGCATGCCGCCGCCGCTGCGCACAAACAGCGGGTCGCCCAGCAGGATGCGCAAGCGAGACAGCGCATTGCTGACCGACGGTTGCGCGCGGTTCAGGCGCAGCCCGGCGGCGGTGACATTCCGCGTTTGATACAAAGCGTCAAATACCACCAGCAGATTAAGATCGACCTTCGCTAAATTCATTTAATGAATACTCTATATGCAGATAATCCATTTCCAGAATCATACTGCGTTATCTAGGCTGGTAGCACGCCAAATCGGCCGGAATAGAGGGTGTTGCAATGGAAAGGGTACTGGTAACCGGCATCGAGCCGTTTGATGGGGATGCGATCAATCCCTCGTGGCAGGTCGCTCAGGCGCTGGCGGGCGAGCGCATCGCCGGTGCGCAAATCAGCGTGCTTGAGCTGCCGTGCGTACTGGGCGTCGCCAATGAGCGGCTGATTGCCGCGGTGGAGCAACTGCGGCCGCAGGTGGTGATTTGCCTGGGCCTGGCGGGCGGACGAGCGGAAATCTCACTGGAATGCGTGGCGATTAATCTGATTGACGCGCGCATACCCGACAATGCCGGCAAGCAGCCGATCGACGTGCCGGTGGTGGCGGGCGGCCCGGTGGGTTATTTCAGCACGCTGCCGCTCAAGGCGGCGCTGCAGCGCCTGCGCCGGCAGGGGATCCCGGCGGCGGTGTCATACACCGCGGGCACCTACAACTGCAATCACCTGTTTTACGGCCTGCGCCACCATATCGCCAGCCGGCAGTTGGCCATCAAGGGCGGATTTGTGCATATTCCTTATAGTCATGAGCTGGCGGCCAATCACCCGGGCAAGCCGAGCATGGCGTTGGCGACGATGATCGATGCCGTGCGCAGTATCGTTCACTGCGCATTGACGGTGGAGGAAGACGTATTGCTCAGCGACGGCGCGCTGCATTGAGAGCATCAGGGCGCGGAGTGCGCCCTGAGCGACGGTTATTCGTCGGCGACGCGGATCACCAATTTGCCGAAGTTTTTGCCCTGCAGCAGGCCAATAAATGCCTGAGGCGCATTTTCCAGCCCGTCGACGATATCTTCGCGGAACCTGATTTTCCCCTGTTCGAGCCATTCGCCCATCTGGCGCAGGAAGTCATCGTAGCCGGCGGCATAGTCGTCGAAGATGATAAAGCCCTGCATGCGGATGCGTTTGCGCAGGATCAGCCCCTCCAGCATCGCCAGACGGTCTGGGCCGGCGGGCAAGCCGGTGGCGTTGTAGTGCGCGATAATGCCGCAGACCGGAATGCGCGCCCTGGCGTTCAGCAGCGGCATCACGGCGTCGAATACCGCGCCGCCGACGTTTTCATAGTATACGTCTATGCCCTGCGGACAGGCGGCGGCCAGCTGTTCGGCGAAGTCGGCGGCGAGATGATCGATGCAGGCGTCAAAGCCGAGTTCTTCCACCACGTAGCGGCACTTCTCCGGCCCGCCGGCCACGCCGACCACGCGGCAACCCTTGATGCGGCCGATCTGACCCACCACCGATCCGACCGCGCCGCTGGCGGCGGCAACCACCAGCGTTTCGCCCGGCTGCGGCTGACCAATATCCAACAGCCCCATATAGGCGGTGAAGCCCGGCATGCCCAGCACGCCCAGCAGGCGAGAAGGGTGTTCGAGATCGGCGCCCAGGTTGCGCAGGCCGCTGCCGTCCGACAGCGCGTAGTCTTGCCAGCCGTCGTGACCCAGCACCCAGTCGCCGGTGTTAAATTGCGGATGCTGCGAGGCGACAACCTGCGAAACGGTGCCGCCGACCATCACCTGGCCGATTTCGACCGGCGGCGCATAGGAAGGCGCGTCGCTCATGCGGCCGCGCATATAGGGATCCAGCGACAGATAGCGGGTGCGCAGCAGCAGCTGGCCGGCCGCCGGCTGCGGCACCGCGGCGATGTCGAGGCGAAAATCTGCCGCCTTGGGCTCACCGTGCGGGCGGGAAGCCAGCAGAATACGACGGTTTTGTTGAGGTTGGGACATGGGGCGCTCCAGAATGCAAACAGGTGCCCTAAGCCTAGTCGAGAGCGGCCGGGACGACGTACCCTAATGTGCGCTGGCTCAGAGCGGGACGATCAGCACGTCGACGCGGCTGGCGTTGATAAAGCGCGCGGCGGAGCAGGAAACCTTGTTCATTATGCTGTCGCTGTGGTTGCCGCAGACCACCAGATCGAAGGGCTGCCGGCTGCTGGCGTAGTTCAGGCTGTCGCCCAGCTCGCCGTGCACGATCAGCGTGTCGGCGATCGGATAGCCCGCCCGCAGGCGCAGCTCCTCCAAAAACAGCCGGGTTTCTTCTTCCATCAGCGCCCGCAGGTCGCCGAGCATCGGCCCGGCGAAATTATTGTACATTTCCGGATTGGCGATGGTGCTCAAAAGGGTGATTTTTCCCCGGTAGGGGCGAACGATGGAGACGGCCTTTTCAACCAGGCGATGGCTGTCTGCCGCGACGGCGACGGTGACCAGAACGTTTTGATATCCCATCTTCACCTCCTGTAGCCACTCTTCGGCTAAAAGGATAGGACCTGACGGGCAAAATAAATGTGTTTTGTATCACGCGCGGCAATAAATCCACGGGCGGAGCGGTTATATAGCAATAAAAGATAAAACGCCCGCCGCGCGCAATTAGCTGAATTAAAGCACCTGCGCCCACAGCGTTTTCGGCACCTTGCCCAAATCGAACAATTTACCGGCAACCAACTCGGCGCGACGGTGGTCGGCGGCGCGGTACATGTTGCTAATTTCCGTATCATTATCAATGGAATAGTTCAGCTTGTCGTACACCTTTTCCAGGCTGTCCAAACTGGAGCATTTGCGGAATGTCATCAGATATTCGAGGGTATCAGTCATGATTAAAATATAGCCTGTTAATAGTTGTAGCCGGGCGGATTAAACATCAGCGGCTCGCGGAAACCCCGTCGAGGCAGCGATGTACGACCTGACAAAATCATTTCGAATAAATAAATTGCACTGCGGTAATAATGACGCGGCCAGACGGCTGCGGCGCTGGGTGAATAATAATATGCCGACGCGCCGTCAGCAATGTCATCCTGCTGATAAATGAATAAATAGGGAAAGTCTCAGGTTGCGGGGGCGGAGGGCGCGGCGGGCAGGGCGGCGGCGGCGGTTGCCGAACCCTGCGCTTGACGATGGCGCGGATGAGCGGCGCCGTTCGCACGATGCTGAACCTGGCGCCTGCTTCTGCTTGCGCATCGGCCTGGCATTCTTTTATCGCGATATTTATGGTCGCTGTGATTTTTCGCTGCAGTGAGAGCCTGAGGGAATGAATAAAAAACTGCGTTTTATTTATCTTGAAATGAGATATGCCACCAAAAAACACAATAACAAATAACGCATGGTGATAATCAAGCGTTTTTTCACTGGGCCGAAAAAAAAGAATTAAAGTTTTAACGATTGCGGTCGATAATTCGTTTTAAGGGTATTTTTAGCCTGAAATGCCATTCTTGCGCCGCACTTATACGGAAACATATCGTTACGTCTGTTTTCTTGTTCACGACATCGACGAATCATCGTTAAGCCAATCTTCCCCCGCGCCGAAAATTAAAACGGCCCGCCGTCGGAAATTTAAGTCAAATCCGAAACCATAAAGACTTATAGTTGCCGTGTGTTACTTTTTGCGAGCTATAGTTTATCGCCCGTTAAATGGTTATTTATACTGCATTTATCGGCTAGTAACAGATTTTTGTTCTGTTATTTTGGTTTGGTGATGCTTTTGTTCGAATTGATCTAAAAAAGATAATTTTTTGGCTGATATGCATTGTTTTTAAGACGTTTTTTTACTTATGGCTATTTAGTGAACGAAAATAAGCTCGAAAAGTGAGCGCAATACGAGATATTTGGCTTAAATATTTTTTATTTTTGTGATCTCTGTCACATTGTATTTAAAATTGCTTCTTACTTACATTGTGTGTGCTAATGGTTCGGGGGTAGAGTTGCGCTGCTTTAGGAATAATCTTATTAATTTTGTAAAAATAGTTTCATGGTGACTAAACACTATCGAAGCAAAAATGCTGTACATCCATACACGTTGGTTTACGCACGTATCAAATACTGAACAGCGGTCGAATTTAGTGATTTGCAAAATTTATAACGGCTGCTCTTCAGGAATTAATTTGCCAACTTCGGGAACAAACCCAGGTCACGGGCGATAAAAATTATCACCCAGCGTATGTTTTTAAACATAGTCTGTCGGGATGGGGAATATGGGTACGTCTGAATTACTTAAGCATATTTATGACATAAATTTGTCATACTTACTTTTAGCACAGCGATTGATTAATGATGAAAAAGCGTCGGCGATGTTCCGTCTGGGTATTGACGAAACCATGGCCGATGCGCTCGCGCAACTGACGTTGCCGCAAATGGTCAAACTGGCGGAGACCAACCAGCTGATCTGCCACTTCCGCTTTAACGACAGCCAGAGTATCGAACACCTGACCAAAGAGTCGCGAGTGGACTCCCTGCAGCAAATCCATACCGGGATTTTGCTTTCGAGTCATTTACTGCAAGAGCTATCGGCTAAAGACGGTAGTGCGACGAAGAAAAGAGCCTGATGATGGTAGAGAAAAGTATTGTTCAGGAAGCCAAGGACATTCAGCTCGCCATGGAGCTGATTTCACTGGGGGCCCGTTTGCAGATGCTGGAGAGCGAAACCCAGCTCAGCCGTGGGCGCTTGATTAAGCTCTATAAGGAATTGCGCGGCAGCCCGCCGCCTAAAGGGATGCTGCCGTTCTCTACCGACTGGTTTATGACCTGGGAACAGAACATCCACTCTTCGATGTTTTACAACGCCTACCGATTTTTGATGAAAAGCGGGCAGTGCAGCGGCGTAGAGGCGGTGATCAAGGCTTATCGCCTGTACCTGGAGCAATGCCCCCAGCAGGCGGGGGAGGCGCCGTTGCTGGCGCTGACCCGCGCCTGGACGCTGGTGCGCTTCGTCGACAGCGGCATGCTGCAGCTTTCCGCCTGCAGCTGCTGCGGCGGCGCCTTCATCACCCATGCGCATCAACCGCTTAACGGTTTTATCTGCAGTTTATGCCAACCCCCATCCCGCGCAGTAAAAAGACGTAAACTTTCGCCGCAACTGGCCGATATTATTCCTCAACTGCTGGACGAGCAGGTTAAACGCGCCATTTGAGCCCGCAACATTGCCGGTTCTCGGCAGTGAAAACAGACGTGTGATACGCAAGTGGGCGGCCATGCCGCCCCGTCGACGCAGCCCAATTTGCTGCGCCGCCGGCGTGCCATGGCGCGTTTGCCCCACCTTCCATCCACATTGTTAATTTAAGGAATGCGTGTGTTAGTTATTTTGGGTTATCTGGTGGTATTGGGTGCGGTTTTTGGCGGATACCTGATCGTGGGGGGCCATCTCGGCGCGCTGTATCAGCCGGCAGAATTTCTGATTATCGGCGGTGCGGGCATCGGCGCCTTTATCGTCGGCAACAACGGCAAGGCCATCAAATCCACGCTGCGTGCGCTGCCCAAGCTGATGCGCCGTTCGAAATACAGCAAGGATCTGTATATGGATCTGATGGCGTTGCTGTATCGGCTGTTGGCCAAATCGCGCCAGCAGGGCATGTTGTCCCTCGAGTTCGATATCGATAACCCGCAGGAAAGCGAAATTTTCTCTAATTATCCCCGCATCCTTGCCGATAACACCCTGGTGGAGTTCATTACCGACTATCTGCGGCTGATGGTGAGCGGCAATATGAATGCGTTCGAGATCGAAGCGCTGATGGATGAAGAAATCGAAACTTTCGAACAGGAAAGCGAAGTGCCGGCCGGTAGCCTGGCGATGGTCGGCGACTCGCTGCCGGCGTTCGGCATCGTGGCGGCGGTGATGGGCGTGGTGCATGCGCTGGCCTCGGCCGATCGCCCGGCCGCCGAGCTGGGGGCGCTGATCGCCAACGCGATGGTCGGTACCTTCCTGGGCATCCTGCTGGCCTACGGCTTCATCTCTCCGCTTTCCACCCTGCTGCGGCAAAAGAGCGCCGAGACGGTCAAGATGATGCAGTGCATCAAGGTTACGCTGCTGTCCAGCCTGAACGGTTACGCGCCGCAGATCGCGGTCGAGTTCGGCCGTAAAACGCTGTACACCACCGAGCGTCCTTCGTTCGTTGAGCTGGAAGAGCACGTGCGCCGGGTGAAAGCGCCGGCGCAGCAGGCGACGGAAGAAGAAGAAGCATGAAACAGAATCACCCGGTCGTTCTGGTCAGAAAGCGCAAGGCGCATCAGGCCAGCCATCACGGCGGCTCCTGGAAGATAGCCTACGCCGACTTTATGACCGCAATGATGGCGTTCTTCCTGGTGATGTGGCTGCTGGCGATCGCCAGCCCGCAGGAGCTGACGCAAATCGCCGAGTATTTTCGCACCCCGCTGAAGGTGGCGCTGACCACCGGCGATAAAAGCAGCTCGGAAAGCAGCCCGATCCCGGGCGGCGGCGATGACCCGACCCAGCAGGAAGGCCTGGTGAAGAAGCGGGTTGATTCACCGGAAAAGCGCGCCGAAGAGCTGCGGCTCAACAAGCTGCGCGAGCAGCTGGATGAGCTGATTGAGTCGGACCCGCGCCTGAAGGCGCTGCGGCCGCATCTGCTGATCAACATGATGGACGAAGGGCTGCGCATCCAAATCATCGACGGCCAGAACCGGCCGATGTTCAAGACCGGCAGCGCGCAGGTTGAAAGCTACATGCGCGATATTCTGCGGGCGATTGCGCCGATCCTCAACGACCTGCCGAACAAGATCAGCCTGTCCGGCCATACCGACGATATCCCTTACGCCAGCGGCGAGCGCGGCTACAGCAACTGGGAGCTGTCCGCCGATCGCGCCAACGCTTCGCGCCGCGAGCTGATCGCCGGCGGCCTGTCTGAGGGCAAGGTGCTGCGGGTGGTGGGCATGGCGGCCACCATGAGCCTGAAACAGCACGGCGCCGACGATGCGATCAACCGCCGGATTACCGTATTGATGCTGAACAGGGAAACTCAGCAGGGCATCGAGCACGAAAATGCCGAAAGCAACGCGATGGATATCGCCCAGCCCGACCGCCTGAAACAGCTGGCGCCTTCGGCGACCGCGCCGGCACCGACTAACCGCGACTCACAGCCCGAGGTGACCCCGTGAGCATGGATATTAGCGCTTTTTATCAGACCTTTTTTGATGAAGCAGACGAGCTGCTGGCAGACATGGAACAGCACCTGCTGGAGCTGGATCCGCTGGCTCCGGATATCGAGCCGCTGAACGCCATCTTTCGCGCGGCGCACTCGATCAAGGGCGGCGCCGCGACCTTTGGTTTTTCGGTGCTGCAGGAAACCACCCACCTGCTGGAGAACCTGCTGGACGGTGCCCGGCGTCAGGAAATGAGCCTGAGCACCGAGATTATCAACCTGTTTCTGGAAACCAAAGACATTATGCAGGAGCAACTGGACGCCTATAAAACCTCGCAACAGCCCGACGCCGACAGCTTCGAATATATCTGCCAGGCGCTGCGCCAGCTGGCGTTGGAAGCGCAGCAGCAGGCTCCCGCTGCACAACCGGCGGTGCCGCAAGCCATAGCCGCGCCGGCGGCGATCGAAGGCGGCATGCGCATCAGCCTGTCCGGCCTGAAGGCCAGCGAGATCCCGCTGATGCTGGAGGAGCTGGGCAATCTGGGCGAAGTGAAAGATCCGCGTCAGACCGAAAACAGCCTGGAGGTGACGCTGCTGACCTCGGCCAGCGAGGATGACATCAGTGCGGTGCTGTGCTTCGTGTTGGAGCCGGAGCAAATCGCCTTCGCTACGCCGCCGCAGAGCGAAGCGCCGCCTGAGCCGGCCGCCGCGCCGATCGCCGAAGCCGCTGCCGCCAAACCGGCCCCGGCCGAGGCGCCGAAAGCGCGCGCCAAGGCCAGCGAGTCGACCAGCATCCGCGTGGCGGTGGAGAAGGTGGACCAGTTGATTAACCTGGTGGGCGAACTGGTGATCACCCAGTCGATGCTGGCGCAGCGCTCCGGCAACCTGGACCCGGTGGATCACGGCGACCTGCTGAACAGCATGAGCCAGCTGGAGCGCAACGCGCGCGACCTGCAGGAGTCGGTGATGTCGATCCGCATGATGCCGATGGAATACGTCTTTAGCCGCTTCCCGCGGCTGGTGCGCGATCTGGCCGGCAAGCTCAACAAGCAGGTGGAGCTGACGCTGCAGGGCAGTTCCACCGAGCTGGACAAGAGCCTGATCGAGCGCATTATCGATCCGCTGACGCACCTGGTGCGCAACAGCCTGGATCACGGCATCGAAGATCCCGCTACCCGCGTCGCCGCCGGCAAGTCGGAAGTGGGCAACCTGGTGCTGTCGGCCGAACACCAGGGCGGCAATATCTGCATCGAAGTGACCGACGACGGCGCCGGCCTCAACCGCGAAAAAATCCTCGCCAAGGCGGCCTCGCAGGGGCTGGCGGTCAGCGACGGCATGAGCGATGAAGAGGTCGGCATGCTGATCTTCGCGCCGGGCTTCTCCACCGCCGAACAGGTGACCGACGTCTCCGGCCGCGGCGTCGGCATGGACGTGGTGAAAAGAAACATTCAGGAAATGGGCGGTCACGTCGAGATCCACTCCCAGGCGGGCAAGGGCACCGCGATCCGCATCCTGCTGCCGCTGACGCTGGCGATCCTCGACGGCATGTCGGTCAAGGTGAACGACGAGGTCTTTATCCTGCCGCTGAATGCGGTGATGGAATCACTGCAGCCGCAGGCGGAAGATCTGCATCCGCTGGCCGGCGGCGAGCGGGTGCTGCAGGTGCGCGGCGAATACCTGCCGCTGGTGGAACTGTACCGGGTGTTCCAGGTGGAGAATGCCAAGACCGATGCCACCCAGGGGATCGTGGTGATCCTGCAAAGCGCCGGCCGCCGCTATGCGCTGCTGGTGGATCAGCTGATCGGCCAGCATCAGGTGGTGGTGAAAAACCTGGAAAGCAACTATCGCAAGGTGCCGGGCATCTCCGCCGCCACCATTCTGGGGGACGGCAGCGTGGCGCTGATTGTCGACGTCTCGGCGTTGCAAACCCTAAACCGTGAGAAGCGTCTGACGGACGCCGCCGCATAATAATTAATCTATTGATTCAGAAGGTGAACAAGATGGCAGGATTGGCAACCGTCAGCAAGCTGGCTGGCGAAACGGTAGGTCAGGAGTTTCTGATTTTTACCCTGGGCAATGAGGAATACGGCATCGATATCCTCAAGGTGCAGGAGATCCGCGGTTACGATCAGGTCACGCGCATCGCCAATACGCCGGCGTTTATCAAAGGGGTCACCAACCTGCGCGGCGTGATTGTGCCGATTATCGATCTGCGGGTGAAGTTCGCGCAGCAGGGCGTCTCCTACGATGAAAACACCGTGGTGATCGTGCTGAACTTTGGCCAGCGGGTGGTGGGCATCGTGGTCGACGGCGTCTCCGACGTACTGTCGCTGACCGCCGAACAGATCCGCCCGGCGCCGGAATTCGCCGTCACGCTGGCGACCGAATACCTGACCGGCCTCGGTTCGCTCGGCGAACGCATGCTGATCCTGGTGGATATCGAAAAACTGCTGAGCAGCGAAGAGATGTCGCTGGTCGACAGCGTGGCGAAAAGCGCCTGATGGCGTTTCCCGGGGCCAGCCCGCTGGCCCCGGCATTTTAGCTCCCCTGCCAAAAATAGTGACTCCCTCGCATAAAGTTCTGTCCCGCCGCGCCGATAACCCTGTCATTCAACATAGACAGAGCCTGTCCGCTCGGGCTTTCAACAAGGGAAATCATGTTTAATCGTATGAAGGTGGTAACCAGCCTGTTGCTGGTGCTGGTGTTATTTGGCGCCTTGCAGCTGGTTTCAGGCGGGCTATTTTTCTCCTCGCTGAAGAATGACAAAGAAAACTTCGCCGTGCTGCAGACCATTCGGCAGCAGCAGTCTGAGCTGAATGAAAGCTGGGTCAACCTGCTGCAGACCCGCAACACGCTGAACCGCGCCGGTATCCGTTACATGATGGACGCCAATAAAATCGGCAGCGGCGCCAGCGTCAACGATCTGCTGACCTCGGCGAAAAGCATGCTGACGGTGGCGGAGCGGCATTACGCCGCCTACGAAAAAATCCCGCTCGACCCGCGCCAGGATGCGCCATCGGCAGAAAAGCTCAAGCAGCAGTACGGCGTTCTGCACGGCGCGCTGTCGGAGCTGATCCAACTGTTGGGCGAAGGCAAAATCAACGCCTTCTTCGACCAGCCGACGCAAAGCTACCAGGACGGTTTTGAGGATATCTACAACACCTATCTGGCGCAGAACGACAAGCTGTATCAGGGCGCGGTCGTAGACAGCAACCGCTCGTTCACCTCGGCCCTGTGGACGCTGGGAGTGGTGCTGCTGGTGGTGCTGGCGACGATCGTACTGGTGTGGACCGGCATTCACCACATTCTGGTGCGCCCGCTGAACCGCATGATCGAACACATCAAACAGATTGCCGCCGGTGACCTGACCCAGCCGATTGCGGTCACCAGCCGCAACGAAATGGGCGTGCTGGCCGCCAGCCTGAAGCACATGCAGAACGAGCTGATCGAAACCGTCAGCGGCGTGCGCCAGGGCGCCGACGCCATCTACAGCGGCGCATCGGAAATCGCCGCCGGCAATAACGATCTCTCCTCGCGCACCGAGCAGCAGGCCGCCTCGCTGGAGGAAACCGCCGCCAGCATGGAGCAGCTGACCGCCACGGTGAAACAGAACGCCGAAAACGCCCGCCAGGCTTCGCAGCTGGCGCTCAGCGCCTCCGAAACCGCGCAGAAAGGCGGCAAGGTGGTGGCCAACGTGGTGCAGACCATGCACGACATCGCCGGCAGCTCGCAGAAAATCGCCGACATCACCGGGGTGATCGACGGCATCGCCTTCCAGACCAACATTCTGGCGCTGAATGCGGCGGTGGAAGCGGCGCGCGCCGGCGAACAGGGCCGCGGCTTCGCGGTGGTGGCCGGCGAAGTGCGCAATCTGGCGCAGCGCAGCGCCCAGGCGGCGAAAGAGATCAAGGGTCTGATCGAAGACTCGGTCAGCCGCGTCGATATGGGATCGGTGCTGGTGGAAAGCGCCGGTGAAACCATGGGCGATATCGTCAATGCGGTCACCCGCGTTACCGACATCATGGGCGAAATCGCCTCGGCGTCGGATGAACAAAGCCGCGGTATCGATCAGGTCGGCCAGGCGGTGGCGGAGATGGACCGCGTCACCCAGCAGAACGCCTCGCTGGTGGAAGAGTCCGCCTCGGCGGCGGCGGCGCTGGAAGAACAGGCCAGCATGCTGACCCAGTCGGTGGCGGTGTTCCGCCTGAGGGCGGAGGGGCAGGAGGAATTCAAAGCGCCCGCCGGCAGCAAGGCGGCGCTAACCCCGGCAATCAATCATAAAAAAATGAACGCCAGCGATCTGCAGGATAACTGGGAAACGTTCTGACCGGCACTGGGCCTCTCTTTTGCGCAGAGGCCCCTTTCCCTACGTAGGCGGGCCTGTGGCCGGCCGCAAGGAGGTTCACCGTGTTTAACCGAATCCGCGTCTCTACCAGTCTGTTTCTGTTGTTGATGACTTTTTGCGTTATGCAGTTGGCCACCAGCGGCCTGTCCTATACCGCTTTTCGATCCGATAACCACAACCTTAACCTTATCACCCTCGGCAGCCAGCAGCGCGATGCGCTCAGCCTGAGCTGGGTGTCGCTGCTGCAGGCGCGCAACACCCTGAACCGCGCCGGCACCCGCGCCGCGCTGAAGCTGCCGCAGGATCAGGTGAACGCGCTGATGGGCAATGCCCGCAGTTCACTGCAAAAAGCCGACCTCTATTTCAATCAGTTTCTGGCGGTGGAGCGCACCAGCGAGCAGGAACTGCAGCTGACCGCAGCCACCCGGGCCAGCTATCAGCGCCTGCGCGGCGCGCTGCGCGAGCTGATCGGCTTCCTGGAGAACGATAATCTGCAGGCGTTTATGGATCAGCCGACGCAGAAAACCCAGGATCGGTTCGAGGCCGATTTTGTGCAGTATCTGCAGCTGGTGAACGACAAGGTTAACCAGGCCAACGGCGCCAATCAGCTCTCCTTCACGCTGTCCGGCTGGCTGGTGGCCGGCGCGGTGCTGATGCTGATCCTGGTCGCCGGCAGCGCCATGTGGTGGCTGCGAACCATGCTGGTGCAGCCGCTGAACATCATGCGCAGCCATTTTGACCGCATCGCCGCCGGCGATCTGGCCGCGCCGATCCAGGTGTACGGCCGCAACGAAATCAGCCAGCTGTTCGCCGGCCTGCAGCGCATGCAGCAGTCGCTGATCGGCACCGTCGGCGCGGTGCGCGACGGCGCGGAATCGATACTGATCGGCCTGCAGGAGATTTCCGAAGGCAATAACGATCTTTCTTCGCGCACCGAGCAGCAGGCCGCTTCGCTGGAGGAAACCGCCGCCAGCATGGAACAGCTGACCGCCACGGTGAAGCAAAACGCCGACAACGCCCGCCAGGCGTCCCAGCTGGCGCGCGACGCCTCCGCCACCGCCGCCAGGGGCGGCGCGCTGGCCGGCGACGTGGTGACCACCATGCACGAGATAGCCAACAGTTCGCAGAAGATCGGCGCCATCACCAGCGTGATCGACGGCATCGCCTTCCAGACCAATATTCTGGCGCTCAATGCGGCGGTGGAAGCGGCGCGCGCCGGCGAACAGGGCCGCGGCTTCGCGGTGGTGGCCGGTGAGGTGCGCAATCTGGCAAGCCGCAGCGCCCAGGCGGCAAAAGAGATTAAAGGCCTGATCGACGAGTCGGTCAGCCGCGTTAAGCAGGGCTCGGTGCTGGTGGAAAACTCCGGCGCCACCATGCAGGACATCGTGCGTTCGGTGACCCGGGTGACCGACATCATGGGGGAAATCGCCTCGGCTTCGGATGAACAAAGCCGCGGCATTGAGCAGGTAACGCAGGCGGTCACCCAGATGGACCAGGTGACCCAGCAGAACGCCGCGTTGGTGGAAGAGGCCGCTTCGGCCGCCGCCGCCCTTGAGGATCAGGCCATCACCCTGGCGGACGCGGTGTCGGTATTCCGTCTGGCGGACGATAACGTCGCCGCGCCAGGTAACAGTCATGACGCAGTTTCACCCGCGGTAAAGGAAGCCCCAGATTGTCAAAGCGCATAAGCAACCCGTTTTACCTGAGCGAGCAGGCATGAAGCAGGCGCCCTCAACCCAGAATCGAGACCCGGCGTCGTTGCCGACGCAAATGGTGCAGCGCCTGCCGCTGTCGGACGTGCATTTTCGTCGCATCAGCCAGCTGATCTATCAGCGCGCCGGCATCGTGTTGGCGGAGCACAAACGCGAGATGGTTTACAACCGCCTGGTGCGCCGCCTGCGGCTGCTGGGCCTGAGTGACTTCGGCGATTATCTGGCGCTGCTGGAAAGCGACCCGCACAGCGCCGAATGGCAGGCGTTCATCAATGCGCTGACCACCAACCTGACGGCGTTTTTCCGCGAGGCGCATCACTTCCCGATCCTGGCGGAGCATGCGCGCTCGCGGCCCAACGGCTACAGCGTCTGGAGCACCGCGGCGTCGACCGGCGAAGAACCTTACTCGATCGCCATCACCCTCAGCGAGGCGCTGGGGCAGCGCGCCACCGGCTGCCAGGTGTGGGCCAGCGACATCGATACCCAGGTGCTGGAGAAGGCCGAGGCGGGCGTCTATCGCCAGGAAGATCTGCGCACCCTGACGCCGGCGCAGATGCAGCGCTATTTCCTGCGCGGCACCGGGCCGCATCAGGGGCTGGTGCGGGTGCGGCCGGATCTGGCGGCGCGGGTGAACTTCCAGCCGCTGAACCTGCTGGCGCCGGAATGGGCGCTGCCGGGGCAGTTCGACGCTATTTTCTGCCGCAACGTCATGATCTATTTCGATAAGGCGACGCAGGAGCGCATCCTGCGCCGCTTCGTTCCCTTGCTTAAGCCGGGGGGGCTGATGTTTGCCGGTCACTCGGAGAATTTCAGCCAGATCAGCCGGGATTTCTACTTGCGTGGGCAGACCGTGTATGGGCTGACCAAGGAGAGGTAATGAATAAAATCAGAGTGTTGTGCGTAGACGATTCGGCCCTGATGCGCCAACTGATGACCGAGATCGTCAACGGCCATGCCGACATGGAGATGGTGGCGACCGCGCCGGACCCGCTGGTGGCGCGCGATCTGATCAAGAAATTTAACCCGCAGGTGCTGACGCTGGACGTCGAGATGCCGCGCATGGACGGCCTCGATTTTCTCGAAAAGCTGATGCGGCTGCGGCCGATGCCGGTGGTGATGGTGTCGTCGCTGACCGGCAAGGGCTCGGAGATCACCCTGCGCGCGCTGGAGCTGGGGGCGGTGGATTTTGTCACCAAGCCGCAGCTCGGCATTCGCGAAGGCATGCTGGCCTACAGCGAGCTGATCGCCGAGAGGATCCGCACCGCCGCCAAGGCGCGGCTGCCGCAGCGTTCCACCAGCCCGGCGCCGGCGATCCTCAGCCATGCGCCTTTGCTGAGCAGCGAGAAGCTGATCGCCATCGGCGCGTCCACCGGCGGCACCGAGGCGATCCGCCAGGTGCTGCAGCCGCTGCCGGCCACCAGCCCGGCCTTGCTGATCACCCAGCATATGCCGCCGGGCTTTACCCGTTCGTTCGCCGAACGCCTGAACAAGCTGTGCCAAATCACGGTGAAAGAGGCGGAAGACGGCGAACGCGTGCTGCCGGGCCACGCCTATATCGCCCCGGGCGATCGCCATCTGGAGCTGACGCGCAGCGGCGCCAACTACCAGGTGAAGCTGCACGACGGCCCGGCGGTTAACCGTCACCGCCCGTCGGTGGACGTGCTGTTCCGCTCGGTGGCGCAGTACGCCGGCCGCAATGCGGTCGGGGTGATCCTCACCGGCATGGGCAACGACGGCGCCGCCGGCATGCTGGAGATGCACCGCGCCGGCGCCTATACCCTGGCGCAAAACGAGGCCAGCTGCGTGGTGTTCGGCATGCCGCGCGAAGCCATCGCCGGCGGCGGCGTCAGCGAGGTGGTGGAGCTGGAACGCATCAGCCAGCGGATGCTGGCGCAGATCGCCGGCGGCCAGGCGCTGCGCATTTGATTTTATTCCGCAGGGCCAACCCTGCGGGCATCGGGTCAGCGGCCGCCGTTGGGCGGGCCGCTATTTTGCACCATTAAAACGGTTAAAAACTTCAGGAGTAGCAATGGCAGACAAGAATCTCAGATTTCTGGTGGTGGACGATTTTTCCACTATGCGCCGCATCGTCAGGAATTTGCTGAAAGAGCTGGGCTTCAATAACGTCGAAGAGGCCGAAGACGGCGCGGATGCGCTGAACAAGCTGCGCGCCGGCGGCTTCGACTTTGTGGTGTCCGACTGGAACATGCCGAACATGGACGGCCTTGAACTGCTGCAGACCATTCGCGCCGACGGCGCGCTGGCCGCCATGCCGGTGCTGATGGTGACGGCGGAAGCCAAAAAAGAAAACATTATCGCGGCGGCGCAGGCCGGCGCCAGCGGTTACGTGGTGAAACCTTTTACGGCGGCGACGCTGGAAGAAAAGCTCAATAAGATTTTCGAAAAACTGGGCATGTAAGGAGAGGGCGATGAGAGAGATTCCAATGCCTGCCAGCGATGCAGCGACCGCGGGAGAGATCATCTCCCGCATCGGCCAACTGACCCGCATGCTGCGCGACAGCATGCGCGAGCTGGGGCTCGATCAGGCGATCGCCCAGGCGGCAGAGGCGATCCCGGATGCGCGCGACCGTCTTGACTATGTAGTGACCATGACGGCGCAGGCGGCGGAACGGGCGTTGAACTGCGTGGAGGCGGCGCAGCCGCGTCAGGCGGAGCTGGAGTCCGGAGCCGATGCGCTGAAAGGACGCTGGGATGAATGGTTCGCCAACCCGATCGACCTGGCCGACGCCCGTTCGCTGGTTACCGATACCCGCGCGTATCTGGATCAGGTACCGGGGCACACGGCGTTCACCAACGCTCAACTGCTGGAAATCATGATGGCGCAGGACTTCCAGGATCTGACCGGCCAGGTGATCAAGCGCATGATGGACGTGGTGCAGGAGATCGAAAAACAGCTGCTGATGGTGCTGATGGAAAATATTCCGGAACAGCCGGTGAAAGAGAAGCGGCCGAACGACAGCCTGCTCAACGGCCCGCAGCTCGACCAGAACGGCGCCGGCGTGATAGCCAACCAGGCGCAGGTCGACGATCTGCTCGACAGCCTCGGTTTTTGACCCTTGTCGGGGCGCGCGACGGCGCGCCCCGACAAGTTGCGCTGTGTCCCGCAAAGATTAATGTATATAGCATTGCTATATACATCATGGCGGTTATAATTTGTACTCCAGTTAAAGGAGGTCGCCATGACGTTAGGTTCTGTCTTTACCAATAATCGGACACAGGCTGTACGCTTGCCTACAGAGGTGCGTTTCCCTGATACCGTTTCTAAAGTGACCGTCCGCGTAGTGGGCAAAGAGCGCATTCTTGCCCCCCTGGAGAATACCTGGGACAGTTTCTTCTGCGCGGAAAATGAGGTGAGCGATGACTTCCTCAATGAACGCGCCGGGCAACACCAGCGCGAGCGGGAAGAGTTTTGATGTTCAGCCATATGCTGGACACCAACATTGTTATCTATGTCATCAAGCGCCGGCCTCTGGAAGTGCTGGAGGCGTTCAATCGCTATGCGGGCAAAATGGTCATTTCGTCGGTCACCTATGGCGAATTGGTTCACGGAGTGGAGAAAAGCTCGCGTCCGGCGGTTAACGCGAGAGTGGTTGAGGATTTTGTCTCCCGATTGGACATTCTCGATTACGGCGCCAAAGCGGCTTCGCACTACGGCAACATTCGGGCTGCGCTGGAGCGTCAGGGAACGCCTATTGGCGTAAACGATCTGCATATCGCTGGGCATGCGCGCAGCGAAGGATTGATTCTGGTGACCAATAACCGACGCGAATTTGAGCGCGTTGATGGCTTACGGCTGGAAAATTGGCTGTAACGTCTCCCCTTGATTGCCCCATCCCCTAAATAACCCGCCTTTTTCCCCGCTGTTCCATCAATGACATCGGCAGTTTTTTGGCATGCTGACCGCCATTCTATTCCCTCCCGGTACAGGAACGGCGCGTGGCTGAAGACAGCGATCTGGAAAAAAGCGAGGCCCCCACGCCCCATCGGCTGGAAAAGGCGCGCGAAGATGGCCAGATCCCGCGTTCGCGCGAGCTGACCTCGGTGCTGATGCTGGTGGCCGGGCTGGCGATCGTTTGGCTGTCCGGCGGCAATATGGCGCAACAGCTGGCGATGATGCTGACCCAGGGGCTGCATTTCGACCACGGCATGGTCAGCAACGACAAACAAATGCTGCGCCAGCTGGGCATGCTGCTGCGCCAGGCGGTCTGGGCGCTGCTGCCTATCATGGCGGGGCTGGTGCTGGTGGCGATCGCCGCGCCGATGCTGCTGGGCGGCATCCTGTTCAGCGGCAAGTCGATCAAGTTTGATTTGAAGCGCATGAACCCGCTGTCCGGGCTGAAGCGCATCTTCTCCAGCCAGGTGCTGGCGGAGCTGCTGAAGGGCGTGCTGAAGGCGACGCTGGTGGGGTGGGTCACCGGTTTGTATCTGTGGCACAACTGGGCGGCGATGCTGCACCTGGTGACGCAACAGCCGCTCGATGCGTTGGCCAATGCGCTGCAGATGATTATTTTTTGCGGCCTGTTGGTGGTGCTGGGGCTGACGCCGATGGTGGCGTTCGACGTGTTTTATCAGCTGTGGAGCCACTTCAAGAAGTTGAAGATGACCAGGCAGGATATCCGCGACGAGTTCAAGGACCAGGAAGGGGACCCGCACGTCAAGGGGCGCATTCGCCAGCAACAGCGGGCGATCGCCCGGCGCCGCATGATGGCCGACGTGCCGAAGGCCGACGTGATCGTCACCAACCCGACGCACTACGCGGTGGTGCTGCAGTACAACGACCAGAAAATGAGCGCGCCGAAAGTGCTGGCCAAGGGGGCCGGCGAGATTGCGCTGCGCATCCGCGAACTGGGCGCTGAACACCGCATCCCGCTGCTCGAGGCGCCGCCGCTGGCGCGCGCGCTGTATCGACACAGCGAGATTGGGCAACCTATCCCGGCCACCCTGTACGCCGCGGTCGCCGAGGTATTGGCCTGGGTTTACCGGCTGCGCCGCTGGCGATGCGAGGGCGGTCTGATCCCGAAAAAACCTGAACGTTTACCGGTGCCGGAAGCACTGGACTTTGCTGGAGAGAGTAACTCTGATGGCTAATTTGGCCTCCCTGCTTCGTTTGCCGGGTAATTTTAAAGATACGCAGTGGCAGGTGCTGGCCGGCCCGATACTGATCCTGATGATCCTGTCGATGATGGTGCTGCCGTTGCCGGCGTTCATTCTCGACCTGTTGTTCACCTTCAATATCGCGCTGTCGATCATGGTGTTGCTGGTGGCGATGTTTACCCAGCGCACCCTGGAGTTCGCCGCCTTCCCGACCATTCTGCTGTTCTCAACGCTGCTGCGGCTGTCGCTTAACGTGGCCTCGACGCGCATCATCCTGATGGAAGGCCATACCGGTTCGGCCGCCGCCGGCCGCGTGGTCGAGGCCTTTGGCCACTTCCTGGTGGGCGGCAACTTCGCCATCGGCATCGTGGTGTTCATCATTCTGGTATTGATCAACTTTATGGTGATCACCAAGGGCGCCGGGCGCATCGCCGAAGTGGGCGCGCGTTTCGTGCTGGACGGCATGCCGGGCAAGCAGATGGCGATCGACGCCGATCTCAACGCCGGTCTGATCGGGGAAGACGAGGCCAAGAAGCGCCGCGCCGAAGTGACCCAGGAAGCGGATTTCTACGGCTCGATGGACGGCGCCAGCAAGTTCGTGCGCGGCGACGCGGTCGCCGGCCTGATGATCATGGTGCTGAACGTGGTCGGCGGCCTGCTGGTCGGCGTGATCCAGCACGGCATGGAGCTGGGGGCGGCGGCGGAAAGCTACACGTTGCTGACCATCGGCGACGGCCTGGTGGCGCAGATCCCGGCGCTGGTGATCTCCACCGCGGCCGGCGTGATAGTCACCCGGGTGGCGACCGATCAGGACGTGGGCGAACAGATGGTCGGCCAGCTGTTCAACAACCCGCGGGTGATGCTGCTCAGCGCCGCGGTGCTGGGGCTGCTGGGCCTGGTGCCGGGCATGCCGAACCTGGTGTTCCTGCTGTTTACCGCCGCCTTGCTGGGATTGGCCTGGTGGCTGCGCGGCCGCGAGCAGCAGGCGCCGAAGGCGGCGGAAGCGCCGGCGGCGCAGGAAAATCCGCAGGCTGCCGAGGCCAGCTGGTCCGACGTGCAGCTGGAGGATCCGTTGGGCATGGAAGTCGGTTATCGGTTGATCCCGATGGTGGATTTCCAGCAGAACGGCGAGCTGCTCGGGCGCATCCGCAGCATTCGCAAGAAGTTCGCTCAGGACATGGGCTATCTGCCGCCGGTGGTGCACATCCGCGATAACCTGGAACTGCCGCCCGCCGGCTACCGCATCCTGATGAAAGGGGTGGAAATCGGCAGCGGCGAGGCGCAGCCGGGCCGCTGGCTGGCGATTAACCCCGGTAACGCGGTGGGCGAACTGGCGGGAGACAAAACCGTCGATCCGGCCTTTGGGCTGGAAGCGGTGTGGATCGACAGCGCGCTGCGCGAGCAGGCGCAGATCCAGGGCTTTACCGTGGTCGAGGCCAGCACGGTGGTGGCCACGCACCTCAATCACCTGATTGGCCAGTTCGCCAGCGAGCTGTTTGGCCGCCAGGAAACGCAACAGCTGCTGGATCGCGTCTCGCAGGAGATGCCGAAGCTGACCGAAGACTTCGTGCCGGGCGTGGTGTCGCTGACCACGCTGCATAAGGTGCTGCAGAATCTGCTGGCGGAACGGGTTTCAATCCGCGATATGCGCACCGTCATCGAAACGCTGGCGGAGCATGCGCCGACGCAGAGCGATCCTTACGAACTGACCACGGTAGTGCGGGTGGCGCTGGGCCGGGCCATCACGCAACAGTGGTTCCCGGGCCACGGCGAGATCCAGGTCATCGGTCTGGACACCCAGCTGGAACGGTTGCTGCTGCAGGCGCTGCAGGGCGGCGGCGGGCTGGAGCCGGGGCTGGCGGATCGCCTGCTGGACCAGGCGAAGCAGGCGTTGCAGCGGCAGGAAATGCTCAGCGCGCCGCCGGTGCTGCTGGTCAACCATGCGCTGCGGGCGTTGCTGGCGCGGTTCCTGCGCCGCAGCCTGCCGCAAATGGCGGTGTTGTCGAATCTGGAAATCAACGACGATCGGCAAATCCGCATGACCTCGACCATTGGAGCCGCATAATGAAAGCCTGGCTGACGATACTGTTTTTACTGGCGCCGTCCCTGGCCCTGGCGGTGTCCGGCTCCTGGGTGGCCGAGGGGGCCGGCGTGACGCTGGAGCAGGGCGGCGTGCGCGACGCGTCGGACGCCTTGCGCCCGCCGAATGCGCTGCCGAACGCCGATGCGCGCATCACCAGCGTCAGCTGGCGCTATCGCCTGCTGTCGGGCGAACCGGCCGGCCTGCAGGCGCAGCTGTGCACCCCGAGCCGCTGCATCCCGCTGGGCGGCGGCAGCGGCACCAGCCGTGGGCTGCAGGGCGAACCGGCCAACGTGGAATTGCGTTTTATTTATCTTGTGCAGTCGCGCGGCGGGCTGAATCCGCCGCTGCGGGTGATCGGCAATCAGGTGATTGTCAACTATCAGTGACCGAACGCCTCAGGCCAGTATCGCCAGGCCGTTGCGGTCGATGAGAGAAAGCAGCTTCATGGCGGCGGAGTTCGGTTGCGCTTCGCCGCGCTCCCATTTTTGCACCGCTTTTTTGCTGACGTTCAGATACAGCGCGAACACCGGCTGGCTGACGTTTTCGCGTTCGCGCAGCGCGCGGATGTCTTCCGGCCCATAGTGCTTGACCGGCCGCAGGCACAGCATGTCGAAGGTGCGCATGGTGACGTCATCGACAAACCCGGCGCGGTGCAGGCCCTGAACTTCCTGGTGGATCTCGGCAAGAATTTTACTCATCGCTTAGCCTCCTTAATTCCTTGTTGTTGACCAACTGGTAGAGTCTGAAAGGCGAATAATCCAGATACAGCGCAGCCAGATGTTTCAATCCCTGTAACTCATCCGTACTGATGTTTTCTCTCTCACTTTTGGCAAAACCGCGCATGAAAAACAGGCGATTTTCATCGCAAAAGGCGATCGGCACGCGATAGCCGTTGCGTTTACCGCCGCCGGGGCGGGCGATGCGTTTTTTATATGCGCAGCCGCCGAGGTTGGCGTCATACAGCTGATTTTGCATTTCGCGCGCGGCTTTTATTATCGCGGCATCGCGGATGCGTTCACCGGCGGCGAAGGCCTGGAAGGTTTTGGTGAGGTAAATGTCGGTCATTCATTCTCCTGTGAAATTTATACCCGATTAGGGTATAGATCAAGGGGTTTAAAAACCGACGCAGGGTTGCGGACCCGGCTGGCGCAGGCAAGGCGTTAACGTAAAGGATGCGTGATGCTGCGCGAATAAACAGCGGTAAACGGCAGAGTGTAGAGTGATGGTGCGATCGGCTGCGCACGCCCGGCGGCCCCGGGCGAAGAAGAGGGTTCAGACGCCGATTTTACGCCCCAGCAGGCTATTGCCGCGCGATTGGCCATCCGGTCCGTACAGCGATTTGCTGTTTTTGCTGAGGATGGCCAACGCCTGGGCGTTGTGATCGATCTGCTGATTGAGCAACATGCCGTTGTGCTGGTTCTTCTCGCGCAGCGTTTGGCTCAGTTGCTGCACCCGTTGCCAACGATCCGCCAGCGGGGGCTGGTCGGCATAAGGCGCGCGTTGCCGGTGGGCGTTTTCGGCACCCAGGCGCTGCTGCTCCAGGTAGGCGACGGTGGCCAGCAGCTGGCTCTTGGCGTCGGTGGCGCGCTGCAGCGCCACGCCGGGCAACTGGCCCGAACACAGCAGATGGTGTTCCTCCGCCAGCACCGTATCCAGCGCCTGCAGCGTTTCCAGCAGCTTATCCAGCAGTTTTGCCAGGTTTTCCATGGTGGTTGATTATCCTTCAGATTTTCCCTGCCGCTGCGCGTTCAGTCGCGCCCGGCGTTCCAGTGGCCATCGCGTTGCGCATCCTGCAGCAGCGCGTCGGCGATTTTACCGGCGTCCATGGTTAGCTCGCCGCTGCGGATCGCCTGCTTGATGGCTTCTACCCGGCCCATGTCAATATCCTGGGTGCCCGGCTGCATCAGGCGCGCCTGCGCATCGCTCAGCTTTACCTGGGTGCCGCCGACGGCCGTTTCCGCCGTAGCGGCTTTGCGCGGCTGAAGCGGATTGTCGGCGGGAGTTTCACGCGGTTGCACCGTTGGAACAGGTTGCAGCCGCTGGGTGCGATCGATACTCATGGTCAATCTCCATCTGCGCCATCGCCGTAGCGGCGACGGCGCTGCAATGATAATTTTGCGGCCCTGGTGGCCAATAAAATACTGCCTCTATTTTTCTTATCGGCAAGGTTCGGCAAACCTTTACACTTTTATAACGCAATGCGGATGCCGCCATCCTCGCCGGCGACGCCGCTGACGATTTGGCCCGACGCCATGCGCACGCGTACGCCGTCTTCGGCGGCGGCGTTGTTCATCGCGGTGCCGGCGCCGCTGATGTTGAACCCCTCTCCCCGGGCGCTCACCTGCACCCGCTGACCGGCCTTGATCACCCAGGCGCGGCGCAGCATGGCGAAGGTCAGCGGCTGGCCGGGGCTGATATTGCGCAGGCTGACGGCGCCGAGCGCTTTGCCGGTTGTCGTCAGGGTGCGCGGCGGCAGGGTATCCAGCCGGCCGGTTTTCAGCTGCAGATCCGCCGCAGTCAGGCGGCTGCCGGCGCCGATGCCGCGCGCCGAGACCAGATAACGGCCGATCACCTGCACCTGGGTCTGAATAAAGCGCCGTTCCTGGCCGCAGCGCACCGAGACGCTGATATTGCCCCATGAGCGGGCGTTCGACGGCAGCGACAGCTGCGGCGCCGCACACTGCGGCCACTGCGCCGGCGGGGTGCGCACCCGCACCTTGACCTGCACCGCGGCGTCGGTGAAGCGCCCCTTGATGAAGCTTTCGATTTGCGTCGCCAGACCTTCGGCGCGGGCGCCAGGACTGCACAGCAGCCCGGCAAGCAGCAGCATTTTACCTTTCATCATTCTCTTCTCAAGCTTCATCGGGATGCGCGTAAGTGTACCCGTACGACGCGCTGGCTAAGCAGACAAATAGCGACCCATTTTGCCCTTATTCCCGCGATAGGCTGGCGCTGCGGGCGTTTATGCTGTCGGCTCCAAATTCTAACCTCGCGGAGGGGGCATGCTCGACAAACTGGACGCTGCTCTGCGCTTTGGTCAAGAGGCGCTGAACTTGCGCGCCCGGCGGCAGGAAATTTTGGCCGCTAACATCGCCAACGCAGACACACCGGGCTATCAGGCGCGGGATATCGATTTCGCCAGCCAGCTGAATAAAGTGCTGGAACAGGGGCGCGTCAGCGGCGGCGGCATCGCGCTTAACCTGACGGCGGCGCGCCACATACCGGCGCAGAACATGCAGCCGCCGCAGCTCGATTTACTGTTCCGGGTGCCGGATCAGCCGTCGATGGACGGCAACACGGTGGACATGGATCGCGAGCGTACCCATTTTGCCGATAACAGCCTGAAATATCAGACCGACCTGACGCTGATCAACGGTCAGATCAAAGGGATGATGTCGGTGCTGCAACAAGGATAAGGCTCATGTCTTTACTGAATATTTTCGATATCTCCGGCTCGGCCCTGTCCGCGCAGTCGCAGCGCCTGAACGTCAGCGCCAGCAACATGGCCAATGCCGACAGCGTAACCGGCCCGGACGGCCAGCCCTATCGCGCCAAGCAGGTGGTGTTCGAAGTGGCGGCGGCGCCTGGCCAGCCGACCGGCGGCGTGCGAGTGGCGCAGGTGGTGGACGACCCGGCGCCGGAGCGGCTGGTGTATCAGCCGGGTAACCCGCTGGCGGACGCCAAGGGCTATGTGCGCATGCCGAACGTCGACGTGGTGGGCGAGATGGTCAACACCATTTCCGCCTCCCGCAGCTATCAGGCCAACGTCGAGGTGCTTAACACCACCAAGTCGATGATGATGAAAACCCTGACGCTGGGTCAGTAACCGGGAGATATCGCCATGTCAGTGGCCCCAACTACCAATGCATCGCTGGATGACACGCTCATCGGCGCCAACGGCAAAACCACCAACAGCCAGGACCTGAGCAACAGCTTCCTGACGCTGCTGGTGGCGCAGCTGAAGAATCAGGACCCGACCAACCCGATGCAGAACAACGAGCTGACCTCGCAGTTGGCGCAGATCAACACGGTGCAGGGCATCGAGAAGCTCAACACCACGCTGGGCTCCATCTCAGGCCAAATCAACAGCAACCAGTCGCTGCAGGCCAGCGCGCTGATTGGCCACGGGGTGATGGTGCCCGGCAACAACATCCTGGCGGGCAGCAAAGACGGCAAGATCAGCACCACGCCGTTTGGCGTCGAGCTGGAGCGCGCCGCCGATCGGGTGACCGCCACCATCACCAACGCCAGCGGCCAGGTGGTGCGCACCATCGAGATCGGCGGCCTGACCGCCGGCGTGCACGCGTTTACCTGGGACGGTTCGCTGGACGACGGCAGCACCGCGCCCGACGGCGCCTACAAAGTGGCTGTCAACGCCAAGGGCAACGGCGAGCAACTGGTGGCGCGCAGCCTGCACTTCGGCATGGTCAACGGCGTGATCCGCGACGCGAACGGCGCCAGGCTGGATCTCGGCCTGGCGGGCAGCGCCACCCTGGAAGAAGTGCGACAGATTTTATAACCCCATTCCTTGTTTCATCAGGCTCAATCGGACGATAGCCTGACCACTATTCGGAGAATAACATGGCCTTTTCTCAGGCAGTCAGCGGCTTGAACGCGGCAGCAACCAACCTGGACGTGATCGGTAACAACATCGCCAACTCCGCCACCTCCGGCTTCAAATCCGGCAGCGTGTCCTTTGCCGACATGTTCGCCGGTTCGCAGGTCGGGCTGGGCGTCAAGGTGTCCGGCATCACCCAGAACTTCAAGGGCGGCACCACCACCGGCACCAGCCGCGCGCTGGACGTCGCCATCACCGGCAACGGTTTCTTCCGCATGCAGGACAAGGACGGCGGCATTTTTTACACCCGCAACGGCCAGTTCAAGCTGGACGAGAACCGCAACCTGACCAACATGCAGGGGCTGCAGCTGACCGGTTACCCGGCGGCCGGCACGCCGCCGACCATTCAACAGGGCGCCAACCCGGTGCCGTTGAGCATTCCCGAAGGCATGATGAACGCCAAGGCGTCCACCTCGGGCGAGATGGTGGCCAACCTGAAATCCACCCACAAGGTGCCGGAAAACAAGACCTTCGATCCGACCAAGCAGGACAGCTACAACTACGTCAATACCATCACCGCCTACGATTCGCTGGGTAATGCGCACAACATCAACGCCTACTTCGTGAAGACCGAAAACAATAAGTGGCAGGTCTATACCCAGGACGGCAGCGCGGCGCCGGTAGACGCGGGCACCATGGAATTCAGCACCAGCGGCAACCTGGTGAGCACCACCAGCGCCCAGGGCGCCGCCGGCGACTTCAACATGCTGATCCCGATGGCCGCCAAAGACGGCGCGCCGGCGCAGAACTTCACCCTGAGCTTCGCCGGCAGCATGCAGCAAAACGTCGGCAGCGACTCGGTGAGCAAGGTGGCGCAGGACGGTTATGCCGCCGGCGAATACACCAACTTCCAGATCAACAACGACGGCACGGTGGTGGGGATTTATTCCAACCAGCAGACCCAGGTGCTGGGCCAGATCGTAATGGCCAACTTCTCCAACCCGGAAGGCCTGTCTTCGCAGGGCGATAACGTTTGGCAGGAAACCGGCGCTTCCGGCCAGCCGCGCGTCGGCCTGGCGGGCAGCGGCGGCCTCGGCAAACTGGCCAGCGGCGCGCTGGAGTCGTCCAACGTCGATCTCAGCCAGGAGCTGGTGAACATGATCGTCGCCCAGCGCAACTATCAGTCGAACGCCCAGACCATCAAGACGCAGGACTCGATCCTGCAGACGCTGGTCAGCCTGCGCTAACAGGATTGATTTATGGATCACGCGATTTATACCGCGATGGGTGCGGCGCGGCAGACGCTGGACCAACAGGCGGTCACCGCCAACAACCTGGCCAACGCCGCGACGCCGGGCTTTCGCGCCCAGCTGTCGGCGCTGCGCGCGGTGCCGGTTGACGGCCCGAGCCTGGCGACCCGTACGCTGGTCACCGCCTCGACGCCGGGCGCCGACATGAGCCAGGGCGCGCTGAATTACACCGCGCGCCCGCTGGACGTGGCGCTGCAGCAGGACGGTTTTTTGGCGGTCAGCCTGCCGGGCGGCGGTGAGGCCTACACCCGCAACGGCAATATCCAGATCTCTTCCACCGGGCAATTGACGGTGCAGGGCATGCCGCTGATGGGCGACGGCGGGCCGATCGAAGTGCCGCCGTCGGCGGAGGTAACCATCGCCGCCGACGGCACCATTTCGGCGCTGAATGCCGGCGACCCGCCGAACACCATCGCGCAGATTGGCCGCCTGAAACTGGTGAAGGCCGACGCGCGCGAGGTGATGCGCGGCGACGACGGTCTGTTCCGGCCAACGCCGGAAACCCAGCGGCAGCGCGGCAACCTGCTGCAGAACGATCCGCTGGTGCGGGTGATGCCGGGGGTGCTGGAAGGCAGCAACGTCAAGCCGATGGAGACCATGGTCGACATGATCGCCAACGCCCGCCGTTTCGAAATGCAAATGAAGGTCATCCACAGCGTGGATGAAAACGAACAGCGCGCCAACTCATTGCTCTCATTGAGTTAAGCAGCAAGGAAATAATCAATGATCCCATCGTTATGGATTGCCAAGACCGGTCTGGACGCGCAGCAGACCAATATGGACGTGATCGCCAACAACCTGGCCAACGTCAGCACCAACGGCTTCAAACGCCAACGCGCGGTGTTTGAAGACCTGTTGTACCAGACCATGCGTCAGCCGGGGGCGCAGTCCTCCGAGCAAACCACGCTGCCTTCCGGCCTGCAGATCGGCACCGGCGTGCGCCCGGTCGCTACCGAACGCCTGCACAGCCAGGGCAACCTGTCGCAGACCAACAACAGCAAGGACGTCGCCATTAAAGGGCAGGGGTTCTTCCAGGTGATGTTGCCGGACGGCAGCCAGGCCTACACCCGCGACGGCTCGTTCCAGATCGATCAGAACGGCCAACTGGTGACCGCCAGCGGTTTTCAGGTGCAGCCGGCCATCACCATTCCGGCCAACGCCCTGAGCATCACCGTCGGGCGCGACGGCATCGTCAGCGTCACCCAGCAGGGGCAAACCGCCGCCCAGCAGGTAGGGCAACTGACGCTGACCACCTTCGTCAACGACAGCGGCCTGGAAAGCGTCGGCGAGAATCTGTATCAGGAAACCGAAAGCTCGGGCGCGCCGAACGAGAGCACGCCGGGGCTGAACGGCGCCGGCTTGCTGTATCAGGGCTACGTGGAAACCTCCAACGTCAACGTGGCGGAAGAGTTGGTCAATATGATCCAGACCCAGCGCGCCTACGAGATCAACAGCAAGGCGGTATCGACCTCCGATCAGATGCTGCAAAAACTGACGCAGCTGTAATTGACGGGCGCAGCCTGCTGCGCCCGTAACCCCATTTAGTGAAACAAAGGCGATACCCGTGGTAACCACATATTCGATGGCAATCCTGCCGCGGCAGGGACAACGCTGGCTGGCGGGAATGGTGATGCTGACGCTGAGCGGCTGCGCTTACATACCGCACAAACCGCTGGTGGACGGTGCGACCACGGCGCAGCCCGCGCCGGCGGGGGCGCCGGTGCCGAACGGCTCAATTTTCCAGACGGTGCAGCCGATGAACTACGGCTATCAGCCGCTGTTTGAAGATCGCCGCCCGCGCAACGTCGGCGATACCCTGACCATCGTGCTGCAGGAAAACGTCAGCGCCAGCAAAAGCTCCTCCGCCAACGCCAGCCGCAACGGCGCCAGCAAATTCGGCGTCGCCACCTCGCCGCGCTATCTGGACGGCCTGTTGGGCAACGCGCGCGCCGACATGGACATTTCCGGCGACAGCACCTTCGGCGGCAAGGGCGGGGCCAACGCTAACAATACCTTCAGCGGCACCATCACCGTGACGGTCAATCAGGTGCTGGTCAACGGCAACCTGCACGTGGTGGGGGAAAAACAGATCGCCATCAATCAGGGCACCGAGTTCATCCGTTTTTCCGGCGTGGTCAACCCGCGCACCATCAGCGGCAATAACTCGGTCACCTCCACCCAGGTGGCGGACGCGCGCATCGAATACGTCGGCAACGGCTATATCAACGAGGCGCAAACCATGGGCTGGCTGCAGCGCTTCTTCTTAAATGTTTCCCCGTTTTGAGTTCAGGCTATAACGCTTTTTGGCTAAGGCGAATGAGGTTCCAATGATAAAAAAATTCCTGATGGCTTTGCTGATCGGAACGATAAGTCTGGCGGCGGCGGCGGAGCGCATCCGCGATCTGGTGACGGTGCAAGGGGTGCGCGACAACGCCCTGATCGGCTATGGGCTGGTGGTGGGGCTGGACGGCTCGGGCGACCAGACCATGCAGACGCCGTTCACCACCCAGAGCCTGAGCAACATGCTGTCGCAGCTGGGCATCACCGTGCCGCCGGGCACCAACATGCAGCTGAAAAACGTCGCGGCGGTGATGGTGACCGCCAGGCTGCCGCCGTTTTCGCGCACCGGGCAGAATATCGACGTGGTGGTGTCCTCGATGGGCAACGCCAAAAGCCTGCGCGGCGGCACCTTGCTGATGACGCCGCTGAAAGGCGTGGATAACCAGGTCTACGCGCTGGCGCAGGGCAACGTGCTGGTGGGCGGCGCCGGCGCGACGGCCGGCGGCAGCAGCGTGCAGGTCAATCAGCTGGCGGGCGGGCGCATCAGCAACGGCGCCACCATCGAACGCGAACTGCCGACCACCTTCGGCAGCGGCGGGGTTATCAACCTGCAGCTGAATGACGAAGACTTCACCCTGGCGCAGCAGATCAGCGACGCCATCAACCGCCAGCGCGGCGGCGGCACCGCTTCACCGCTCGACGCCCGCACCATTCAGGTGCTGGTGCCGCAGGGCAACAGCTCGCAGGTGCGCTTCCTGGCGGAAATTCAGAATATCAACGTCAGCGTCGGGGCGATCGACGCCAAGGTGATCATCAACTCGCGCACCGGTTCGGTGGTGATGAACCGCGATGTGATCCTGGACTCTTGCGCGGTGGCGCAAGGCAACCTGTCGGTGGTGGTCGATCGGCAAAATACCGTCAGCCAGCCGAATACGCCGTTTGGCGGCGGGCAGACGGTGGTGACGCCGAACACCCAGATATCGGTGCAGCAGCAGGGCGGATCGCTGCAGAAGGTTAACGCCAGCGCCAATCTGAACAACGTCATTCGCGCGCTGAATGCGCTGGGCGCCACGCCGATCGACCTGATGTCGATCCTGCAGGCGATGCAGAGCGCCGGCTGCCTGCGCGCCAAGCTGGAAATTATCTGATGGCCGGCGATCTGATGGCCATGTCGGGCGCGGCCTATGATGCCCAGGCGCTGAACGGCTTGAAACGCGACGCGGCGGCCGACCCGCAGGGCAACCTGAAGCAGGTGGCGCAGCAGGTCGAGGGGATGTTCGTGCAGATGATGCTGAAGAGCATGCGCGCCGCGCTGCCGCAGGACGGGGTGCTGAGCAGCGATCAAACCCGGCTTTATACCTCGATGTATGACCAGCAAATCGCCCAGCAGATGTCGCAGAAAGGGCTGGGGCTGGCCGATATGATGGTCAGGCAGATGAGCAACGCCAACGCCGTGCCGAGCGAAACGGCGGGCATGTCGCCGATGGCGCTGGATCATGAGGTACTGCGGACGCTGCCGAACCCGGCGCTGGAGCAGATCCTCCGCCGGGCGGTGCCGAAAGCGCCGCCGGCGGTCTCGCCGCTGTCGTTGAACAACGGCAACTTCGTCGCTCGCCTGGCGATCCCGGCGCGTGTCGCCAGCCAGCAGAGCGGCATTCCGCATCAGCTGATCGTGGCGCAGGCGGCGCTGGAATCCGGCTGGGGCCAGCGCGAAATTCCGACCGCCGACGGCGCGCCGAGTTACAACCTGTTCGGTATCAAGGCCGGCGCCGGCTGGAGCGGCCCGGTAACGGAAATCACCACCACCGAGTTCGAGCAGGGGGCGGCGAAGAAGATCAAGGCGAAATTCCGCGTTTACGGATCTTACGTCGAAGCGATCGCCGACTACGTCAGGCTGCTGACCAGCAACCCGCGCTATGCCGACGTGGCCGCCGCCCGCAGCCCGGAGCAGGCGGCGCACGCCCTGCAGCGGGCGGGCTACGCCACCGATCCGCAGTACGCCAGCAAGCTGGTCGGCGTGATCCGGCAGATGAAGAGCGCCGGCGAGCAGGCGGTGCGGGCCTATACCCACGATCTGAAAGATCTGTTCTAAAGCCCCGTCATTCTTGACGCCGCAGCGGCGTTGACTGCACAAGCTTGCCCCGGTCACTCGGTTTGACCAGGCTCCCGGGGACGCCCTTGCTTGTCGCCTTGCTGCGACGCCGATTATTTAGGGGATGGGCGGTAATGAAGGCTGGCTGGATGCTGACCGCATGGCCGCTTTTTTTCCTCAAGTTTTTCCCGTTTTTGCCGATAACCGAGACAGGCTGAGCGAACAGGCTCAGCAGATTAATTGAACCCTGTGGGCCGCAGGCGCCGCAGCATAAGGAATCCCGATGTCCAATAGCTTAATCAACACCGCCATGAGCGGGCTGAATGCGGCTCAGGTGGCGCTCAGCACCGTCAGCAACAACATTTCCAACTACAACGTGGCCGGCTATAACCGCCAGACCGCCATCCTGGCGCAGAACGGCGGCCTGAGCACCATGAACGGCTTTATCGGCAACGGCGTCACCGTCACCAGCGTCAACCGCGAATACAACCAGTTCATCAGCAACCAGTTGCGCAGCGCGCAGGGCAATGCCGAGGCGCAGGGCGCCTATTACCAAAAAATTTCCCAGATCGACAACCTGCTGGCGAGCAAAACCAACAACTTGTCGACCAACATGCAGGATTTCTTCACCAACCTGCAGAATCTGGTGAGCAACTCCGGCGACGACGCGGCGCGCCAGACGGTGCTGGGCAAGGCCAACGGCCTGGTTAACCAGTTCAACAACACCGATAAATATCTGCGCGATATGGACAGCGGCGTCAATCAGCAGATCGGCGACAGCGCGCAGCAGATCAACGGCTATAGCCAGCAGATCGCCAGGCTGAACGACGAAATCACCCGCCTGCGCGGCAGCGGCGGCGAACCGAACGCCCTGCTGGATCAGCGCGACCAGCTGGTGACCGAGCTGAACAAGGTGGTTGGCGTGCAGGTGACCCAGCAGGATGGCGACGCTTACACCCTTTCCTTCGCCAACGGCCTGACCCTGGTGCAGGGCAGCGCCACTTATCAGGTGGCGGCGGTGCCTTCCGGCAGCGATCCTTCCCGATTGACCCTCGGCTACGATCGCGGCCACGGCGCCAGCGAAGTGCCGGAAGGGCAGATCAACAGCGGCAGCCTGAGCGGCGTGCTGAAGTTCCGCAGCGAAACGCTGGACGGCGCGCGCAATCAGCTGGGCCAGATTGCGCTGGCGTTGGCGGACAACTTTAACCAACAGCACCGCGCAGGCTTCGATCTGAACGGCGACGCCGGCGCCGATTTCTTCAGCTTCGGCGGCGGCCGGGTGGTGGACAATACCCGCAATGCCGGCGACGCCGCGCTGTCGGTGTCTTATACCGATACCGGCAAGGTGAAGGCCAACGACTATCGCGTCGAGTTCGACGGCGGCAATTGGCAGGTAAGCCGGCTGCCGGACAACGTCAAGGTCAACGCCACCGCGGGCACCGACGCCGACGGCAAGCCGACGCTGAGCTTTGACGGGCTGCAGATCGGCATCGACGGCACCCCCCGGGCCAAGGACAGCTTCACCGTGAAGCCGGTGAGCGACGTGGCCGGCAGCCTGACGGTCGCCCTCAGCGACTCGTCGAAAATCGCCGCCGCCGGCAAGGACGACAGCGGTCGGGGCGACAACGAGAACGCCAAGAAGCTGATCGATCTGCAAACCAAGAAGCTGGTGGACGGCAAAGCGACCTTCAGCGGCGCCTACGCCGGCATGGTCAGCAGCATCGGCAACCAGACCGCCTCCGCCAAGGTGGCCACCACCTCGCAGGCCAACATCGTGACGCAGCTGACCCAGCAACAGCAGTCGATCTCCGGCGTCAACCTGGACGAAGAGTACGGTGAACTGTTGCGTTTCCAGCAGTATTACATGGCTAACGCGCAGGTGATTCAAACCGCCAGCTCGATGTTCGACGCGCTGTTGAACATTCGTTGATTTCATTGCCGGCCGGGCCCCGACGCGGGCGCGGCGGCTCATTTTGAGGAAACCACCGCATGCGCATGAGCACCAGCATGATGTATCAGCAGAACATGGCCGGCATCACCGGCAACCAGTCGCTGTTTATGAAGGCCGCAGAGCAGCTTTCAACCGGCAAGAAGGTGATCAATCCCTCCGACGATCCGCTGGCGGCATCGCAGGCGGTGATGCTGTCGCAGTCGCAGGCCGAGAACAACCAGTATACGCTGGCGCGTACCTTCGCCCGGCAGAACGTCTCGATGGAAGAAAACGTGCTGGCCGGCGCCACCTCGACCATTCAGGACATCAAGGCGTTGATCGTCAACGCCGGCGGCACCGAAAGCGATAACGACCGCGATTCGCTGGCCACCCAACTGCAGGGGCTGAAAGATCAGCTGCTCAACCAGGCCAACAGCACCGACGGCAACGGGCGCTACATGTTCGGCGGCTATATGAACGACAAGCCGCCGTTCGTCGACCAGGGCGGCGCGGTGAGTTACCAGGGCGGCGACAGGGCGGTCGAGCAGAAGGTGGACGCCAACCGCACCATGACCATCGGCCATACCGGCAATACGGTGTTCATGTCGCTGACCAGCAACCCGAAACCCGAGCCGGACGGCAGCGCGCCGGTGGCCAACGTCTTCGAGAGCATCGACATTGCGCTGAAAGCGCTGAAAACGCCGCTGCAGGATGCCGACGAGGCCACCCAACAACAGGTCGCCGATGCGCTGGCCAAGGCTAACCGCGGCATGGACAACTCCTACAACAAGGTGCTGAGCGTGCGCGCCGAGTTGGGTAGCCAGCTGCAGGAGATGGATCAGCTGGACAGCATCGGCAAGGAACGCGACATGACCAATCAGGTGCAGATGAGCGCGCTGACGGATGCGGATTTGGCCGAGTCGATCTCCGCTTACTTTATGCAGCAGGCGGCGCTGCAGGCGTCGTACAAAACCTTCGGCGATATGCAGGGCATGTCGCTGTTCCAGATGAACCGTTAATCGGGCACTACCCCGGCGTGTCGTCACGGCGGGTTTCCCTTGGGTGCGCTTAGAAAACGCTATCGCTGCGAGGCAGGGGTAGGGAATTCTTGAAACCGGGCGCACTTGTTTGGCACGTCACTTTTTCTCCCACGAAAAGCTTGAGTGACGTGCCTTTTTTTCTTCAGGAACGAAAACAATAATAAGGCGGTCGGCCGGAGTTAATACCTAAGGGTATTATTGAGCTTCTGGCCGGGAAAACCTTGTTGAATATATTATTTTTAACTGACTGAAGAGGGTGGCGTTATTTCTTTTTCTTGATCACTTTCCATTCGCCGCCATCCGGCGTTTCGTCAAAGGCAATTTTGAAGCGGTTGCTCTGCCAGTGGCTCATGCCAAATAAACGTCTGGCCTTACGGTTGGTTTTCGCCTTGATCATGATATCACTCCTGGGGCTATCGGGGGGGTATGCCTCGCCTGCGGCGGGTCGCCGGGTTTATGACGTGCCGGGGCCGGCACCTGTTTAATAAGCAGGTGATGAAATAATTCGATATTTATCGGTCGCCGTGTTATTGCCGGGTTATAACTTTCCTCTCATAATAAAACCTCACTTGTATTTTATTTCAGGTCTATTCTAGGGCGGGTATTTTATTATTCAAGCCGTGGCGGGCTTTTGGACCTTAATGCGGATAACCGGGGTTTATCACGCTTTTGTTCCGATAAAGCCGGTTTCTTGCCATTTTGTCTTGCGGCGCGCCGCGGAAAGAGCGGGAAGAGGGGGATTCAGAAGGTCATGCCGCCGACCACCGCCGCCAGGCGGTCGAACACCTCGCCGAACAGGTGTTCGCAGAACGGCGCCAGCATCGGCATCATCATGCCGAGGGTCATGATGCCGATGGTCATGGTGACCGGGAAGCCGATCACGAACACCGACAGCTGCGGCGTCATGCGGTTGAGCAGGCCGAGCGCCATGTTGAGCGTCAGCAGCAGGCAGATCAGCGGCAGCGCCAGCATCAGGCCGTTGATGAAGATCAGCGAGCCGACCTGGGTCAGCACCAGGAAGCCGTTGCCGTTCAGCGGCCGGGTCTGGACCGGCAGGGTGTGGAAGCTGTCCGCCAGCAGGGAAATCAGCCACAGGTGGCCGTCAACGCTGAGGAACAGCAGCATCGCCAGCAGGTTGAGCAGCCTGGCCAGCACCGGCATGTTCGGCCCGCCGCTGGGGTCGAAGAAGGTGGCGAACGACAGCCCCATCTGCATGCCGATCACCTCGCCGGCCAGCCGCACCGCCGCGAAGGCGAACTGCATGGTCAGGCCCAGCGCCACGCCGATCAGGATTTGCTGGACAGCCAGCCACAGACCGGCGGCGGAGAAGATCGGGATATTGCTGGTAGGCAGGGTCGGGGCGATCAGGATCACGATCAGGCCGCCGAGGCCGATTTTCACCTTTTTGCTGATTTGCTTCTCGCTGAATACCGGCGCGGTGCCGATGAGCGCCAGAATGCGCAGCAGCGGCCAAAAATATTGGCTGAGCCATACGCCGAACTGGGCGCTGTCGACGGTGAGCACGGTCAGCCGATCAAATTGGGCAGGTTGCTGAACAGCATGCGCATGTAGTCCAGCAGCAGGTTCAGCATCCAGGGGCCGGCGATCACGATGGTGGCGAACACCGCCAGAATTTTGGGAATGAACGACAGCGTCATTTCGTTGATCTGGGTGGCGGCCTGCAGCAGGCTGACCACCAGGCCGCTGATCAGCGCCGCCAGCAGCAGCGGCGCGGCCAGCGCCAGCGCCACTTTCATCGCTTCGGTGCCCAGTGCCATGACCGATTCGGGTGTCATTATGCTTCCTTGAAAGGCGGCGTCAGCGCCGGGTTACGAATAAAAACTCTGCGCCAGCGAGCCGAGCAGCAGCTGCCAGCCATCCACCAGCACGAACAGCATCAGCTTGAACGGCAGCGAGATGGTCGCCGGCGGCACCATCATCATCCCCAGCGCCATCAGCACGCTGGCGACCACCAGGTCGATGATCAGAAACGGGATAAACACCGTGAAGCCAATCTGGAAGGCGGTTTTCAGCTCGCTGGTGACGTACGCGGGCAGCAGAATGCGCATCGGCACCGCCTCCGGCCCGGCCAGCGGCGGCTGGTTGGCCAGCTTGGCGTACAGCGCCAGATCGGTTTCACGCGTTTGGCGCAGCATAAACTCGCGCAACGGCTGCGAACCTTTGTCCAGCGCCGCGTCCAGGCCGATTTTGTCCTGGCTGAACGGCAGATAGGCATCCTGGTACACCCTGTCGAACACCGGCGACATGATGAAAAACGTCAGGAACAGCGCCAGGCCGAGCATCACCTGATTCGGCGGCGCGGAGGGCGTGCCGAGGGCGTTGCGCAGCAGGCCGAGCACGATGATGATGCGGGTGAAGCTGGTCATCATCAACAGCATGGCCGGCAGGAAGCTGAGCGAGGTCAGCAGCACCAGCGTCTGTACCGGCAACGACCAGCTTTGGCCGCCGTTGGCCAGCGGCTGGCTGATCAAACCCGGCAGCTGCGCCGACGCCGCCGGACTGGCCAGCAGCAGCAGGGCGCCCAGCCAGGGGAAAATGCGCGCGGCGCGGCGGCGCGCGGCGGGTGAAATAGCGGTCATGCCGATTTTTCCGGGCGTTTCAGAACTTTTTGCAGCAGCTGGCGGAAGTCCGCCGCCGCCGCCGTTTCGGTCGCATTCCCCTCCTGCGGCGGCGCGGGCAGGGTATGCAGCGGGGTTACCCGTTGGGCGGTAACCCCCAACACCAGCCAGGTGTTAGCCACTTCGACCACCACCACGCGTTCGCGCTGGCCAACCTGGCAGCTGGCGCGCAGGTTCAGCAGCTTGCCGTTGCGCGCCTGCGGGGCGAAGCCCAGCCGGCGGAACAGCCAGCCGGCCAGCAGGATCAGCAGCAGAATGCCGCCGAGCGCGCTGCTGACCTGCGTCAACACCGAACCGGCCGGCAGGGCCGGCGCGGCGGGCTGTTGGGTGCCGTGGGCTGTGACGGGTGCGCCGGTGGTCATCAGCGGCTCAGGCGACGCATGCGTTCAGAAGGGGTGATGATGTCGGTGATGCGCACGCCGAACTTGTCGGCCACCACCACCACTTCGCCCTGGGCGATCAGATAGCCGTTGATCAGGATATCCAGCGGTTCGCCGGCCAGCCCGTCCAACGCCACCACCGACCCCTGCGACAGCCGCAGCAGTTCCTTGATGGTCATTTTGGTGCGCCCCAGCTCGACGGTCAGCTTGACCGGGATGTCCAGGATCAGATCGATATCCTGCAGGCTGCCGAGCGCATCCTGAGCTTCAAGCGACGTGAACACCCCTTCGGTGGTCGCGCCGGCTTTCTCGGTCGACTGCTGCTCGTTAAACGCATCAGCCCACAGATCGTCTACGGATCCCTTTCCTTCGCCAGACGGTTGCTTAGGGTCACTCATTGGGCTGTTCCTCACTCAGAGCATGTAAAATAGGGTTAATCAAATGTTCGACGCGCAGGGCGTACTGCCCGTTTAGCGTGCCGTATTGGCTGGTCAGAACCGGGACGCCGTCCACGTGGGCGATCAGGCGCTCCGGTTTGTCTATCGGTAATACGTCGCCCGGCTGCAGCTTCAGGATTTTCGACAGCCGCATCGGGATATCGACGAAGTTGGCGGTCAGCGTAAGCTCGGAATGCTGCACCTGTTTCACCAGCGTTTCGCGCCAGTGGCTGTCCTCCTGCCGCGAATTTTCCAGCGGCGGGTTGGTCAGCAGCTCGCGCAGCGGTTCGATCATCGCGAACGGGATGCAGATATTGAACTCGCCGGTCAGCGCGCCAATCTCCACCTGGAACGGCGTGGTGACCACGATGTCGTTCGGCGAGGTGGTGATATTGGTGAACTTCACCTGCATCTCGGCGCGCACGTATTCCACGCTGATCTTGTAAATGGCGCTCCAGGCGTCGCCGTAGGCGTCCAGCGCCAGGCGCAGCATGCGCTTGATCACCCGCTGTTCGGTCGGGGTGAACTCGCGCCCCTCGACCTTGGTCGGGAAGCGGCCGTCACCGCCGAACAGGTTATCGACGGCGATAAACACCAGGCTGGGCGCGAACACGAACAGCGCGGTGCCGCGCAGCGGATTCAGATGCACCAGGTTGAGGTTGGTCGGCACCGGCAGGTTGCGGGCAAACTCGTGGTACGGCTGGATCTTGATCGGGCCGACGGTGATGTCCGGGCTGCGGCGCAGCAGGTTGAACAACCCCATGCGGAACTGCCGGGCAAAACGTTCGTTGATGATTTCCAGCGCGTGCAGCCGTTCGCGCACCACGCGGCGCTGGGTCGTCGGATCGTAAGGCTTGACCTCGCTCTCGTGGCCGACCACCGCTTCGGGTTCGTCGCCCGCGCTGTCGCCGTTGAGCAAGGCGTCGATCTCTGCCTGTGAAAGTATGCTGTCGCCCATAGTGATTACCGCAGTATGAAGGCGGTGAACAGCACATCGCTGACCACCTGCTTCGGTTGCCCCTTAACCAGCGGCGGGCTGAGCACGTCCTTAATCTGCGCCACCAGCTGCTGTTTCCCTTGTTCACTGGCCAGCTGACCCGCGTCCTGGCGGGAGAGCAGCATCAGCAGACGGCTGCGCACTTCCGGCAGAAAATCGTTCAGCTGGCGGCGGGTATGTTCGTCCGGCAGACGCAGCGTCAGACCGATGTACAGCACGCGGTCGGGGTTGTTGTCCGGCGTCACCAGATTGACGGTGAAGGTGTCCAGCGGCATAAACACCGGCGCGGCCGGCGGCTGTACCTTGGCGGCCGCCGGCTGGGCGCCGTCGGCTCGCTGCTTCAGCAGCCAGCCGCTGTAACCCGCCGCGCCGCAGGCGACCACGGCGATCAACGCCAGCAAGATGACCAGAAGGGAGCGTTTCGGTGCTGCCGGAAGGGTATTCTGAGACATAGCCAAATCAAATTCCTGTTGTTCCACCCGCGGCCGGCGAGGCGGCGGGCATGGCGCGCGGCAAAGCCGCACGCATGACATGATTTACCCCAAATAATTGGGGCTGCATCGCGGCGGCAAATTTGTAAGTCCCCAGGAGCATAGGTAACTATGTGACTGGGGCGCGCAAATGCAGCCAACAAAGATGCAGCTTCAAGTATGACGGGTAACGGTATTATCGCGCCTATCGCGGCGCGCAATAGCCTGAATAGACGCGCAAATGGGTGCCAGCTTGGGCGTTTGCGGCGGCTCAGGCGAAAATATCGACGCCGTTGACGGCGCCGGCCATACGCTGCAGCGCCGCCGGCGCGCTGACGATCTCGACCGCGCTATTGGCGTCGCCATGCCGTTCGGCGTAGCTCGCCCCCCCCTGGCCGTCGGCGGGCCCGTGCTGCCCGTGCTGCCCGTGCGGCGCAGGCTCGCCGCCGACGCTGCTTTGCCCCAGGCTGATGCCGCTCTCGGCCAGCGCGTGACGCAGCTGCGGCATCGCCGCTTCCACCGCCGCGCGCACCTGGCCATGAGCGGAAGCGATGTGCAGCTGCGCCTGCTGGTCATCCAGCTTCAGGGTTATCTGCAGCGCGCCCAGTTCCTGCGGATGCAGCCGCAGCTCGGCGCTTTGCTGGCCGTTGCGATGGAACATCAACACCTGCTGACTCAGCGCCTGCTGCCACTCCGGGCTGCCCAACTGCGCGCTCAGCTGCGGCGTCGGCGGGGCGCTCACCGGCGCGCCGACGGGCGCCGGGGCC
Organism: Serratia ficaria; assembly: GCF_900187015.1. Lineage (NCBI taxonomy): Bacteria > Pseudomonadati > Pseudomonadota > Gammaproteobacteria > Enterobacterales > Yersiniaceae > Serratia > Serratia ficaria. Next base: position 3,138,212 of record NZ_LT906479.1, on the reverse strand, counting down.
GGCTGCAGCGGGCTGCCCGTCGGCGGCGCCATGGCGTGGCCGAAGGTTGCGGCTTGCTGGCTTTCGTTTCCCGGCTTCGGCTGCGCGAGATCGGGGCGTTCGGCCGGCGGTTGAGCCGGGCCGGCGACGCCGTTATCCGCGTTCGGCCCGGGTTTGCCTGGCGGCTGGGCGCCCGGTTGCGCCTCGGTCGGGCGGGCCGTTGGCGCGGCGGCGCTCAGCAGGCTGCCCGTCGGCGGCTCGGCGCCGTCATCGGTGACTGCGCTCGGGTGGTGCTGGCCGGAAGCGACCGGCGGTTGCGCGGCGAGCGCCGCCGGCAACATGGCGAACAGCGCCTGCAGGGTCGCGGCATCCAGCTCGCCGTCGGCTGCGGTTGCAGGCGGCGCCGATTGTTGCGCATCCGGTTGCCGCCGGTCGGCAGGCGCGTTGACGGCCCGATCGCCGCACGGCAGTGCGGTGGCCAGCAGGCCATCGCGCTCGCCGAATGTCGCCAACAACGCGTTGAGCTGGCTGCGGCTGAGCGCCGGCGCCTGCGGGTCGTCGGCGCTCGGCGCCGCAGCGGGCAGCTTGCCGCCGCCGGCGGGCAGAAAACGCGCCCCGAGCAGTTGGGCGAAGGCGGATGACAGCGAGGATCCATCCAGCGGCAGGTCGGACAGGCCGCCGGCTTCGCCGGTTGTCGCCAGGCCTGGCAGGGCGTTCAGATTCATGGGTTAGTGTTCCTTTGTGCACTGCGTTGAGCGAACTCATCCATCAGCTTTTGATCCCGTTTGTTCTCCCGCTGCTGCTCCGCGCTCAGGGCGCGAGTGTGCAGGGTTTCGAAGGCGTTCAACCGCTGCTGTTTGTCCTGCCAGTGCCTGACCGCATGGTCGACCTTCCGGCTCCACTGCAGCAGCTGTTGCCGGTGCTGATCGATAGCCTGCTCCAGGGTGCCGATAAACTGCTGGTAGTTTTGCCAATGGGAAGAGTCCATGCCGCCGCTCAGCTGGCGGTTCAGCTTCTGGCGGTACTCGTCCTGGTAGTTGAGCAGCATCGACAGCTGCCGTTCCGCCGCCTGCTGCGCCAGGCGCACCTGGCCCAGCTGCTGTGCGGCCTGTTCCACCGCGTCCTGCGCCAGATCGCGCAGGGTGTTCAGGGGTGACTGTGATTTCATCGGTCTCAGCCTCTGGTGTGGTTAAACAATCAGCTGCTGCAGCTGTTGACAGGCTTCGTCGTAGCCGCTGCGCTCAAAGATGCCCTGTTGCAGGTAGGCTTCCATTTGCGGATACAGCGTCATCGCCTTGTCCAACAGCGGATCGCTGCCCGCGGCGTAGGCGCCGACGCTGATCAGATCGCGGTTGCGTTGGTAGCTGGCCAGCATCTGCTTGAAGTTGCGTACCCGGCGGTAGTGCTCTTCGTCGATCAGAGAGGTCATGGCGCGGCTGATCGAGGCCTCGATGTCGATCGCCGGGTAGTGGCCGGCCTCCGCCAGACGGCGCGACAGCACCACGTGCCCGTCGAGGATGGCGCGCGCCGAGTCGGCGATCGGGTCCTGCTGGTCATCCCCCTCGGTCAGCACGGTATAGAAGGCGGTGATCGAGCCGCCGCCGCTGATGCCGTTGCCCGCACGCTCCACCAGCGCCGGCAGCTTGGCGAATACCGAAGGCGGGTAGCCTTTGGTGGCCGGCGGCTCGCCGATCGCCAGGGCGATTTCGCGCTGCGCCATGGCGTAGCGGGTGAGGGAATCCATGATCAGCAGCACGTGCTGGCCGCGATCGCGAAAATCTTCGGCGATGCGCGTGGCGTAGGCGGCGCCCTGCATGCGCAGCAGCGGCGAAACGTCGGCCGGGGCGGCGATCACCACCGAACGCGCCCGGCCTTCGGCGCCGAGAATGTTCTCGATGAAGTCTTTGACCTCGCGGCCGCGCTCGCCAATCAGGCCGACCACGATCACGTCGGCCCGGGTGTAGCGCGCCATCATGCCGAGCAGTACGCTTTTACCCACGCCGGAGCCGGCGAACAGGCCCATGCGTTGGCCGCGGCCGACGGTCAGCAGGCCGTTGATGGTGCGTACCCCAACGTCCAGCACCTTTTCGATCGGCGTACGCTGCAGCGGGTTGAACGGCGCGGTGATCAGCGGCGCGCGGTAGCCGGTATCCGGCGCAGGCAGGCCGTCGAGCGGTTTGGCGCCGCCGTCCAATACCCGCCCCAGCAACGCCGGGCCGAGCGGCAGCTGTTTGCCGGCGCTCTGGCCCTCCGGGGCGATGCGCGCATAAACCCGCGCGCCCGGCACTATGCCTTCCACTTCTTCCAGCGGCATCAGGAACAGCCGCTGGCCGTTGAAGCCGACCACTTCGCTTTCCACCTCCTGCACCTCCCCGGCGTCGTGACGCTCGATCAGGCAGGTGGCGCCGAGCGGCAGCTGCAGGCCGGTGGCCTCCAGCACCAGACCGGTGGCGCGGGTCAGCCGACCGTAACGGCGCACCGTCGGCGCGCGGGCGATGCGTTTTTCCAGCGTATCGAGAGAGCTCAGCCAGCGGCCGAGACGCGCGGTCATTACACTTCCCCCGGGGCGGCCAGGCGGCACAGCTCATGCCAGCGCGTCGCCAGGCTGGCGTCGAGATCGCCTTCCTCGGCGCTGACCTTGCAGCCGCCGGGATGCAGTTGGCCGTCCGCCAGCAGCCGCCAACCGTGCAGGCCGAGGGTGACCCCCAGCTGCTGCTCGACCCGCGGATAGTCGTCCGGGTGCACGCGCAGCTGCGGCTTGCCGTTGAACATCGGTTCCTGTTGAATCAGCTGCTGGATCTGGCCGAGCAGGGCGGTGCCGTCGCACACCGGCGGCTGGCCCAGCACCTGCCTGGCGGCGGTCAGCGCCAGCTGCATCAAGCGGGAGGCGATCACGCTATCCAGCGCGTCCAGCGTATGCTGGAATTCGGTCACCAGCTGCTGCCAGTGGGCGGTCAGCGGCTGTTGCTGCTGCTGCGCCTCCAGCAAGCCTTGCTGACGGCCTTCCTCCAGCCCGGATTGGAAACCGGCCTCGTAGCCTTGTTGCTGGCCGTCGGCGTAACCCTGCTGCCGGCCCTGTTGCTCGGCCTGCAGGCGCAGCTGCGCCAACCGTTGCTGCAGGTCGGCTTGCTCATCCTGCGGCGCCGCGTCGCTTGCCGCGACGGGCGGCGGCGGTTCGAAGGCCGGCGGTTTTTCGGCCAGATCGTTCAGCGACCAGGGCTGCCAGGGCAGGGCGTTAATGCGCTCAGACATAGGTGTCCTCGCCACCGCCGATGATCATTTCGCCGCTCTCCGCCAGGCGGCGAACCACCAGCAGAATGGCTTTCTGTTCGTTCTCCACCTGCGACATGCGCACCGGCCCGCGGTTGGCCAGATCGTCGCGCAGGATGTCGGCGGCGCGCTGCGACATGTTCTTGAGGAACTTCTCGCGCAGCGGCTGCTCGGCGCCCTTCAGGGCAATCAGCAACGACTCGCCTTCCACTTCCTGCAGCAGGCGCTGGATGCTGCGGTCGTCGACTTCCACCAGGTTCTCGAACAGGAACATTTCGTCGATGATTTTCTGCGCCAGCTCGCCGTCGTATTCGCGCATCGCATCGATAACCGCTTCTTCCTGCTGCGTTTTCATCAGGTTGATGATCTCGGCTGCGGTACGCACCCCGCCCATTTTGCTGCGCTTGAGGTTCTGGCCGTCGAGCAGGTTGTTCAGCACTTCGGTCAATTCCGCCAGCGCCGCCGGCTGCACGCCGCCGAAGGTGGCGATGCGCAGCATTACGTCGTTGCGCAGGCGCTCGTCGAACAGCGCCAGAATATCCGCCGCCTGGCCGCGCTTCAGGTGCACCAGAATGGTGGCGATGATTTGCGGGTGTTCGTCGCGGATCAGATCCGCCGCGCTCTGCGGCTCCATAAAGTTGAGCGTTTCCATGCCGGTGGTGGTTTCGCGCGATTCGAGAATGTCTTCCAGCAGGCTGGCGGCGCGCTCTTCGCCCAGCGCTTTGACCAGCACCGAACGCAGGTAGTCGCTGGCGTTGACGCTCAGCGCCGCATACTGTTCGGCGTCGTCTTCAAACTCGCCCAGTATTTCGCTCAGCTGTTTGTGCGACACCTGGCTCATGCTGGCCATGGTGCCGCTCAGCTGCTGCACTTCGCGCGAGGAGAGGTGCTTGAACACCTCCGCCGCGCGATCTTCCCCCAGCGTCATCAGCAGAATGGCGCTTTTTTCGGTTCCGGTCAGGCTCATATCTCGTTACTCATCCATTGGCGGATTACCAGAGCGACCACGCGCGGGTCTTTATCAGCCAGATCGCGGATCCGCTGGCTCTGGACTTCTGCGCTGACGCGCTGCTGCGACTTGCGGCGCTGCGCCAGCTCCTCATTGCTCGGTTTGCCGCCGTCGGCCGGCTTGGCGGCGGGCGCATTGGCGGCGGCGATGGCGGCCTGCTGCGCCGCCTGGCGGTGCAGCAGCTGCGGCCGCACCAGTTTGCGCCACAGTAGCCAGGCCACCAGCAGCACCAGCAGGTAACGGCCGGCGTCGAGCAGGCGATCGATAAACGACTGGCTCTGCCAGAACGGCAGTTCGCCGCCGGTGGCCTCGTTATCGGTAAACGGCGTGTTAATCACGTTCAGGGTGTCGCCGCGGCTGCTGGAGTAGCCCATGGCCTCACGCACCAGCGATTCAATCTGCGTCAGCTGTTCCTTGCTCATCGGCAGCGGTTTGCCGTCTTTGCCCGCGCCGCGGTAGTTGACCACCACCGCCACCGACAGCCGCTGCACGGCGCCGGCTTTCTGCTGGGTATGGCGGATGGTGCGATCGACCTCATAGTTGGTGGTCTCGTCGCGCCGGGTGTTTTGCGGCCCGCGGCTGCCGGCATCGGCGGCGGTCGGCCGGGCGGCGTTATTGCCGGCGGCCGCGGGCTTGGCGGTTTCTATCGGCGCGCTGGCCGGCGCGCTCGGCTGATTGGACAGCGCCCCCGGCACGCCGCCGACCTGCGGCCCGCCAATCTGCTCGCTCAGGCTGGTTTGCTGAGAGCGTACGGCGGCCTTATTCGGCTGCTGATTGGGCTGATATTCTTCGTCGGTTTGTTCGCGGGTGGCGAAATCGATCTGCGCGGTGACCTGGGCGCGCACGTTGGCGCTGCCGACCATCGGCGCCAGGATCGCTTCAATGCGACGCTGGAAACGGCTTTCCACTTCGCCGGCGTATTTCAGCTGGGCGGCGTTGAGATCGCGCCCGGTGCCGTCGGACTGGGTCAGCAGACGGCCGGCCTGATCGACCACCGTCACGTTGCCCGGCGGCAGGCCGGCGACGCTGCTCGAGACCATATAGACGATGGCGTTGATTTGGCCGTCATCCAGCGCGCGGCCTGGCTGCAGCGTTAGCGTTACCGAGGCGGAAGGGGACTTTTGTTCGCGCACGAACAGCGAAGGTTTGGGCAGCGCCAGATGCACGCGGGCGTTCTGCACCGGCCCCAGCGATTCGATGGTGCGCGACAGTTCGCCCTCCAGCGCGCGCTGATAGTTAATCTGCTCGCTGAACTGGCTGATGCCGAATTTTTCCTGATCCAGCAGTTCGAAGCCGACGGCGCCGCCTTTCGGCAACCCCTGCTGCGCCAGACGCAGACGGGTTTCATGCACCTTTTCCGCCGGGATCAGCAGCGCCGCGCCGTTTTCAGCGAAGCGGTAAGGGATGTTCATCTGCGTGAGCTGGGTGACGATGGCGCCACCGTCGCGATCGTTCAGGTTGCTGTACAGCACGCGGTAGTCTGGACTTTTTGCCCATAACAGCAGCGCGACCACGATGGCGATCGCGGCGGAAGCGGCGACCAGCAACGGGATCTTCGGGTTGGCGCGCAGACGGTTCCAGATGGCCAGCAGGCCATGGTCGCGGCTTTCGCCGGCGATGATTGAGGCACTCATTTTAGGTCCGGTCCTTCAATGGCGCTCAGGATCCGGTGCGGGCCGCTGCGCAGCTCCCTGCCAGGCTGATGAACGGTATGGTTAGCGTTGTGTGACAAAACAGACTCCCTGATACACATATCTTCTAAATAGCGGCGCTCCCATTTCTGGGCATGCCATTATTTGCCCGCGACGGCGATTTCGATGGCCCGATAAGCCGGGTTTTTTGCAGTTAATTAACCGATTTAGCAAAAAACCGCTGTGGTAGGCTGTGCAGCATCGGAGAAATGTCGGACGCCATAGCGCCCGTCAACGGAGTAAGGCAGAGATCAAAATGGCAATTCAGGGGATTGAAGGGGTGCTGCAGCAGCTGCAGGCGACGGCGATTCAGGCCGGGCAGATGGGGCCGGGCCCGACGACGCAGGGCGTCAGTTTCGCCAGCGAACTGAAGGCGGCCATCGGCAAAATCAGCGACACCCAACAGGCGGCGCGCAAACAGGCGCAGGACTTCGAGCTGGGCGCGCCGGGCATCAGCCTCAACGATGTGATGGTCGATCTGCAAAAGTCGTCGGTATCGCTGCAGCTGGGGGTGCAGGTGCGCAACAGGCTGGTGGCGGCGTACCAGGAAATCATGAATATGCCGGTGTGATGGGATTTCCATCATCATCTGCACCCGTCTCTCGCAGCAAAAAGCCCATCGGAGGCTTTTTGCTATCTGGCGCTCTGAAATTCAATCTGCTTGAGATAGAAAACTTGAATATCTGTTTTGAACACATATAACAACGCGGCGACAATCAGCGCCACGACCAGCAATTTTTTCATTTTTAACCTTGCAGATTAGGTTGCCGCCGTCGCCAGCGTTGAGGCATCCTGAGGAAGTTTACTCTTCAATGGCCGAGTAACAACGTGATAAATCCTATTGTCGCCTTGGAGGTTAAGCCATGATCGACAGGCTATGCGCTTGTCTTCAGGGAGTGCTGAAGACGGAAATAAATCGGGGCAATAGCGTGCTTGAGGTCAGCGAAGGCTGGCCTTCGGCCGACAGCCTGTTCATTTCGCTGAGCAAGGACCTTAACGAGCGAAAATATCGCGGCCGGGTTCCGTCCTCGGTGACATTCTCGATCTGCGCAGACCCGCATTATGGCTGGCACAACGAATGTTTTTGCCAAACGCATAAACACCTTTTGGTCGCCGGGAAGACCCACGGCCGCAAATAAGCGCATCTCGCCAAAAAACGTTGGCTAGCTACTTTCAAGGACTGACCCGTACTGGGATTGGCTCAGATGCCGTTGTGCTGATCTGTCGCCCGATTCTGGTATTTTTCGGGCATATATACCCGCACGCTTTGGACCCTATTGAGTTGAAAAATGAGTGGATCGGCAAATTTGAACTCGCTTTTTACCCTAGACGGGCGATACGCGTTCTGGCCTCGTCAAGGTGACGGCGTAATGCCTCAAGGCATGGACCGAAATGGGCGGAGAAACGCCCGCAATCACTGGCCATAACAAAGAAGTTCTCGGCCAGGCCCAACGTTTCCTGCCAGACATCCCCGCTAATGACTTCCGATAGTGACGCCGGCCGAAGCTCGTTCACTATTGCACCGCCCGCTCTGGGGGCGAATCCCATAGGCAGAATGTCGTAGGCCGGTGCAAGGTGATACGGGCGACCATGGCTGCTGATGAACGACAAGTTCCCGTGGTGCATGTCGGTATTGCCGATTAGCGTCCCAAATGCCCAAAGCCGGGCGGTGCCAGCTGCGGCATCAGGATGGACATGTCCTCCCGCAACGAGGCTATCAACCAAAACGGGCCAGGGGGCTCTGGCATTGCCGACAAACTCTGCATCAAGTGCCCGCAGAGAGAAGACGCCGATACGACCCAGTTGGCCAACGCGGTCGAATCGGGGGATCTCGAGGAAGCGCTGACTGCCAAAATCTAGTACCTGTGTTTCCACACCAAGCACTCTCAACGCTAAGTGTTCGGCCAGCAGAAGGTCACGCCAGCGTTCGCTAACCGGGTTATCGTCTGGGGCCGAGAATTTCACCAGGACATGACCGCGTTCTGTATAGGTGCAAAATTTCGGCTGTTCACCGCCTGCAGATGACCCGGGTACATCACCGGCAGCAGCCGCTAATGCCAGCGCGGGATACGCTGTGGCTCGCTCAACTGGACGAGGCTCCGGCATCTCGAGGAAACGGTCCCGTGCTTGTTCTCCTACCAGTAGGTTGCCGATAGCATCATGACCATGAGTAAGCAACGCCTTAACCACATCCGAGTCTGTCCATTGCTCTGGGTCCGCCGACAGGCCAAGATCAGCCGCATACGTTGATGCGTAGGCTCGCCCGAGATACCCTTGTGGTCGCATGTCAAACAGCCACCACGGCAGCCCGTCGCTATGGAGACTTACGTTGTCGGCTGGCACCATGACGAATCCCTCGGGACGAACCGGAATAAGCTCGCCAAGAGGCCTAATGCGCCCTTCATCGGTAATACGGTAAATGGGCGCAGATCTGAATCCGCGGTAGGTATCGCGTAGAGCGTATTGAATAGATGGGCCAGCTCCGATTCGAACAATGTCATCGCCAATATTTCTCAATGCACGGGACATTGTCGGTTGGCTAACTCCCATCATATCAATTAGTTGACGAGATTTCATCGGCCCTTGACTGAGCATTTGGCGTATCGTGTCAGAGCGAGCTGGCATAGTGGTGAATCGCTATTGTGAATAGATAATTGAAAGCATATTCTATCAATTGATTTGCCGCTAGTCACCCCCTGAGGGAGCAGCCCCAACAGGAGTGACCAGGCTCTGGTAAACAGTTTCCGTCCTCACGGCGAGGTGACGCCGCCAGGATGCGGACTTTAAAACGAACAACGCTGGATGCTGCTCTTACCCACCTGGCTAAAGCTTATCGAAATAGGGTGTTAATTTATTAGCCCTGATTTAGTGGGGGTCCCTCAGCCGTTTGGGGCCAAGTGAATTTTCAATCAATGGAGCAGAGCGATAAAAAGCGCGCTGTCATTCATATTGGCCCAGGCTCGGGCGAATTATTATAAGCCTGCGAATAAGGTCATAATTTTTGGGCGGGGTAATGAGCGGTAAAAGCGAAACCAGATGGCGACTGTTCAGCATTTTAATGCTGATGGTTTTAGTCGTACTAATAAGCGTTTTAATACAACCAGATTGAAACACCCCAGGCCACCCTCCGGTGGCCTCGATGTTTTATGGTGCCGCCGGCAAGCGTCCGTCCGCGTCTCCTGCGTTCATGCTCGCCGATTAAATGATCCCCTGAGGTTGCATCGCGCCGGGCTCCATGATCCGCTGGTGGCCGCGGATGGCGGTGGGGGCAAAGCCAAAGCGTTTGCGAAAACGCTCGGCAAAACGCGAGGCGCTTTCATAGCCGACGTGCTGAGCGATGGCGGAAATCGGCCAGTCGGTGGACTGCAATAACGCCAGCGCGCTGCTCATGCGCACGTCGATCATCAGATTGCGCAACGCGGTGTTCTCCATCGACAGTTTGCGGCGCAGCACCACTTCGCTCATCGACAGGCTTTCGGCCACCTTGGCCGCGGTCCAAATGCTGTGTGGGTCGGTCGCCAGGCAGCGACGCACCCGCTGGGTGAGATCCCGGGCTTCGTTATGAATGAAGCGCACGCCGAACTGCGTCAACCACAGCAGAATTTCCAACATTTTGTGGCGCACTATAATGGCCGGAAAGCGCTGTCTCAGCGCCAGCGCCAGGCTGGCGGTCTCGAAGCTGTGCATCAGGGCGCAGGGCAGGTTGCGCAGCGCCAGCACCGCATCGAACGGCGTTGTCGGCGGCGTTTCTCCGCAGGGCGGTTGGGCGCTGAGCAGCAGCGGATCGCAGGTCAGCAGCTGGCAGCTGAATACGCCTTCCTCCGAGGGGCCATTAATCACATCCACGGTTTGGCCGCCGTCGATGATCAACAGCTCGCCGGCCTGAGCCACCACTTCGCGCTGCCGCCAGCGCACGCGTTTTTGCCCTTGCCGTATCAGATACAGATGCGGTTGCTCAAAATAAACTGAGGGGAATAATAATTCAGTATGCTGAATGATGTGCGCCGATGCGCCAATTCCAGGACAGAGATTAATTGTACGTTCCATCGATATTCATTTCGCAGCCATTATCTGAAGAATATCTTTACGCTTTGCTGAGCGCTGGAGCAACATTTTTCCATGCGTTGTGAAACACAACGACGTGTTTTATCTATCAAAAATCAATTTCCTGCTGAACAGAAAACGTCCGTGTCGGGGTGATATTTATCCGTTGCGATCTCATCGTACCTGCGGCTCTCCCAACAGCAGGGCGCGGTCGTGAAATTGCCCGTAGGTATTGTTGACCACGTTCTGGCGCGTCGACTGGCCAATCAGCTCTTTCAACTCGTCCATGCGCAGCTGCAGCAGGCGCTTCAGCTCGGTTTCGTTATCCAGGATCTGCTGCAGTTTGTTGCGCAGCATCTCCTGCAGCGCGATGGACGGGCCGACCAGGCCGGTAAAGGCGGCGGTTTTTTCCACCGCCGTCACGTAGGTGAGCTCCTGTTCGACCAGCTCTTCCCAGCGGCCGGTTTGCGCCAGCGCGATCATCTGGCTGCTGAGGGTGTAAATTTGTTGATATGCGGCTAACAGTTGCTGTTGACGTTCCATTACACGGCGTCCTGAGAGGGTTGATAGTGGGGGCCAATCTGGCGCCAGGCGTCAGCAATATTTTCCAGCAGCTTGACCACTTCGGCGATCGCCGCATCGTCGTTATGCAGGTTGGCCTGCATCAGCCGGCGTTTCATGTAGTCGTACAGCGCCGCCAGGTTGTCGGCCATTTCGCCGCCCTGCTGGTGATCCAGGCCGCTTTTCAGACCGTTGTCGATGATGTTGATGGCCTTGGACAGGGCCAGCCCCTTGCCGGCGATGTCGCCCTGGTTCATCAGGATGCGTGCGCGAAGCAGGGCGCTGAGCGCCCCGTCGAACAGCATCACGATTAACTGGTGCGGGCTGGCGCTCATCACGCCGCTTTCCAGACTGACCTGCGCATAGGCCTGAGTGCCGCTACGGTTATACATGCTGTTTTTTTACCTGGTTAAAAAGAATTATTTGAACTGTTGGTTTAAGTAATTACTGGTGCCGTTCAATTTGGACATCATGGTATCCAGCTGAACGAACTGCAGCTTATAGCGATCTATGGTGTTTTGAATGCTGGCGGTGACCGTGGTTATCTGGTTGTTCAGGCGATCGAGGTTGGTGTTGATGCTCTTGGTCGAGTTCTCGATGATGCCGCCGGACTTGATATAGCTTTGGATTTCGTTGTGGATCTCGGTGGCCATGCCGGTGTCTTTGCCGTTGCCGACGAAGAAATTGGTGACCTGATCCGGCTTTTCATCCAGCGCTTTTTTCAGCTTGGTGCTGTCGATTTCCAGCTTGCCGGTCTTGGTGTCGGTCGAGATGCCGAGGTTGCCCAGGCCTTTCAGCTCCGGGTTGTCCTGGGCGGCGCTGAGGGCGCTTTTAATCGACGACTGAACGCCGCGCAGCGTGTTGTCGCCCAGCAGGGGGCCGTTGCTGGCATTCTGCGCCTCACCGGTTTTGACCGGGGTGAACTTGGTCAGTGAGTTGAAGGTGTCCAGCAGCGAGTTATAGCTGTCGACCCACTCCTTAATCTTGTCGGTGGTGCCGGCGGTATTGGTGCTGATCACCAGGTTCTGCGGCTCGCCGTCTTTGGTTTTGGTTTTCAGATCCAGGGTCACGCCCTGCAGCGCATCGCTGATCGAGTTGGTGCTGCGCTTGATGGCGGTGCCGTTCACCACCAGCTGCGCATCCTGCGCCTTCACCGTTTCCTTCATCGGGCTGGTGCTGCGCGTGGCGTCGTAATTGAGAATGCCGCCCAACTGGGCGTCGTTATTGACCTGGATGGCGACCTGGTTGCTTTCGCCGGTGGTGGAGGAGCCGATCGCCAGCTGATATTGGTTATCGCCCACCCGCATGATGCTGGCGGTGACGCCGGCCTTGGCGCCGTTGATGGCGTCGCGCATTTCCACCAGCGAGGTCTGATCGTCGCTGAGCGGGATCTTGGTCTCTTTCGGCGGGTTGCCGGCGGTGATGCTGATCGAACGGTCGGCCGCGCCCTCGGCGCCGAGCCTGGTGGTCTGATCGCTGATTTTCTCCTGGGTGGTCAGGGTTTGCGCCTGCGCCAGCTGGGTGACTTCCACCACATAGTTGCCCGGCACCGCCTTGGCGTCGGTGCTGATTTTAAAGGCGTCGTGTTCGCTGGCGGTGGTGCCCTTGAAGAAATCTTCCTTCGCCAGCTCTTTGCTCAGGTTATCGAACTTTTCCAGCGAGCCTTTCAGCGTGCCGTAGGCGGTCAGTTGGGCGTTGTAGCTCGATTGTTTGGTGGTGTAAGGGGTCAGGCGCTGTTGTTCCGCCTTGGTCAGCTTGTCCAGCAAGCCGTTGAGGTCAAGTCCTGAGCCGATGCCTAATGAACTGATCGATGCCATTCGTAATTCTCCTTGGTAATGACTTTATTCGCTTTACGCGTTATCGGCCCAGCGGAGAAAAAGTTTACCGAAAAAATAAAAAGCCGATGGCGCAATAGAGGAGGGAAAAACCGCGCTATTTACGCCATTGCCGAAAGCGCAAAAAAAAATGAAAAATTTCTAAAGGTTGCAGGGGGAGGGCCGATACCTGAGGGGACGGTGGTTGACGCCGTGGGCAAATAAGCCCGAACCTTTTAACCGTGATGCGAATATCGCAACTGATTCGTAAGGAAAGCATACAATGGCACAAGTAATTAACACCAACAGCCTGTCGCTGATGGCGCAGAACAACCTGAACAAATCTCAGTCTTCTCTGGGCACTGCGATTGAGCGTCTGTCTTCCGGCCTGCGTATCAACAGCGCCAAGGACGACGCGGCGGGTCAGGCGATCTCCAACCGTTTCACCGCTAACATCAAGGGCCTGACTCAGGCTTCCCGTAACGCCAACGACGGTATCTCCCTGGCGCAGACCACCGAAGGCGCGTTGAACGAAGTCAACGACAACCTGCAGAACATCCGTCGTCTGACCGTGCAGGCGCAGAACGGCTCCAACTCTTCCAGCGACCTGAAGTCCATCCAGGACGAAATCACCCAGCGCATGTCCGAAATCAACCGCATCTCCGAGCAGACCGATTTCAACGGCGTGAAAGTGCTGAGCAGCGATCAGAAACTGACCATTCAGGTTGGCGCCAACGACGGTGAAACCATCGACATCGATCTGAAAAAGATCGACGCCAAACAGCTGGGTCTGGATACCTTCGACGTCACTGAAAAAGGCACCAAAATCGGCGCCGAAGTCGCCAACGGCGGTACGCTGAAAGTCACTGCCGGCGGCGCCGATGTCGCTTACGACAAAGCGGGCTCCGCTCTGGCAGCCGGTAAGACTGTCGTGGCCGGTAAAGATAAAGACGGTAAAGATGGTTTCTACGTGCAAACCGTTGCCGCCGACGGCACCAAATCTTACGCAGTCGCTACCGTTGCGGCCGATGGTAAAGTGACCGAAGGCGCGGCAGTGACCGACGTGAAAAACCCGCTGGACACCCTGGACAAAGCGCTGTCTCAGGTTGACGGTCTGCGTTCTTCTCTGGGTGCGGTACAGAACCGTTTCGATTCTGTCATCAACAACCTGAACAGCACCGTTAACAACCTGTCCGCGTCCCAGTCGCGTATTCAGGATGCCGACTACGCGACCGAAGTGTCCAACATGAGCCGCGCCAACATCCTGCAACAGGCTGGCACCTCCGTTCTGGCACAGGCTAACCAGTCTACGCAGAACGTACTGTCCCTGCTGCGTTAATCGCCTCTCCCGATTAACTGTCGCGAAAGAACCCCGCTCCGGCGGGGTTTTTTTATGCTCGCGCAGCCAGCGGCCAGTACATGGCGCAAATAAGGCCCGTTTTGTGCGACTGTTCAGCCGATTGGCATTTTGCCCCCTACGGATAATAGCGCTGACTCTCTTATCCGCAGGTTTTAGACATAGTGAGCTTTCTGTATACCGCCGAAGGCGTGATGGACAAAAATTCTCTTTGGCTGCGCTACGTGCCGTTGGTGCGCCACGAGGCGTTGCGCCTGCAGGTCAGGCTGCCCGCCAGCGTGGAGCTCGACGATCTGCTGCAGGCCGGAGGAATCGGGCTGTTGAACGCCGTCGAGCGTTACGACGCCCTGCAGGGAACCGCCTTTACCACCTACGCGGTGCAGCGCATCCGCGGCGCGATGCTCGACGAGCTGCGCAGCCGCGACTGGGTGCCGCGCAGCGTGCGGCGCCACGCGCGTGAAGTGGCGCAGGCGATGCGGCAGCTGGAACAGCGCCATGGCCGCCCGGCCAGCGAAGTGGAAGTGGCGCAGGCGCTGGATATCTCACTGGACGAATACCGTCAAATTCTGTTGGACACCAATAACAGCCAGCTTTTCTCCTATGACGAGTGGCGCGAAGAGCACGGCGAAAGCGCGGAGCCCCTGCTGGAAGGGCATGAGGAAGCCAACCCGCTGCACCATCTGCTGGAGGGCAGCCTGCGCCAACGGGTGATCGACGCCATCGAGGCATTGCCGGAACGCGAGAAAATGGTGCTGACGCTGTATTACCAGGAAGAGTTGAACCTGAAGGAGATCGGCGCCGTGCTGGACGTGGGCGAGTCCCGCGTCAGCCAGCTGCACAGCCAGGCGATCAAACGCCTGCGGGCGCGGTTGGCGAATGCGTCCTGACGGCGGATCAACCGCTTTCCCTTCAACCTGAACACCATTGCGACTATCGGATAGCCCTTATGCCAGGAATACTGTTGAAAAAACGGCCGCTGAGCCGTTATTTGAAAGACTACAAACACAGCCAGACGCATTGCTCCCAGTGCGGCAAGCTGCTGGACCGCATGGCGTTGGTTTTTCGCGGCAAGATCATCAACAAAGACGCCATCGCGCGCATGGATCAGCCGATCGACGACCACGTCTGGCTGAACGTGCAGCAGGAGCTGACTGCGCTGTGCCGCTTCTGCAGCGAAATTTCCTGCAACAGTCACCCGAGCTATTTCGACATCATGGCTTTCAAACAGTATCTGTTTGAGCAAACCGAAATGAGCCACAGCACCATCCGCGAATACGTGGTGCGCCTGCGCCGGCTGGACGAAATGCTGGTGGCGCGCAACTATCCGGCCGACAAGTTCGCCAGCAGCGCCAGCCATCAGCGCATCATCGACGATCTGCCGTCCGCGGCGCATAACAACTACCGCATCGCGCTGCGTAAATACGATCAGTATCTGGCCTGGCAGCGCAGCTATTGATCCCCGCTCCCCGGCGCGTCGGCCGGGGAGGCGCCGGCTTCCCGCCCAGCGATAAAGGATGATTATTCGGTTCACATCTGCTAAATCTATCCGCCAGATGTCGATATTTGATTCCCTGGGGGAAGTAGTGAACCTGCAACAGCGATTGGCGCAATTCCCGCGCCTGGATTTTGTTGGCTCTGCCACGCCGCTCGAAAAACTGTCTCGCCTTTCCGATTACCTCGGCCGTGAAATTTACATCAAACGTGACGACGTCACGCCGATGGCGATGGGCGGCAACAAGCTGAGAAAGCTCGAATTTCTTGCCGCCGATGCGCTGCGTCAGGGGGCCGACACGCTGGTGACCGCCGGCGCCATCCAGTCCAACCACGTGCGCCAGACGGCGGCGGTGGCGGCCAAGCTCGGTCTGCACTGCGTTGCGCTGCTCGAAAACCCGATCGACACCCGGGCGGAAAACTACCTGACCAACGGCAACCGCCTGCTGCTGGGTCTGTTCAATGCCGAAGTGGTGATGTGCGAAGCGCTGCACGATCCCCAACAGCAGCTGGCCGAACTGGCGACCCGGCTGGAGGCGCAGGGCTTCCGGCCTTACGTGGTGCCGGTGGGCGGCTCCAATGCGCTCGGTGCGTTGGGCTATGTGCAATGCGCGCTGGAAATTGCCGAACAGAGTCGCCGCAGCAATGTCGATTTCAGTTCGGTGCTGGTGGCGTCCGGCAGCGCCGGCACCCATGCCGGCCTGGCGGTTGGCCTGCAGCAGCTGTTGCCGGAGAGCGAACTGATCGGCGTGACCGTTTCGCGCAAGGCCATCGACCAGTTGCCGAAGGTCGAACAGATCCAGCAGGCGCTGGCCTGCTCGCTGAACATCGAACCGCTGGCGCCGATCGCGCTGTGGGACGATTATTTTGCGCCGCAGTACGGCATGCCGAACGAAGAGGGCACGGCGGCGGTGCAGCTGCTGGCGCAACAGGAAGGAGTGTTGCTGGATCCGGTCTATACCGGTAAAGCGATGGCCGGCCTGATCGACGGCATCGCCCAGCGGCGCTTCCGCGATGAGGGCCCGATCCTGTTTATTCATACCGGCGGCGCGCCGGCGCTGTTCGCCTATCATCCGCAGGTATGATCGCGCTTTGTTATTCCATTCTGGACTATATTTATAAGGTTATATTCCTTTATGCGGGCAACTGCACTGTTAAAGTGCTGATATCAAAAAAGATAAACAACATACAGGGGTGTTTATGATCTTTTCCAAAGTTCGTCGCCAGATGCTGATGGGCGTGATGGCCGTGGCGCTGACCGCCGGTTTAAGCGCGCAAACCTGCGCCGCCGACAACCTGCTGCAGCAGGTGAAACAGCGCGGCAGTCTGATTGTCGGTCTGGAAGGCACCTATCCGCCGTTCAGCTTCCAGGGGGAAGACGGCAAGCTGACCGGCTTCGAAGTGGATTTCGCCAACGCGCTGGCGCAGCACCTTGGCGTGAAGGCCAAGCTGAACCCGACCAAATGGGACGGCATGCTGGCTTCGCTGGAGTCAAAACGCATCGACGTGGTGATCAATCAGGTGACCATCTCCCCTGAGCGCCAGAAAAAATATGATTTCTCCACCCCTTATACCGTTTCCGGCATCCAGGCGCTGGTGAAGAAGGGCAACGAGGGCTCCATCACCAAGCCGGAGGATCTGAAGGGCAAGAAGGTCGGCGTCGGTCTGGGCACCAACTACGAGCAGTGGCTGCGTGAAAACGTGCAGGGCGTGGACGTGCGCACCTATGACGATGACCCGACCAAGTACCAGGATCTGCGCGTAGGCCGCATCAACGCCATTCTGGTCGACCGTCTGGCGGCGCTGGATCTGGTGAAGAAGACCGGCGATACGCTGGCGGTAGCCGGCCCGGCGTTCTCGCGCCAGGAATCCGGCGTGGCGCTGCGCAAAAACAATCCTGAGCTGCTGGCCGCCATCGATCAGGCGATCGCCGAAATGCAAAAAGACGGCACGTTGGCGAAGATTTCCGAGAAATGGTTTGGCGCGGACGTAACTAAATAATGCACGAAAGTATTCAACTGGCGCTGGATTCAGCGCCATTTTTATTGAAGGGCGCGATACTCACGCTGCAGCTCAGCCTGGGCGGCATGGCGCTGGGTCTGCTGCTCGGTTTTCTGCTGGCGCTGATGCGCCTTTCGCCGTTATGGCCGCTGTCGTGGCTGTCGCGCCTCTACGTCTCGCTGTTCCGCGGCACGCCGCTGATAGCGCAGCTGTTTATGATTTACTACGGCCTGCCGCAGTTCGGCATCGAATTTGATCCTTTCCCGGCGGCGCTGATTGGCCTGTCGCTCAACACCGCCGCCTACACCTCCGAAACGCTGCGCGCGGCGATCTCCTCGATCGAAAAAGGGCAGTGGGAAGCCGCCGCCAGCATCGGCATGACCCGCTGGCAAACGCTGCGCCGGGTGATCCTGCCGCAGGCTGCGCGCACCGCCTTGCCGCCGTTGGGCAACAGCTTTATCGGCCTGGTGAAAGACACCTCGCTGGCGGCCACCATTCAGGTGCCGGAACTGTTCCGCCAGGCGCAGCTGATCACCTCGCGCACGCTGGAGGTGTTCACCATGTATCTGGCGGCATCGCTGATTTACTGGGTGATGGCGACCCTGCTTTCCGCGTTGCAAAACCGCCTGGAAAACCACGTCAACCGCCAGGATCAGGAGTAACGCATGAGTGCCATCGAAGTTAAACAGTTGACCAAGCAGTTCAAGGGTCAGACGGTGCTGCATGGGATCGATCTGGAGGTGGCCGCCGGCGAGGTGGTGGCGATTATCGGGCCGAGCGGCTCGGGCAAGACCACCTTGCTGCGTTGCATCAATCTGCTGGAGGAGCCGGATTCCGGCACCATTCGCGTCGGTGATATCCTGATCGACGGCTCCAAACCCCTCAGCAAGCAGAAGAAACTGGTGCGCGCGCTGCGTCAGCAGGTGGGTTTCGTGTTCCAGAATTTCAACCTGTTCCCGCACCGTTCGGTGCTGGAGAACATCATCGAGGGGCCGGTGTTCGTCAAGGGCGAGGCCAAGGCCAGCGCCGAGCAGCGCGCTCGCGCCCTGCTGGCCAAGGTTGGGCTGAACGGCAAGGAGCAGGCTTACCCGCGGCGTCTTTCCGGCGGCCAGCAGCAGCGGGTGGCGATCGCCCGCGCGCTGGCGATGCAGCCTGAAGTGATCCTGTTCGATGAGCCGACCTCGGCGCTCGATCCCGAGCTGGTGGGGGAAGTGCTCAACACTATCCGTTCGCTGGCGGAAGAGAAGCGCACCATGGTGATCGTCACGCACGAGATGAGCTTCGCCCGCGACGTGGCCGACCGCGCCATCTTTATGGATCACGGCCGCATCGTGGAGCAGGGGCCGGCCAAAGCGCTGTTCGCCAATCCGCAACATCAGCGCACCAAGCAGTTCCTCGACAAGTTCTTGAATCAGTAAGTCCGTACGGGCCGAAGACGAATATGTTCGGCCCGTAGCCAACCTTCCCCGCCCCCATTGTATCTCCACAGCCACGCGGCTGTGGAGATACAAACAAAAAGGGCGCAGTTCAATTGAACTGCGCCCTCAGGTGATTAGCTACAACGATCAGCCGATGGTCATCAGGCTGGCGTTACCGCCGGCTGCGGCGGTGTTGACGCTGAGCGAGCGTTCGATCAGCAGGCGTTCCAGCAGGATGTTGGTTTCGCCGTGGGCGAAGCCCTGCACCGAGACGATGGCGCCGCTGCGTTGGGCAATCTGCTCGCACAGGGTGCGCAGTTGGTCGGCGTCGCCGTGGTAGATGGCGGCGTCGAACTCGACCTTGTCCTGCTGCCAGTCTTTGCAGAAGGCGATGCGCGCCTGAACCTCGGCCGGCAGGCGGCGATACAGGTTGCGCTGCAGTTCGGCTTCCGGCCACAGCACGCCGCTGCCGACCGCCAGCACCGCCGCCAGTTGGATCAGGGCGTCGGCCTCGTTGTCCGCCAGGCACAGCACGCGCTCGCGCGGCAGCAGGGCGTAGGTGTTGCGCTCGCCGGTCGGGCCCGGCAGCGGGCGCACGGTGCCGCCCTGGCCGAGTTCCGCATAGCGTTGCGCCAGCTGGGCCAGATCGCTCCGTTTCTGGGCTGTCGCCCACTGCTCCAACGCCTGATGGGCGTTGAGCAACAGCGGCCGCGCGGTAGCTTCCAGCGGGCGCTCTTCATCCTGACGGTTAAGGGTGCGTTGCACCGCGTCGTCCGGGCGGTTGGCCAGCAGACGGTACAGATACAGCGGGCCGCCGGCTTTCGGGCCGGTGCCCGACAGGCCTTCGCCGCCGAACGGCTGCACGCCGACGACCGCGCCGACCATGTTGCGGTTGACGTACAGGTTGCCTACCTTGGCGCGGTCGGTCACTCGGGCGATGGTTTCATCGATGCGGGTGTGAATGCCCAGCGTCAGGCCATAGCCGGCGGCGTTGATCTGATCGACCAGCGCTTCCAGGTTGGCGCGCTGGAAGCGAACCACGTGCAGTACCGGACCGAAGATCTCTTTTTGCAGCTCGTCGAAGCTGTCCAGTTCGATCAGCGTCGGCTTGATGAAGGTGCCGCGCGCCCATTCTTTCTCGTCCTGCGCGCTGCCCTTGGCGGCCTGATACACCTTGCGGCCCTTGGCGCGCATCGCCTGGATATGGCGCTCGATGCCGGTTTTGGCGTCGGCGTCGATCACCGGCCCGATGTCGGTAGACAGGCGTTCCGGGTTGCCCATGCGGCATTCGGCCATCGCGCCGCGCAGCATCTGCAACGTGTGCTCGGCCACGTCTTCCTGAATGCACAGAATGCGCAGCGCGGAGCAGCGCTGGCCGGCGCTGTCGAAGGCCGAAGCGACGACGTCGGTCACCACCTGTTCGGTCAGGGCGGACGAGTCGACGATCATCGCGTTCAGGCCGCCGGTTTCGGCGATCAGCGGCGTCGGGCGGCCCTGCGGATCGAGGCGGCCGGCGATGCTGCGCTGCAGGATGCCGGCGACGTCGGTAGAGCCGGTGAACATCACGCCGCGCACGCGGGCGTCGTTGACCAGCACCGAGCCGACGGTTTCACCCTGGCCCGGCAGCAGCTGCAGCACGCCCTGAGGAATGCCGGCCTCCAGCAGGATGCGCACCGCCTGCGCCGCCACCAACGGGGTTTGTTCGGCCGGCTTGGCCAGCACGCTGTTGCCCGCCGCCAGCGCGGCGGCGATTTGGCCGGTGAAGATCGCCAGCGGGAAGTTCCACGGGCTGATGCACACCACCGGGCCCAGCGGGCGGTGGCTGTCGTTGGCGAAGTCATCGCGCACCTGGCCGGCATAGTAATGCAGGAAGTCGACCGCTTCGCGCACCTCGGCGATGGCGTTGTTGAAGGTTTTGCCCGCTTCGCGCACCAGGATGCCCAGCAGGCTCTGCAGCTGGCTCTCCATCAGTTCGGCGGCGCGTTCGAGGATGGCGGCGCGCTCCGACGGCGGGGTGGCGAACCAGATAGGGCCGGCGGCGGCCGCGGCGTCGAGCGCGCGGCTCACTTCGCCTTCGGTGGCTTCGCGCACGTAGCCGACGACGTCGCCCGGTTCGGCGGGGTTGATCACCGGCTGCTCAACGCCCTGATCCAGCTCGGCGTCGATGATAGGCTCGGCGCGCCATGGCTGGGTGGCGCTGGTCAGCAGGGCGCTGGACAGCGAGGCCAGACGCTGTTCGTTGGACAGGTCCAGGCCGCTGGAATTGGCGCGTTTTTCGCCGTACAGCTCGCGCGGCAGCGGGATGCGCGGATGCGGCAGGCCGATTTGGCCCTCGCTGGCCGCCATCGCTTCCACGGCGCTGACCGGATCGGCGACCAGTTCGTCGAGCGGCAGGGTGGCGTCGGCGATGCGGTTGACGAACGAGGTGTTGGCGCCGTTTTCCAGCAGGCGGCGCACCAGGTAGGCCAGCAGCGTTTCATGGGTGCCGACCGGCGCATAGATGCGGCACGGACGGTTCAGTTTGCCGTCGGCCACTTTGCCCACCACCTGTTCGTACAGCGGCTCGCCCATGCCGTGCAGGCACTGGAATTCATATTGGCCAGGATAGTAGTTGTTGCCCGCCAGATGATAGATAGCGCTCAGGGTATGGGCGTTATGGGTGGCGAACTGCGGGTAGATCAGGTTCGGCACCGACAGCAGCTTGCGGGCGCAGGCCAGATAGGAGACGTCGGTGTACACCTTGCGGGTGTAAACCGGGTAGCCTTCCAGGCCGTCCATCTGGGCGCGTTTGATTTCGCTGTCCCAGTAAGCGCCTTTCACCAGGCGGATCATCAGGCGGCGGCGGCTGCGCTGCGCCATGTCGATCACCGCGTCGATGGCGAACGGACAGCGTTTCTGATAGGCCTGGATCACGAAGCCGATGCCGTTCCAGCCGGCCAGCTGCGGCTCAAAGCACAGCTTCTCCAGCAGATCGAGCGAGATCTCCAGGCGGTCGGCCTCTTCGGCGTCGATGTTGATGCCGATGTCGTACTGGCGGGCCTGCAGGGTCAGCGACAGCAGGCGCGGGTACAGTTCTTCCATTACGCGTTCGTACTGCGCGCGGCTGTAGCGCGGGTGCAGCGCCGACAGCTTGATGGAAATGCCCGGGCCTTCATAGATGCCGCGGCCGTTGGAGGCTTTGCCGATGGCGTGGATCGCCTGCTGGTAGGACACCAGATAAGCCTGGGCGTCGGCTTCGGTCAGCGCGGCTTCGCCCAGCATGTCGTAGGAATAGCGGAAGCCTTTGTCTTCCAGCTTGCGGGCGTTGGCCAGCGCTTCGGCGATGGTTTCGCCGGTCACGAACTGCTCGCCCATCAGGCGCATCGCCATATCCACGCCTTTGCGGATCAGCGGTTCGCCGCTCTTGCCGATAATGCGGTTCAGCGAGCGCGACAGGTTGGCTTCGTTATGCGTGGATACCAGCTTGCCGGTGAACAGCAGGCCCCAGGTGGCGGCGTTGACGAACAGCGAGGGGCTACGGCCAAGGTGCGAATGCCAGTTGCCGTTGCTGATTTTGTCGCGGATCAGCGCGTCGCGGGTCGGCTTGTCGGGAATGCGCAGCAGCGCTTCCGCCAGGCACATCAGCGCCACGCCTTCCTGCGAGGAAAGGGAGAACTCCTGCAGCAGGCCCTGCACCATGCCGGCGCGGCCGTTTGCACTTTTTTGGTTCCGCAGCTTCTCGGCGATGCCATAGGCCATTTTGTGGGTGGCTTTGGCAAGATCGGCCGGTAATCGCGCCTGTTCGAGCAACATCGGCACCGCTTCGGTCTCCGGGCGACGATAGGCGGCGGTGATGGCGGCGCGAGTGACCGACTGCGGCAGAATTTGTTCTGCAAAATCAAGGAAAGGCTGGTGTGACTCTTCCTGCGCTTGCGGCATAATGTCGTCCGCTTCGGCCTGGCCGGCAGCACCCAACGCGGGGATTTCAGGAATATCGGAACCGCTCTCGAGACGCTCGAGGTAATTAAAGATGGCCTGCTTGATGAGCCAGTGCGGCGTGCGATCGATGCGCTGCGCCGCGCTTTTGATCCGGTCGCGTGTTGCTTCGTCGAGTTTCACGCCCATTGTGGTAGTGCCCATGCCAATCCAACTCCTGTGTGTAGAACCTATCCCATCAGGCTAGACAAACGGCAGGCCACATAAGCCTGTTGGGATAGGTTCGTAAGATGTGTGGTGTGAAGAATGCAGACAATATCCTGCATGTTGCAACTTTGTGCAACCTTGTTAAAACAGGCTGATGAGCGAAGTGTGAGTTCCATCGATTTTTTAACATCGGCCGCTGGCATGGATGTTGCTTTAACGTACGGGCGAAGCGGGTTTTATCACGCGCAATCGGTTTTCCCTGCGCCAAATGAGGGTAATCAGGAGGTGCAACTCGTTTTGCGCGCCAAAAGTGCAACCCTAAGGGCGCCTAAATGTGACGCAGGGTAAACTTTGTGTAACTTTGTTGTTAAATATCTTGTTGGTTAATGAATGGCTCATCTAGGATAGCCAACGGTCAACAATTACGGGCAGAAACTATTTTACCTGCACTATCTATAGGGTAACGCCACGTTCCGGCGTGCCGGCAAGTGAAATGCATCGCGCGCCTGCTCCTTATGCCCACGCCCGGGTGAGGGCAACGGGGGCCTAGCGCGAATAATAATGAAAGTGGAGAATTAAATGATAATGAGCACACCTATGCTGGTGACCTTCCTGGTGTACATTTTCGGGATGGTGCTGATCGGCCTGCTTGCCTACCGGGCAACCAAT
Source organism: Serratia ficaria (assembly GCF_900187015.1). Taxonomy (NCBI): domain Bacteria; kingdom Pseudomonadati; phylum Pseudomonadota; class Gammaproteobacteria; order Enterobacterales; family Yersiniaceae; genus Serratia; species Serratia ficaria. The sequence goes on along the minus strand of NZ_LT906479.1, from coordinate 3,114,786 downwards.
AACTTCGACGACTACATCCTCGGCGGCCGCAGCCTGGGCAGCGTGGTTACCGCGCTGTCCGCCGGCGCCTCCGACATGAGCGGCTGGTTGCTGATGGGCCTGCCGGGCGCCATCTTCCTGTCCGGCATCTCGGAAAGCTGGATCGCCATCGGCCTGGCCATCGGCGCTTACCTGAACTGGAAGCTGGTGGCGGGGCGGCTGCGCGTGCATACCGAAGCCAACAACAACGCCCTGACGCTGCCGGACTACTTCACCAGCCGTTTTGAAGACAACAGCAAGCTGCTGCGGGTGATCTCGGCCATTGTCATTCTAGTGTTCTTCACCATCTATTGCGCCTCCGGCATCGTCGCCGGCGCCCGTCTGTTCGAAAGCACCTTCGGCATGAGCTATGAAACCGCGCTGTGGGCCGGCGCGGCGGCGACCATCCTGTACACCTTCATCGGCGGTTTCCTGGCGGTCAGCTGGACCGACACCGTGCAGGCCAGCCTGATGATTTTCGCGCTGATCCTGACGCCGGTATTCGTGATATTGGCCGTCGGCGGCATCGACACCTCGATGCTGGTGATCGAGGCGAAAAACCCGGCCAACCTCGATATGCTGAAAGGGCTGAACTTCGTCGCCATCCTGTCGCTGTTGGGCTGGGGCCTGGGCTACTTCGGCCAGCCGCACATCCTGGCGCGTTTCATGGCGGCGGATTCTCACCGCACCATCCGCAGCGCGCGCCGCATCAGCATGACCTGGATGATCCTGTGCCTGGCGGGCACCATCGCCGTCGGCTTCTTCGGCATCGCCTACTTCGCCAATAACCCGGATCAGGCCGGCAACGTGTCGCAGAACGGCGAGCGGGTGTTTATCGAACTGGCGATGCTCCTGTTCAACCCATGGGTAGCGGGCATTCTGCTGTCGGCGATCCTGGCGGCGGTGATGAGCACCCTGAGCTGCCAGCTGCTGGTGTGTTCCAGCGCGATCACCGAAGACCTGTACAAGGCGTTCCTGCGCAAAGGCGCCAGCCAGCGCGAGCTGGTGTGGGTCGGCCGCATCATGGTGCTGGTGGTGGCGCTGATCGCCATCGCGCTGGCGGCCAACCCGGAAAACCGCGTGCTGGGCCTGGTGAGCTACGCCTGGGCCGGTTTCGGCGCGGCCTTCGGTCCGGTGGTGCTGATCTCGGTGATGTGGTCGCGCATGACCCGCAACGGCGCGCTGGCCGGCATGCTGGTCGGCGCGGTGACGGTGATCGTCTGGAAGCAGTACGCCTGGCTGGATCTGTATGAAATCATCCCGGGCTTCCTGTTCGGCTGCATCGCCATCGTGGCGGTGAGCCTGATGGGGCGCCGGCCTTCCGCCACCATGACCGAGCGTTTCGATCGGGCGGAAGCCGAGTTCAAAACCATTTAATCTTGTCCTGCCACCGATCGCAAAGGGCGCTTAAGGCGCCCTTTATCGTTGTTAGTCCGCAGTTTTCCCGCAAGCTCCCGAAACACCTGGCGACATTTGATTAGAAAAAATCACCCTTGCTCCCCTTGTATTTCTACGCGGCAGAATGATAATCACTATCGTTGTGTTTTACTTTTCTTTACATTGGCGCTGCGGCCCATTCCGGGCGCGCAGGCTCGCGGCGGATGCCTTTTCAGGGGTTAATATCTATGTTCGTTCCCTTCCTTATCATGTTCCGTGAGGGCCTGGAGGCCGCGCTGATCGTCAGCCTGATCGCCAGCTACCTGAAACGCACGCAGCGCGGCCAATGGCTCGGCGTTGTGTGGATTGGGGTGATCGTCGCCGCCGCTCTGTGCCTGGCGTTGGGTATCTTCATCAACGAAACCACCGGCGAGTTTCCGCAGAAGCAGCAGGAGCTGTTCGAAGGCATCGTCGCGGTCATCGCGGTATTCATCCTCACCTATATGGTGTTCTGGATGCGCAAGGTCTCCAGGTCGGTCAAGGTGCATCTGGAAGGCGCCATCGACCACGCGCTCAACTCCGGCAAAGGCCAGGGCTGGGCGCTGGTGGCGATGGTGTTTTTCGCCGTGGCGCGCGAAGGGCTGGAGTCGGTGTTCTTCCTGCTGGCGGCCTTTCAGCAGGACGTCGGGATTGAAGCGCCGATCGGCGCCATTCTCGGCCTGGCGGCCGCCATCGTGCTCGGCATGGCTATCTACTGGGGCGGCGTGAAGCTGCACCTGGCCAAATTCTTCAAATGGACCAGCCTGTTTATCCTGTTCGTCGCCGCCGGCCTGGCCGCCGGGGCGATCCGCGCCTTCCATGAGGCCGGGCTGTGGAACCATTTCCAGGATATCGCCTTCGATTTCAGCAACGCCCTGTCCACCCATTCGCTGTTCGGCACGCTGCTGGAGGGCATTTTCGGCTATCAGGAAGCGCCGACGGTGAGTGAAGTGGCGGTCTATTTCCTGTATCTGATCCCAGCGCTGATTTTCTTTTTCCTGCCGCAGCGCGCGGAGCCGACCGCGGCCCCGGCGCAACGTAAAATCAATCATTAATTTTAATAGGGAATCTCGTATGTCTACTCCGTTATTCCGCCGCAAGGCGTTGCACGCAGCATTGCTGGCCCTCCCGGCGTTCGCGCTGAGCCTCGACGCCCTGGCGGCGGACGTGCCGCAGGTGAAGATTACCGTTAACGACAAACGGTGCGAGCCGATGCAGCTGACGGTGCCGGCCGGTAAAACCCAATTTGTGGTGCACAACGCCAGCCAGAAAAACCTCGAATGGGAAATCCTGAAAGGGGTGATGGTGGTGGAAGAGCGTGAGAACATCGCGCCGGGCTTCACCCAGAAAATGACCGCCAACCTGGAGGCGGGCGAGTATGACATGACCTGCGGGCTGCTGAGCAACCCGAAAGGCAAGCTGACCGTCGCCGCCGCGGCCGGCGCCGCCGGCGACGGCAAGCCCGACGCGCTGGATCTGGTCGGCCCGATCGCCGAATACAAGGTCTATGTCACCAAAGAGGTGGATGGGCTGGTGAAGCAGACCAAGCTGTTCACCGATGCGGTCAAGGCCGGCGACGTGGCGCAAGCGCGCAAGCTGTATGCGCCGACGCGCCAACACTATGAGCGCATCGAACCGATCGCCGAACTGTTCTCCGATCTCGACGGCAGCATCGACGCCCGTGAAGACGATTACGAGAAGAAGGCGGAAGATCCCAACTTCACCGGTTTCCACCGCCTGGAGAAAGCGCTGTTCGCCGACAATAGCACCCAAGACATGGGCAAATACGCCGATCGTCTGTACAACGACACCCTCGAGCTGCAAAAACGCGTGACCGATCTGACCTTCCCGCCAAGCAAGGTGGTTGGCGGGGCGGCCGGCCTGATTGAAGAAGTGGCGGCCAGCAAAATCAGCGGTGAGGAAGATCGCTACAGCCGCACCGACCTGTGGGACTTCCAGGCCAACGTCGACGGCGCGCAGAAGATTGTCAACCTGCTGCGCCCGCTGCTGGTCAAGGCCAACAAACCGCTGTTGGACAAGATTGACGCCAACTTCAAGACCGTAGACGGCATTCTGGCGAAGTACAAAACCAAAGACGGTTATGCGTCTTACGAGAAGCTGACCGACGCCGATCGCAACGCGCTGAAAGGGCCGATCACCACGCTGGCGGAAGACTTGTCGCAGCTGCGCGGCGTATTGGGTCTGGACTGAGGCACGCGCTATGAGCAACAAGATCGGCCCGGCTAACGGGCCGCATCCACAGGGCGCGGCCTCGCCGTCGCGCCGCCGCTTGCTGCAGGGGCTGGGCCTCGGCGCGCTGGCGCTGGGCGGCACGCGCCTGGCGCAGGCGGTGGACAAACCGGCAGAGCCGCTGGCGACCCCGCAGGACGAACGCTGGCAGACGCAGCCGTTTTACGGCCGCCATCAGGCTGGCGTGCTGACTCCGCAGCAGGCGGCGATGATGCTGGTGGCTTTCGACGTGCTGGCCACCAACAGGCAGGATCTGGAGCGCCTGTTCCGGCTGCTGACCGATCGCATCGCCTTCCTCACCCGCGGCGGCAGAGCGCCGGAGGTGGATCCCAAGCTGCCGCCGCTCGATTCGGGCATCATGGGGCCGGAGATTTATCCGGACAATCTGACCATCACCGTGTCGGTCGGCACCTCACTGTTCGACGAGCGTTTCGGCCTGCAGGCGCAAAAGCCGCTGCGGCTGCAGAAAATGACCCGCTTCCCCAATGACTCGCTGGACGCCAGCCTGTGTCATGGCGATCTGCTGCTGCAGATTTGCGCCAACACCAACGAGACGGTGATCCACGCGCTGCGCGACATCATCAAGCACTCGCCGGATCTGCTCAGCGTGCGCTGGAAAAGGGAAGGCTTCATTTCCGCCCATGCGGCGCGCAGCAAAGGCAAAGAAACGCCGATCAACCTGCTGGGCTTCAAAGACGGCACCGCCAACCCGAAAACCGACGACCGGGCGCTGATGGATCGCGTGGTGTGGGTCGGCGCCGGCGCCGGTGAACCGGCCTGGGCGGTGGGGGGCAGCTATCAGGCGGCGCGCATCATCCGCTTCCACGTCGAGTTCTGGGACCGCACGCCGCTGCAGGAGCAGCAGACCATTTTCGGCCGGGAAAAACACAGCGGCGCGCCGTTGGGGATGAAGCGCGAACATGACGAGCCGGATTATGAGCGGGATCCTGAAGGCAAGCTGATCCCGATGGACGCGCATATTCGCCTCGCCAACCCGCGCACCGCAGAGAGCCAAAGCAATTTGCTGCTGCGCCGCGGCTACAGTTATTCCATCGGGGTGTCGAACGCCGGCCAGCTGGAGATGGGGCTGCTGTTCGTCTGCTATCAGGCCGATCTGGAGCAAGGTTTCCTGACGGTGCAGAAACGGCTGAACGGCGAGGCGCTCGAGGAGTATATCAAACCGATTGGCGGCGGTTATTTCTTCGTGTTGCCGGGCGTCGAGGACCCGCAGGACTATCTGGCCCGCGGCCTGTTGCAGGCATAGCGGCAAGGCGAAAGGGCGGAGATTTCCGCCCTGTTTTATTGGCGCCGGCTCGCTCAGACAAAAAAAGTTACCCTTTCACGCATAATATTTTCAATTGGCCATTAAAAGTATTAACATTCCGGGAGTTTTGTCCCAAACGGTTCATGTTTCAGCACTTTTAACGGCATATTCCAGATGAAAAGCACCCCTAAAACTGCGCTGGCGGCGACCGTCATCGTTATTCCCGCCCTGTTGCCCGCGTCCTACTGTTTTGCGCAGGACGGCGAAGGCGAACAGAGCATGGTGGTTACGGCTACCCGCAGCGGCCTGTCCGAGCTGGCCACCCCGGCGGCGGTCAGCGTGGTCGACGGCGATCGCATTCGCGAGGCGAGGCCGCAAATCAACCTGTCGGAAAGCCTGGGCGGCGTGCCTGGCCTGCAGGTGCAAAACCGCCAGAACTACGCGCAGGATCTGCAGCTTTCGGTACGCGGCTTCGGCGCTCGCTCGATGTACGGCGTGCGCGGGGTGCGGATTTATGTCGACGGCATCCCCGCCACCATGCCCGACGGGCAGGGGCAAACCTCCAACATCGACCTGAACTCGGTCGAGAAGGTCGAGGTGCTGCGCGGGCCGTTCTCCGCGCTGTACGGCAATGCCTCCGGCGGTATGCTGAACGTCGAAACCGAAACCGGCCGGCAGCCCAACCGTCTTGAGGCGGGCAGTTACTTCGGCAGCTACGGCAGCTGGCGCTACGGCGTCAAGGCCACCGGCGCCACCGGCGACGGCAGCCATGCCGGGGACGTCAACTACAGCATCTCCGGCACCCGCTTCACCACCCGGGGGTTCCGCGACCACAGCGGCGCGCAGAAAAACCTCGGCAACGCCAAGTTGGGCGTGCGAATCGATGACGTCAGCACGCTGACGTTGCTGTTCAACAGCGTAGACATCAATGCCAACGATCCCGGCGGCCTGACCGACGCCGAATGGCGTGACAACCCGCGCCAGGCGCCGCGCGCCGATCGGTTCAATACCCGCAAAAGCACCTCGCAAACCCAGGCCGGGCTGCATTATCAGCGCCAGATGGGCGCCAACGACGACCTGAGCGTGATGATGTACGCCGGCGAGCGTGAAACCACCCAGTACCAATCGATTCCGGTAGCGGTGCAGCAGCGCAGCGCGCAGCACCCGGGCGGGGTGATTGACCTGACGCGCCACTATCAGGGCATCGACACCCGCTGGACGCACCGCGGCGATTTGGCGGCGGTGCCCTATACCCTGACCGGCGGGCTGGATTATGAAACCATGACCGAGCAGCGCAAGGGCTATGAAAACTTTACCCAGTCCGGCGGCGAGACCGAACTGGGCACCCAGGGGGCGCTGCGTCGCAACGAGCGCAACCTGATGTGGAGCCTGGACCCTTATCTGCAAACGTCATGGCAGCTGACGCCGCGCCTGACGCTGGATGCCGGCGTGCGGTTCAGCAGCGTCAACTTCGACTCCAACGACCATTACATCACCGCCGACAACGGTGACGACAGCGGCGGCGCCCGCTACCATCGCTGGCTGCCGGCGGGCTCGCTCAACTATGCGCTGGATAAAGGCTGGAATGTTTATCTCTCCGCCGGCCGCGGTTTCGAAACCCCGACCATCAACGAGCTGTCCTATCGCCCGGGCGATCAGAGCGGGCTTAATTTCGGCCTGCAGCCCGCCACCAGCGATACCGTGGAACTGGGCAGCAAAACCCGCATCGGCAACGGCCTGCTGACCGCGGCGGTGTTCCAGACCGACACGCAGAATGAAATCGTGGTCGACGAAAGCAGCAACGGCCGCACCAGCTACAAAAACGCCGGCCAGACCCGCCGCCGCGGGCTGGAACTGGCGCTGGATCAAGAGTACGCCTACGACTGGAAGCTGCAGCTGGCCTGGACGCTGCTGGACGCCCGCTATCGCGATGACCAGTGCGGCGACAGCCAATGCAGCGCGGCCAACGGCGTATCGGCCGGCAACCGCATGCCGGGCATCGCCCGCAATATGGGCTACGCCTCGCTGGCCTGGTCGCCGCCGGCAGGCTGGTACGCCGGCGCGGAACTGCGCTATATGAGCGATATTCAGGTGAACGACCGCAATACCGAGCAGGCGCCGTCTTATACCACCGTGGGTCTGAATACCGGCTATCGCTATCCGTTAGGCAACTGGCTGTTCAACGTCTTTGGCCGCGTCGATAACCTGTTCGACCGCGACTATGTCGGTTCGGTGATCGTCAACGAAGGCAACGGCCGCTATTACGAACCGGCGCCGGGCCGCAACTGGGGCGGTGGGGTGAGCCTGTCTTACAGCTTCGAGTAAGGGTGAGGGGACCTGCAGGCGCAGGTTTCCCTCGTTTTTCCGATGCTGAATGCAAAAAGTTTGGGCTGAAAAGCAGAATTTAAACTGGCTGAAATTTAATCGGAAACCGGAATGTCATCCGGTAATTTTAATCATAACTATTTGATCTGACAGCGGGATAAAATTTCTGTGGAATGGCGTAACCGGCGTGATATAGTGTTCTTGCGCTGACTGAAAACAGAAAATATTAAATTTTTTTACATTTTAGCAACGCTGCGGGATTGAATGTCATTATACTGTAATCATCTGGCGGTAGTTTTCACAAGGTGCACAGCTTGATGCTGTAAATAACACTGCGGGGATCGCTAATGGTAAAGTCCTTGGTTGGGCTGGAAAGAAAAAATAACATACCTTCCCTGATTTCTCGTTGTAACGAGGGTTCTCTCTCCGACTCTCTTTTCCTGGCAACTCCGCTCTCTTATCGCTACCACCGCCTGTCACGTTTTACTCCACTTTTAATTACGCAACCTGCGTTATCCCGTGAAAAAATGGCGCATCAAACTGCTGCCGGCTATTCACCTGGTCCATTGGCTTTTATTGGCTCGAAGGAGGCCAAAACCTAATACGTGTGTGAAACATAATCGCGCGGCCCGGCCGCTGCGGTAGGTGAAACAAACTGTAAGGTGCCACTATGGGAAGACAGAAAGCAGTGATCAAAGCACGTCGTGAAGCGAAGCGCGTTATTCGTCGTGACGCTCGTAGTCATCGCCAGCTTGAAGAAGAGTCTGTGACCTCGCTGGTACAAATGGGGGGTGTCGAGTCTATCGGCATGGCGCGAGACAAGCGCGATAGCTCACCCATCGAGGCGCGAACCGAAGCTCAGGGTCATTACTTATCAGCCATAGATAATAAGCAGTTGATATTTGCCACCGGCGAAGCCGGCTGCGGCAAAACATTCATCAGCGCCGCCAAAGCGGCGGAAGCGCTAATACATAAAGAGGTGGATCGGATAATAGTCACTCGTCCGGTTCTGCAGGCGGATGAAGACCTCGGTTTCCTGCCTGGGGATATTTCTGAGAAATTCGCCCCTTATTTCCGCCCGGTGTATGACATTCTGGTGCGCCGTTTAGGATCGTCCTTTATGCAATACTGCCTGCGGCCGGAAATCGGCAAGGTAGAGATCGCGCCCTTCGCCTATATGCGCGGGCGCACCTTCGAAAATGCGGTGGTCATTCTGGATGAAGCCCAGAACGTTACCGCCAGCCAGATGAAGATGTTCCTGACCCGCCTGGGTGAGAACGTGACGGTAATCGTCAATGGTGACGTAACCCAGTGCGATTTGCCGCGCGGCGTGAAGTCCGGCCTCAGCGATGCGTTGGAACGCTTCGAAGAGGACGAGATGATCGGCGTCATCCGCTTCGATAAACAGGACTGCGTGCGCTCCGCCCTGTGTCAGCGCACGCTCAACGCTTACAGTTAACCTATCCGCTTAATAAAAAGGTCGCCGCGGCGGCCTTTTTTATCCCCGCCGTCAAATTGCCGATCCGTTTAATCTTTGTGTAAATTAAAGTGGTTTTTTGTATAGATTTTCGTTGAGTCAGCGTTAATGATTAGTGGGTTCCAGATTGGCAGGCAGACGTCGTTTACCGCCAAAAGGACATTTCTGGGGTGTGCGCCGCGCCGGCGCACAGAGCGTTGGGTTCTTTGATGCGATGCAATCATGAAATATATTATCCTGATCTTATTTATTTTATGCGTTGTCTATGTTCATTACCGCGGCCGGATTCGCTATAACTTTTGGCGGCAGCTGTCCGATCATTCCACCTTTACCGCGCCGCTCAACGTCTTTATGTATCTGTTCTCGCGCGCGCCGACCACGCCGTATCTGCAGCCGGAACAATTTCCCGAGCTAAAGGTGCTGCGCGATAACTGGCAAAGCATCCGCGACGAAGGGCAACGGCTGATGGAGATCCGGCAGATCAAAGCGTCGGATCAGTTCAACGACGCGGGCTTCAACTCGTTTTTCAAGACCGGCTGGAAGCGTTTCTATCTGAAATGGTACGAAGACAGCCACCCGTCGGCGATGACCCTGTGCCCGCAAACCACCGCGCTGCTGCGCAGCCTGCCTTCGGTCAAGGCGGCGATGTTCGCCGAACTGCCGGACGGCAGCCGCTTGCCGCGTCACCGCGATCCCTATGCCGGTTCGCTGCGTTATCACCTGGGCCTGATTACGCCGAACGACGATCGCTGCTTTATCGAGGTCGACGGCGAACGTTACAGCTGGCGCGACGGCGAGGGCGTGATGTTTGATGAAACCTACCTGCACTATGCGGAAAACCAGAGCGGGAAAAATCGCTTGATCCTGTTCTGCGATATCGAACGGCCGATGCGTTACCGCTGGGCGCAGGCGGTCAACCATTGGCTGGGGCGCCATCTGATGAGCGCCGCCACCGCGCCGAACGAAGAGGGCGATCGCACCGGCGGCGTCAATAAGCTGTTCAAGTACATCTATGCGATACGCAAGCTGGGCAAGCGGTTGAAGGCGTGGAACCGCACCGGTTATTACATCATTAAATGGATTTTGTTCGGCGGGATCGCCGCGGCGATTTTCTTCTCGGTCTAAAGCAAAAGGGGCGCGGTAAGCGCCCCTTGTTGATCAGGCGAATATCGTCATCATGTAGGCGGCGAACAGCGCCAGGTGGGCGGTGCCGTTCAGCACGTTGGTGCGGCCGGTGGAGAACGACAGCTGGCACAGCAGCAGCACCGTCAGCATCACCACGATATGCGGCGTCTGCAGGCCGAAGATCAGCGTCTGGCCGGTCAGGGTGGCGATGATGGTGACTGCCGGCACCGTCAGGGAAATGGTCGCCAGCACCGAGCCGAAGAACAGGTTCATGGCGCGCTGCACCTGATTGTTCAATACCGCCCGCAGGGCGCCCAGGCCTTCCGGCGACAGGATCAGCAGCGCCACCAGGAAACCGGTGAATTGCGCTGGGGCGTTCACCCTGGTCAGCAACCCTTCCAACGGGTTGGCGTTGAATTTGGTCACCGCGATAACCGCGATCAGGTGAACCACCAGCCAGACGGCGTGCCAGGCGCTGCTGTGCGACGAGGGTTTGCCGTGATGCGGGTCACCGTCGTCATCTTCGTGTTCATAGACGAACAGGCTCTGGTGGGTCTTGGTTTGGATCACCAGAAACACGCCGTACATGGCGGCGGAGATCAGCGCCACCAACAGCGCCTGGCCGGTGCTGAAGTTGCCGCCCGGCAGCGCGCTGGGAAACACCAGCACAATCACCGCCAGCGGGAAGATGGCCATCAGGTATTGTTTGATGCCGCCGAGATTGACGTACTGGGTGGCGAATTTGCGGCCGCCGAGCAACAGCGCAACGCCCACCAGGCCGGCGCTGACGATCATGATAATCGAGTAGAGCGTGTCGCGCATCAGCGCCGGAGCGGCGTCGCCGGTCGCCATCAGCGCCGAGATCAGGCTGACTTCGAGGATCACCACCGACAGGCTGAGGATCAGCGAGCCGTAGGGTTCACCCAGGCGATGCGCCAGCACGTCGGCGTGGCGCACCACGCTGAATGCGCTGCTGAGGATACCGATCAGGGCGATGATGTTGATGCCGACGATCAGCGGGAAGTTGCCGGTGGTGCCCCACAGATTCAACACGATCAGCGCGGCGATGGGAAAAATCAGGGAATACTCGGTGTGGCGGGATTTGGATCGGCCAGGATCGTGTTGCGACTTCATGGGTGTGGTACTCCTTCTCAAACAGCGTGGTCCCGTCATCGCCGGCTGCCGCGAAACGGCAACTCTGCGTATCCAGTAAGTATTTTATAATAGGATACACCCGCAGCGTTGATGTGATGTTGTTTTTAAACTGAGAAAGCAATTGCTTGCTTTATGTGATCAGGGTAACAAAAAAACCGCAAGGGATGCGGTTTTATTTACTTACTTTTACGCAATAACATGATTTTTTCTGGCTAATGGCGAGAAATGTCGTGTTTACTTGCTTATCCCATGGTTAATCAAAGAAAAATTGGCCTCAGTCATCAATGTTGTCCATGATTTCATGCCGCTTATTGTGATAACCCTCTTCATTTAACCCCTCACGCCAATAAGGCACGGCATAAAGGCGATTACGATCGCATTGGCGCTCGCGGCGCAGGTAACGGCGCAGCTCCACCACCAGGCGATCTTCGCCGGCCAGCCAAAAATGGGTTTCCGCCTGCGGCGGCGTCAGGGCGCGGAATTGGCCGATCAGGTCGCCGGTTTTCTCGGTGCCGCCGATGATCCAGCTCAGCTCGACGCCGGCGGGCTTGTGCAGGTCGATGACGTCGGCGGCGCTGTCAACGCGGATGAACGCGTGGCCTGCCGCATGCGCCGGCAAAGCTTCCAGCAGCGCGGCCAGCGCGGGCAGCGAAGAGGGATCGGCGGCCAGGCAGTAGAAATCGGCTTCCGGTAACATCGGTTTGGGGCCGCCGGGGTTGCTGATGCCGATTTTGTCGCCGGCCCTGGCGTTGCGGGCAAACTCAACCGCCGGGCCGTTGTGGTCGTGCAGGGCGAATTCGATGTCGACCTCTTCCTGCTCCGGGCGCACGGCGCGAATAGAATAGGTGCGCACGATCGGGCGCAGCGCATCGGCGGCCCAGCGCGGGCCGTTTTCGGTCAGGGTCGGCAGGTCGGGGCGCTCCTGGCCTGGCTGCGGCAAAAACACCTTGATATGCGCGGCGGCGGCGTTGGCCGGGTAATAGCGTAAGTCGGGCGCGCTGAAGGTGATGCGGCGCAGGTGCGGCGTAATATCTTGAATGGCGCTGACGGCAATCAGGTAGGGGGCGCGTGAGCGAGGGGCTTCGGTAGTCACGGGGATCTCCTTATGTTCGTTTGCCGCGAGTATAACATGTCGTTTGATAATGAGAATTGTTTGCCAATTGAGGCCCGCGGCGGCATCGCCTAAACTTAAGGTTCATTCACCAGCAACGGGAGGAATGTGATGCCGTACCACAGCAGGAGCGCCTTGCCGGACAATGTGAAGCACGTGCTGCCGGAGCATGCGCAGGAAATCTATAAGGAAGCGTTTAACAGCGCCTGGCAGCAGTACCGCGATGCCGATGACCGGCGCGGCGATGACAGCCGCGAGGAAACGGCGCATAAGGTGGCCTGGGCGGCGGTAAAACAAAGCTATCGCAAAGGCGACGATGACCGCTGGCACAAAAAGTAACCCCTTCGACCGGCGCGTTCGCGCGCCGGTGAAATGGCCCGTTCGCCGCGGCAATTAATATTATTGCTGCTCAGTACAAATACTTTTTCACTTTAAAACCCGTTTGAAACTTGATCGCCCATCGAGAAAAGAATAATGTCATTCTTATTAGCAATGGCTAGTGAATTAATAAATTTCCGAACCAATAAATAAAATTGCAAAGGCGCCGTGGTGGCGAGGGCATGCGAGAAATCGTATTCCCGGGAGGATGTAAAGGTGTTAACGCGAGATTTTCTGCAAAAAGCAGACTGCAAAACGGCATTCGGCGCTATCGAGGAGTCATTGTTACTGACGCCGGAACAGCGTGCGGCCTCGTTGGATTGCACGTTATCGCGCCGTCCGGGCAATCGCCCGGTGTGGATATTCGGTTACGGCTCGCTGATGTGGAACCCGGTATTCGAATCCGAAGAGGTGCGGCCCGCCACGCTGCAGGGCTGGCACCGGGCGTTCTGCATGCGGCTGACCGCCGGCCGCGGCACGCTGCATCAGCCGGGGCGCATGCTGGCGCTGAAAGAGGGCGGCCAGACCACCGGCCTGGCGTTTCGCCTGCCGGAGGCCAAGCTGCGTGAAGAGCTGGAGCTGTTGTGGAAGCGCGAAATGGTGACCGGCTGCTATCTGCCGACCTGGTGCGATCTGCGGCTGGCCGACGGCGAAGTGGTCAGCGCGCTGGCGTTCGTCATGAACCCTCAACATCCGCTGTTCGAAGAAGATACCAGTCATCAGGTGATCGCGCCTTTGATCGCCAGCGCCAGCGGGCCGCTGGGCACCAACGCCCAATACCTGTTCGCGCTGGATAACGAACTGAAGAACCACGGCATGCAGGACGACTGCATCGGTGACCTGGTCAGCTATGTGCGGCAATGGCTGCAGCAGAATACCGCCGGCCCGATCGGCGGCGAAGCCACCGCCTGATGTGTTGCGGCGGCCGGGTTTATCCAGGGGCTCAGCGTGCTGAGCCCCTGTCGTTTATATATCTAATGCCTATATTTAATAACTTTATTTTGCAGTACTTATTAATCCCTTTCTTTAGAGTGGGTACTTATCTCGTTAATTCTAAAGCCATTAGATAATTATCAGCCGGAGAAACAGCTAATTCACCGCGGTGAAAAATTCACTTAGCATTAAAATGCATAAGTAAAGGTTATTTCTTATTTGTTCCTGTCCGCCTGACTCCGTATCAATGCAGTTAACGCTATTGCAAGAAAGGAAGACGGGGATGAACTTTCAACAATTAAAAATTATTCGAGAATCGGCGCGCTGCAACTACAACCTGACCGAGGTCGCCAATACCTTATTTACCTCACAGTCTGGCGTCAGCCGCCATATTCGCGAGCTGGAAGAAGAGTTGGGCATTGAGATATTCATCCGGCGCGGAAAACGCCTGTTGGGCATGACCGAGCCGGGCAAGGAGCTGCTGGTGGTGGCGGAGCGCATTCTGAACGACGCCAATAATATTCGCCGGCTGGCGGACGTATTCAGCAGCAACGACTCGGGGCAGCTGCATATCGCCACTACCCACACCCAGGCGCGTTACAGCCTGCCGGGGGTGATCAAGGAATTCCGCGCGCTGTATCCGCGGGTGAGGGTGGTGCTGAATCAGGGCAGCCCGGAGGAGATCGTGTCAATGCTGGCCTCCGGCGAAGCCGACATCGGCATCGCCAGCGAGCGCCTGATGAGCGACGAATCGCTGGCGGCATTTCCTTACTACCGCTGGCATCACACCATTTTGGTGCCGGAAGGGCACGAGCTGACGCGCCAGCCGCAGGTCACGCTGGAGATGCTCAGCACGCTGCCGCTGATCACCTATCGGCAGGGCATCACCGGCCGTTCGAAGCTGGACGCCGCTTTCAAGGCGGCGGGGCTGACGCCCGACATCGCATTGAGCGCGCAGGATTCCGACGTGATTAAAACCTACGTTGAGCTGGGGCTGGGCGTCGGCGTGCTGGCGGACATGTCATACGAAAAAGAGCGCGATCGCGGGCTGGTCAGCCTCAATGCCGAGCACCTGTTCGAACCCAACACCGTATGGTTGGGGCTGAAACGCAGCCAGTTACAGCGTAACTATGCCTGGCAATTTATCCAGCTGTGCAACCCGACGCTGTCGCTGAGCGAAATCAAGGATAAGGTATTCTCTTCCCAGCTGGATGCGGTGATCGACTACCAAATCTAGCTTCAGCACGGCAGGGTCGCCTGCCGTTCGCTCCTCCTCATGCGCAGCTAATAATCAAAACCCCATCTATATACGCAAAAAGAATATCTATAGTTATTTAAGTACCTTCGCCTGCCGATCGCGCTCACATACACTCGCGAAATTACTATAAATTCCATCCGCTTGGAGAGTTTCCGATGAAAGCGTTCGCCCCTTCTTTGCTGTTTTTGGCCGTGGCGGCCAGTGTCAACGCGCAGGCGGCCACCCCGGCCAATACGCTGGTGGTTGCCCAGTCTATCGATGACGTGGTCAGTTTCGACCCGGCCCAGGGATTCGAGTTAACCACGGTGCAGTCGTTCAACAGCCTCTATCAACGCTTGATTCAGTCGGATCCGCAAAACCCGATCGATCTCAAACCGACGTTGGCCGCCAGCTGGCAGGCCGGCAGCGACAACCGCAGCCTGACCTTCAGCCTGCGTCCGGACGCCAAATTCGCCAGCGGCAACCCGCTGCGGCCGGAGGACGTGATTTTCTCGCTATCCCGGGTGGTGAAGCTGAATCTGGAGCCGTCGTTTATCCTGACCCAGCTGGGCTGGAACGCCAAAAACGTCGACCAGCATCTGACCAAGCTGGACGATCACCGCGTCAAAGTGAGCTGGAGCGAGAACGTCAGCCCGGCCTTCGTGCTGAGCCTGCTGTCGGCGCCGGTGTCGTCGATTGTCGACGCCAAAGAAGCGTTGGCGCACCGGCAGGGGGATGACCTGGGCCACCAGTGGCTGAACAGCCACTCCGCCGGCAGCGGCCCCTACAAGATCCGCACCTATGTGCCGCACGAAGTGGTGGTGCTGGACGCCAACCCGGGTTCGCCGGAAGGCGCGCCGACGCTGAAAACCATTCTGATCAAGAACGTGCCGGATCCGGCCGCGCGCCGCCTGCTGGTCGAGCAGGGCGACGCCGACATCGCGCGCAACCTGGGCGCGGACCAGATGGCGGCGCTGAAGGGCAAGCCGGGGGTGAAACCGCTGGCTATCCCGTACGCCTCGCTGTATTACCTGCAGTTCAACGCCAAAGCCTCGCCGGCGCTCGGCAACCCGGCGTTCTGGGAGGCGGCGCGCTGGCTGTTCGATTACAAGGGCATCGCCGACGACCTGCTGAAAGGCCAGTTCCAGAGCCACCAGGCGTTTCTGCCCGAAGGCTATCTCGGCGCGCTGAAAGACCAGCCGTACAGTTTCAACCCGCAAAAGGCCAAAGAGATCCTGGCCAAGGCCGGGTTGAGTAACGTCAGCTTCCGCCTGGACGTCAACAACCAGCCGCCGTACCTGGACATCGCCCAGGCGCTGCAGGCCAGCTTCGCCCAGGGCGGGGTGAAGGTGGAGCTGGTGCCGGGCATCAGTTCGCAGGTGTCGACCAAGGTCAAGACCCTCAACTACGACGCCACCCTGACCTCCTGGGGGCCGGACTACTTCGATCCCAACACCAACGCCGCCGCCTTTGCCTACAACCCGGAAGACGGCAGCAAAACGCTGGCCTGGCGCGCCAACTGGCAGATCCCGGCGCTGAGCAAACTGACGCTGGCCGCCACGGCGGAAAATGACGCCGCCAGGCGGGTCGCCGACTATCAGCAACTGCAAAAAGAGGTGCAGCGCAGCTCGCCGTTCGTCATCGGTCTGCAGGCGCGCAGCCTGATTGCGGTGCGCGACAATCTCAAAGGTTACCAACAGGGCATCAACCCGGACATGGTGTTCTACAGCAAGGTCAGCAAGTAATGGCCCCCGCGTCTTCATCCGCCGCCGGGGCGGCCGGCTGTTCGGCGGTGCGCTGTCGCTGGCGCTGACGTTGCTCGGTCTGCTGCTGTTCACCTTCATGCTCTCGCACCTGGCGCCGATCGATCCGGCGCTGCAGGTGGCGGGCGACCACGCCAGCGAGGCCACCTACGCGCAGGTGCGCCACGATCTGGGGCTGGATCAGCCGCTGCCGGTGCAGTTCTGGCGCTATCTGGCGCATCTGGCGCAGGGCGACATGGGCATTTCGCGCATTACCGCCCAGCCGGTGCTGAGCGACCTGTTGCGCACCTTCCCGGCGACGGTGGAGCTGGCGACCTGTGCGATTATTCTCGGCGCCTTCGGCGGCATTACGCTGGCGTTTCTGGCGGTGCTCAAACCGGGCAGCTGGCTGGACAACGCCGCGCGGCTGTTGTCGTTGATCGGCTATTCGGTGCCGATCTTCTGGCTCAGCCTGCTGGGTTTGCTGCTGTTTTACGCCACGCTGCACTGGTCGGCGGGGCCGGGGCGGCTGGACGACATTTACCTGTACAGCATCGAGCCGCGCAGCGGCTTTGTGCTGATCGACAGCTGGCTGTCCGGCGATCGCGACATGTTCTATAACGCCATCGGCCACCTGTGGCTGCCGGTGGTGGCGCTGGCGCTGCTGTCGATGGCCGGCATAACCCGGCTGCTGCGTGCGGCGATGTTGGAGGAGTGCAACAAGGAGTACGTCACGCTGGCGCGTTCCAAGGGGGCCGGCCGCCTGCGCATTCTGCTGCGGCATGTGTTTCCCAACGTGCTCGGCACGCTGATCACCGTGCTGTCGCTGTCTTACGCCAGCCTGCTGGAGGGCGCGGTGCTGACCGAAACGGTATTCGCCTGGCCGGGCGTGGGGCGTTACCTGACCTCGGCGCTGTTTGCCGCCGACACGCCGGCCATCCTTGGCGCCACCCTGCTGATCGGCGCCTGCTTCGTGCTGCTTAACGCGCTGGCCGATGCCCTGACCTATTTAGTGGACCCGCGAACCCGATGAGCCAATATCTTTCCGAACATGAACCCCAGAGCGAGCCGAGCGCCGGCTATCGCGCCGGCGGCCGACTGACCACGCTGACGCTGGGCGCGGCGCTGGTGGCTGTCCTGATCCTCACCGCGCTGCTGGCCCCGTGGCTGGCGCCTTTCGATCCCAACCTGCAGCACATCGAGCTGCGGCTGTTGCCGCCCTCCGCCGAGCACTGGCTGGGAACCGACGGCTTCGGCCGCGACCTGCTGTCACGGGTCATCTACGGGGCGCGGCCAACGCTGATACTGGTGTCGCTGATCCTGCTGCTGACCATTCCGATCGGCCTGCTGGTGGGCATCAGCGCCGGTTATCTCGGCGGCTGGGTGGAGCGCATCCTGATGCGCGTGACCGACATTTTCCTGTCGCTGCCCAGCCTGGTGATCGCGCTGGCGTTTGTCGCGGTGCTGGGCCCCGGCCTGATGAACGGCGCGCTGGCGCTGGCCCTGACCAGTTGGCCGGCCTTCGCCCGCCAGTCGCGCGCCGAAACGCTGGCGCTGCGCCGCAGCGACTACCTGGCGGCGGCGCGCATGCAAGGCATCGGCGGCCTGCGGCTGATGGGCGGCCACATTCTGCCGCTGTGCCTGCCGAGCGCGGTGGTGCGCGCGGCGTTGAGCCTGGGCGGCATTATATTGTCCGCCGCCGGCCTGGGCTTTCTCGGCATGGGCGTGGCGCCGCCGACCGCCGAATGGGGCTCGATGGTGGCCGAGGGCAGCAAAGTGATTTTCGACCAGTGGTGGGTCGCCGCCGCACCGGGCGGGGCGATCTTGTTCGCCAGCCTGGCCTTTAACCTGCTGGGCGATGGCCTGCGCGATAAAATGGATCCTCGTCATGGGCATTGAAAACCGGCTGTTGACCGTTGAACAACTCTCAATACGGCTACCGGCGCCGCAGCCGGTGGCGCTGGTGAAAAACATCTCTTTCAGCATGGGGCAAGAGCGGCTGGCGCTGGTGGGCGAGTCCGGCTCCGGCAAGTCGCTGACCGCCCGCGCGCTGATGGGGTTGCTGCCCGCGCCGCTGCAGCTGCAGGCGCGGCGTTTGACGCTCGGCGGCGCCGATCTGGCGCGGCTGAACGAACGCCAGTGGAGCCGGCTGCGCGGCGATAAAGTGGCGATGGTGATGCAGGATCCCAAGCATGCGCTGAATCCCAATCAGCCGATTGGTCGCCAGGTCGCGGAGCCTTTGGTGCTGCATGCGCGCCTGAGCCGCGCCGAGCGGCGCGAGAAGGTATTGGACATGCTGGCGGCGGTGGGGTTGCCGGATCCGGCGGCGTTGAGCAAGCGCTACCCGCACCAGCTGTCCGGCGGCATGGGCCAGCGGGTGATGCTGGCCATCGCGCTGATCAACGATCCGCAACTGCTGATTGCCGACGAACCGACGTCGGCGCTCGATCACCAGATGCGCGATCAGGTATTGCAGCTGATTCAAAATTTGGTTGAGCAGCGCAATATGGGGCTGATCCTGATCAGTCACGATCTGCAGCAGGTGGCGCACCACTGCGAACGGGTGCTGGTGATGTACCGGGGGGAATTGCTGGATCAGCTGCCGGCGGACCGGCTGGCGCAGGCGACCCACCCTTATACCCGCACCCTGTGGTCGTGCCGGCCGAGTCGGGAGACCCGCGGCAAACCGCTGCCGGTATTGGATCGCGCCCTGCTGGAGACCCTGAAATGAGCGTCATTGCGCTGGAAAACCTGAGCGTCAGCCACCGCCAGGGCTATGAATTGCGCACCGTGGTGCACGACGTCGACCTGCGGATCGAGCAGGGCGAATGTTTCGGGCTGGTGGGGCCTTCCGGCTGCGGCAAATCATCGCTGCTGTGGGTGCTGGCCGGGCTGAACGACAGCTGGCAGGGCGGGTTTGAGCTGCTGGGGCGGCAACTGCAGCCGGGGCGGCCGTTTACCGGCGCGCTGCGGCGCGAGGTGCAAATGGTGTTCCAGGACCCTTACGCTTCGCTGCACCCCAAGCATCGGCTGTTGCGTACGCTGGCGGAGCCGCTGAAGCTGCTGAAGGAACGCGATATCGAACGCAAAATCGGCGAGGGCTTTCGCCAGGTCGGGCTGGATCCGCGCCTGCTGGAGCGCTACCCGCATCAGCTGTCCGGCGGCCAGCGCCAGCGGGTGGCTATTGTGCGCGCCCTGTTGCTGAAGCCGAAGCTGTTGCTGCTGGACGAACCGACTTCGGCGCTGGACATGTCGGTGCAGGCGGAGATCCTCAACCTGCTTAACGAGCTGAAGCAGGCGGGGGATCTGACCCTGATCCTGGTCAGCCACGATGCCGATGTGATCGATCACATGTGCGATCGTTCGGTGGCGATGGCGCATGGCCGCATACTGCGCTGAGGCGCTTTCACCCGCCGCGTCCTGCGGCGGGTATATTCATCTGCGTAATAAATAAAGCAATTTATAGTGGTTCTTCTGCTAACGCTCGCCTCATACACTCGAAAAATAGCGCAACCGCGTGATTCTGGAGAGTGCATCGATGAAAAGGCTAATCCCAACCCTGCTGTGCAGCCTGCTGTGCAGCCTGCTGGCGGCCAGCCTCGGCGCGCAGGCCGCTACGCCAAAGGATACGCTGGTGGTGGCCGGCTCGCTGGAAGGCATTATCAGCCTCGATCCGGCCGAAAGCTTCGAAACCGTCAGCTCGGCCAACCTGGTCAACCTGTATCAGCGCCTGTTGGCGCCGGATCGCGCTGCGCCGCAAACGCTGGCGCCGGATGCGGCCGGCAGCTGGCAGGCGGGGGCGGACGGCCACAGCCTGATTTTCACCCTGAAAGCTGACCAGCGCTTTGCCTCCGGCAATCCGCTGCGCCCCGAAGACGTCATTTTCTCGCTGGCGCGCGCGGTGAAGCTGAACAAGGCGCCGTCGTTCATCCTCGGCGAGTTTGGCTGGACGCCGGCCAACGTGGAAAGCCAGCTGAAAAAACTGGGGGACAACCAGCTGCAGCTAAGCTGGCCGGCGAATATCGGCAGCGAACTGGCGCTGCGGCTGCTGACCGCGCCGGTGGCCTCGATCGTCGATGAAAAGTTGCTGAGCGAGCATGCGCAGCAAGGCGACTACGGCAACGGCTGGCTGCGCAACCATTCCGCCGGCAGCGGCCCCTACCGCGTCAGCAACTATGTGCCGCACGAGGTGCTGTTGCTCAGCCGCAACGATCGCGCACAGCCGCGGGCGAAGCTGAAGACGGTGCTGCTGAAGAACGTCAGCGACGCCGGCACCCGCAGGTTGCTGCTGCTGAAAGGCGATGCCGACGTGGCCTACGATCTGGGCGCCGATCAGTTCGAATCGCTGCGCAAGGCGCGGGGCGTGCGCATCGAGCAACAGGACTCGCCCAAGGTGTATTATCTCGGCTTCAATACCGGCAGCAAGCAGAACCCGGCGCTGGGCAAGCCGGCGCTATGGCAGGCGGCGCGTTGGCTGGTGGACTATCAGGCGATCGCCGATCGGCTGCTGAAGGGGCAATACCGGGTGCATCAGGCCTTCTTGCCGCAGGGGCTGGACGGCGCCATCGCCGATCAACCCTTTAAGCTTGATGTGGCAAAGGCCAAACGGATCCTGCATGACGCCGGCATTGCCGAAGGCACCCGCCTCGATCTGATCGTCATCAACCAGCCGCCGTACACCGATATCGCGCAGGCGCTGCAGGCCAGCTTCGCCAAAGCCGGGCTGCAGCTGGATATTCATCCGGTGGTGGAAAGCGACCTGTGGGGCAGGATGCGCAGCCGGGATTTCCAGGCGATCTTCACCTACTGGGGCGCCGACTACCTGGACCCCAACACCAACGCCAGCGCCTTCGCCTACAACGTGCCGAACGGGCCGAAAACCCTGGCCTGGCGCACCCAATGGACGATACCGGCGATCAGCGCCGAAACCCGCGCGGCGGCGGCGGAGGGCGACGCCGCCAAACGCAGCGCGCGCTATGGCGTGCTGCAGCGTGAACTGCAGGCCAGCTCGCCTTATGTGGTGGCGCTGCAGGGGCAAACGCTGGTGGCGCTGCGCGACAACGTCAGGGACGCCAGGGTGGATATCGCCAACAGCATGCTGTATCTGGACAAGGTGAGTAAATAAGGCACGGCACGGCTTTTGCAGGATCCGTTCATTTACCGCAACGGGGATCCTCATGAGCCGCACTAGCGCCTTTCCGCCGAGCGCCGGCGATTTTTTGCTGGCGTCCAAACGCTGTGAAATTACCGTACTGCAACAGCTGCTGCAGATGGGGCAACTGGTCGGCCGGGTGAGCCAACTGATCCATGTGCTGCAGCGCGAACGCGGCAGCGTCAATATCTACCTGTGTTCGCAGGGCGCGATGTTCGGCGAGCGGCTGGCCGGCCGGGCGCAGGAGGTGGAACAGGCGGAGCTGGCGGTGCAGCGTCTGTTGGCGCAGCTCGACGCCGCCAGTACGCCGCTGGCCGGCGCCAGTCGGTTGTTCAATCGCATCGCCTGCGCGCTGCACCATCTCACCGCGCTGCCGGCGCTGCGCCCGCAGGTGCGGCAGCGGCAGATTTCACAGCCGGCGGCGATGAGCACCTTCAACAACATCATTCACAGCCTGCTGGCGCTGGTGTTCGAGGCGGCGGATGCCTGCGTTGAGCCGGCGATGGCGCGGGCGCTGATCGCCATGTTCAGCTTTATGCAAGGCAAGGAGCTGGCCGGGCAAGAGCGGGCGATCGGCGCGGCGGGGTTTGCGTCGATGCGCTTCAGCGAACAGGACCAGCAGCGGCTGCTGGCGTTGATCGAGGGGCAAGAGCGTTGTTTCGACACCTTTCGCGACTTTGCCGACGCCGCGACGCTGGCGCAGTGGGCGCGGATGCAGCGGCAGGACCCGCGCGAGTTCGAACGGCTGCGGCGTATCGCCTGCACCCAGCGGCAGCTGAGCGATCCGCTCGACACCAGCCTGCGTTGGTTCGACATCACCAGCGCGCGCATTGACCTGATGAAACAGATTGAAGATCGGCTGGAGGAGGCGCTGATGGCCGGCTGTCGCCGCAGCCTGGATGAAGCGCAGCGCGCGCTGGCGCAGGATCACGCCGCCTGGGCGCCGCCGCCGGCGCAGGACAGCTACGCGGTATTCGTCGCCGCCCCTGCGGGCGATGCCGCCCCGCTGCTGGGGGAAGGCATCAATCCGTACCTCGGGCGTTCGATGATGGAGATGATCCGCCAGCAGTCGCAGCGGCTGCAAGCGCTGTCGGCGGAGCTGGCCAGCGCGCACGCCACCCTGCACGAGCGTAAACAGGTTGAACGGGCCAAAGGGCTGCTGATGCAGCACCGCGGCCTGACGGAACAACAGGCGCATGGCCTGCTGCGCAAGATGGCGATGAACCAGAACCGGCGCTTGATCGACATCGCCGAGGCGATGCTGGCGGTGGCCGATATTTTGCCGCAGGCGGAAGATACTCCCTAAGGAGTATATGCACACACTCAGTGCAGTTTCTGCCTTGCGGTTGTGCAAGCGGGGCCGGCAGATGGCGGGCCGCCGCGCGCAACCGCGGGAAAATACGCCGCCGACAGAGTTGGCATGCAAGCTGCATTAATACAGGCGTGACCCGGCCAATGGCGGTCGGTCGCTAGCATGATTCGGATAAAGGCGTCCTTTCAGCATGTTCACCCCAACGGTGGAATGTGCTGATGGGACGCCTTTTTTTATTTTTACGCCTGACTGAAGGACTTGCTGATGACGCACACCAAACACCCTGAGCTGAGGCTGTCGCGCCGCCGTTTTTTAGCCGGCGGCGCGGCGTTGGGCGGCAGCCTGCTGTTGCCGGGCCTGATGAATGCCGCCTGGGCCGCGGGTTCCGATGCGCCGGAGAAGAAAGAGATCCGCGTGGGGTTTATCCCCCTGACCGACTGCGCGTCGGTGGTGATGGCGGCGGTGAAAAAGTTTGATGAGAAATACGGCATCAAAATCATTCCCAGCAAGGAGGCCAGCTGGGCCGCGGTGCGCGACAAGCTGCTGTCCGGCGAATTGGACGCGGCGCACGTGCTGTACGGCATGGTCTACGGTCTGCAACTGGGCGTCGCCGGGCCGCGGCACGACATGGCGGTGTTGATGACGCTCAACAACAACGGCCAGGCGATCACGCTTTCCAACCAGTTCAAACAGGCCGGCGTCACCGACGGCGCCAGCCTGAAAAAGCACATCGACGCCAGCGCCAAGGGCACCTACACCTTCGCCCAGACCTTTCCGACCGGCACCCACGCCATGTGGCTGTATTACTGGCTGGCCAACGCCGGCATCCATCCGTTCGACGACGTGCGCAACGTCGTGGTGCCGCCGCCGCAGATGGTGATGAACATGAAGATCGGCAACATGAGCGGTTTCTGCGTCGGCGAACCGTGGAACCAGCGCGCCATTGCCGAAAATATCGGCTTTACCGCCGCCACCACGCAGGATATTTGGCCCGATCATCCGGAGAAGGTGTTGGGCACCACCGGCGATTGGGTGAAAGCCAACCCCAACGGCGCGCGCGCGTTGACCGCCGCGGTGCTGGAGGCGGCGCGCTGGATCGACGCGTCGGACGCCAACCGGCGGGAGACCGCGCAGGTGGTGGCGGGGCGCGCCTATATCAACACCAAACCGGAGACCATTACCGGCCGCATGCTCGGCCAGTACCAGAACGGCCTGGGCAAATCCTGGCAGGACGCGCACGCGATGCGTTTCTTCCACGACGGCGAAGTGAGCTACCCCTACCTGTCCGACGGCATGTGGTTCCTGACCCAGCATCGCCGCTGGGGCCTGCTGGAGGCCGAGCCGGACTATCTGGCGGTGGCGCGCAGCATCAACCGCACCGATATCTACCAGCAGGCGGCCAGCGCGGTGGGCGGGGTAAACCTGCCCGGCGGCGATATGCGCGCCAGCACCCTGCTGGACGGCAAGCGCTGGGACGGCAGCAACCCGGCGGAGTACGCCAGGAGTTTCACTCTAATGCGCGGAGCCAAATCATGAAAAATCTCGCTGAACGTCTCGACCTGTCTGCGCCGGCCACCGCCGAAGTGGTGCCGCTGAAGGCGCCGCCCAGGCCGGCGCGCAAGCCGCGCTGGCGCCCGCTGTTGCAGCGCGGCTTTCGCCGCACGGTGCCCGCCGTTCTCGGCCTGGTGCTGGTTCTGGCCGTCTGGCAAATCGCCGCGCTCAACAGCCAGGGGTTTCCGACGCCGCTGGCGACCTGGCGGGCGGCGCTGACGCTGTTCGCCGACCCGTTCTATTCCGCCGGGCCGAACGACCAGGGCATCGGCTGGAACGTGCTGGCCTCGCTGCAGCGCGTCGCCACCGGCTTCGGCCTGGCCGCGCTGGTCGGCATCCCGGCCGGCTTTCTGCTGGGGCGTTTCGCCTTTCTGGCGCAGATGCTGAACCCGATCATCTCGCTGCTGCGGCCGGTCAGTCCGCTGGCCTGGCTGCCGATTGGCCTGCTGCTGTTCCAGCGTGCCGAGCCGGCCTCCACCTGGACCATTTTCATCTGCTCTATCTGGCCGATGATCCTCAACACCGCGGAAGGCGTCGCGCGCATCCCGCAGGATTACCTCAACGTGGCGCGGGTGCTGAAGCTGTCCGAGTGGACGGTGATGCGCAAAATCCTGTTCCCGGCGGTGCTGCCTTACGTGCTGACCGGCGTGCGGCTGTCGATCGGCATCGCCTGGCTGGTGATCGTGGCGGCGGAAATGCTCACCGGCGGCGTCGGCATCGGCTTCTGGATCTGGAATGAGTGGAACAACCTCAACGTGGAAAACATCATCATCGCCATCCTGGTGATCGGCGTGGTCGGGCTGCTGCTCGAACAGGGGCTGATGCTGTTGGCAAAACGCTTTAGCTATCAGAGTCATTAAGGAGTCGCCATGAAACCGATCATTCAGGTCCAAAACGTCAGCCAGCGCTTCGCCACCCCGCAGGGCGAGTTCGTCGCGCTGGACCGCGTGAGCTTCGATATTCAGGCCGGAGAAACCGTCAGCCTGATCGGCCACTCCGGCTGCGGTAAATCCACGCTGTTGAATCTGATCGCCGGCCTGACCCCGCCGAGCGACGGCGTGCTGCTGTGCGATAACCAGCAGATCGCCGGGCCGGGGCCGGAGCGCGGCGTGGTGTTCCAGAACCATTCGCTGCTGCCGTGGCTGACCACCTACGAGAACGTGGCGCTGGCGGTGCATCAGGTGTTCCGCCGGCAGATGAACCGCGCGGAAATGCGCGACTGGATTGAGCACAACCTGGCGCTGGTGCACATGAGCCACGCGCTGCACAAACGGCCGCACGAGATCTCCGGCGGCATGAAGCAGCGCGTCGGCATCGCCCGGGCGCTGGCGATGAAACCCAAGGTGCTGCTGATGGATGAACCGTTCGGCGCGCTGGACGCGCTGACCCGCGCCCACCTGCAGGATGCGGTGATGGCGATCCAGCAACGGCTGCACACCACCATCGTGCTGATTACCCACGATGTGGATGAAGCGGTGCTGCTGTCCGATCGGGTGATGATGATGACCAACGGCCCGGCGGCCACGGTGGGGGAAATTCTGCGGGTCGAGCTGCCGCGGCCGCGTTCCAGAGTGGCGTTGGCGGACGACGCCGACTACCACCACTACCGCCGGCAGGTGCTGAAGTTCCTGTACGAAAAACATGCGAAGGCGGCCTGAGCATGACGCGCCAGCGACTGGTGGTGATCGGCAACGGCATGGCCGGCATGCGGCTGGTGGAGACGCTCTGCCGGCTGGCGCCGCAGCGCTACGCCATTACGGTGATCGGCGAAGAGCCGCGCGGCAACTACAACCGCATTCTGCTGTCGCCGGTGCTGGCGGGGGAGAAGGCATTCAGCGAGACGGTGCTGCACGATGCCGGCTGGTATCTGCGGCATGGCGTGCGGCTGCTGGCGGGGGAGCCGGCGTTGGCGCTGGACCGGCGCAAAAAGCGGGTGACTACCGCCCGACGGCGACTGGGCTATGACCTGCTGGTGCTGGCGACCGGCTCGCGGCCGCTGATGCCGCCGCTGCCGGGCTGCGAATTGGCGGGCGTGCACGGGTTTCGCACCCTCGACGACGTCGAGGCGATGCTCAGCCGCTGCGCCGCGGGGCGACCGGCGCTGGTGCTGGGCGGCGGCGTGCTGGGCATTGAGGCGGCGGCAGCGCTGGCGCGGCGCGGCATGCGCGTCAGCCTGGTTCACCGCGGCGCGCACCTGATGGAGCGCCAGCTGGACGCCGTCGCCGGCCGGATGCTGCAGCGCAACCTGCAGCAGCGCGGCATTGTTTGCCGGCTGGGCTGCGAAGTCAGCCGGTTTCTCGGGCAGGGGGCGCTGAGCGGCGTCAGCCTGAGCGACGGCGATGAACTGCCGTGCGATCTGGCGGTGATCGCCATCGGGGTGCGGCCGGAGATCGGCCTGGCGCAGGCCGCCGGCCTGGAATGCGCGCGCGGCGTGCGCATCGACGACAGGATGCGCACCGCCGATCCGGCCATCTTCGCCTTGGGGGAGTGCGCGCAGTTTGGCGACGCCGTCCCGGGGCTGGTGGCGCCCTGCTGGCAGCAGGCGGCGTTGCTGGCGCGGCAGCTGGCCGGCGAGCCGGCGGAGGCTTACGCCCCGGCGCCGCAGCCGCTGCGGCTGAAGGTCAGCGGCATTGAGATGTTCAGCGCCGGCGAGGTCATGGCGGATGCGCGCAGTGAAATTCACAGCGCGGAGGATCCGCTGGCGCAGCACTATCGCCGGTTATTGATGCGCGACGGCGTGCTGTGCGGGGCGTTGCTCTACGGCGACGCCCAGGACGGCCCCCTTTATCTGCAGCAGCTCGGTCAGCCGGTGAATCACCCCGCCGAGCTGCTGTTTGGCAGCAGCGAACCCGCGGCGCCGCAGGCGTCCGGCGAGAGGATAACTGAGATGAACAAACCCGTTTTGGTGGTTGCCGGTCACGGCATGGTAGGGCAGCACTTCCTGGAGCAACTGGTGGCGCGCGAGCTGCACCTGCAGTTTCACATCCTGGTGTTCTGCGAGGAATCGGTAGCGGCCTACGATCGCGTGCATCTGTCGGAGTTTTTCTCCGGCCGAAGCGCCGATTCGCTGGCGATGGCGGAAGAGGGCTTCTTCGAACGTTACGGCATAGAACTGCGTTTGGGGCAGTCGGTATGCGCCATCGATCGCCGGCGGCGCTGCGTAATCGACGCCGCAGGGCGCGAGACGGCCTATGATCGCCTGGTGCTGGCCACCGGCTCCTATCCGTTTGTGCCGCCGATCCCGGGCAACGATCGCCCCGGCTGCCTGGTTTACCGCACGCTGGACGATCTGGCGGCGATCGCCGAATGCGCGCAGAGCGCCGGCGTCGGGGTGGTGGTCGGCGGCGGCCTGCTGGGGCTGGAAGCCGCCAATGCGTTGCGCCAGCTAGGGTTGAAAACCCACGTGGTGGAGTTCGCTCCACGGCTGATGGGCGTGCAGCTGGATGACGGCGGCGCGGCGATGCTGCGCAGAAAAATCGAGGCGCTGGGCGTCAGCGTGCATACCGGCAAGCAGACGCAGGCCATCGGCGACGGTTTGTTACGGCGTCACAGCATGAATTTCGCCGATGGAGAAAGCCTGGAGGCGGATCTTATCCTGTTTTCCGCCGGCATTCGCCCGCGTGACCAGCTGGCGCGAGAGGCCGGCCTCGAGGTCGGGCCGCGCGGCGGCATCGTGATAGACAGCCAGTGCCGCACCGAGGACGAGGCCATCTACGCCATCGGCGAGTGCGCATTATGGAACGGCCAGATTTTCGGGCTGGTGGCGCCGGGCTACCAGATGGCGCGCACCCTGGCGGATCGGCTGGCCGGGCGGGAAAGCGTATTCTGCGGCGCGGACATGAGCACCAAGCTGAAGTTGCTGGGCGTTGAGGTGGCGTCGATCGGCGACGCGCACGGGCATACCGCCGGCAGCCAGAGCTACAGCTGGGTCGACGGCCCGGCGGAGGTGTACAAGAAGCTGGTGGTCGACGCCGCCGGCCAGCGGTTGCTGGGCGCGGTGCTGGTGGGCGACAGCGGCGAGTACGGCGACCTGCTGCAGATGATGCTGAACGATTTGCCGCTGCCCGCCAGCCCGGAAAGCCTGATCCTGCCGGCTTCGGCCGGCGCGGCGCCCAAAGCGCTGGGCGTGTCGGCGCTGCCGGCGAGCGCGCAGATCTGCTCTTGCCATAACGTCAGCAAGGGCGACATCAGCTGCGCGGTGGAACAGGGCTGCGGCGATTTGGCGGCGGTGAAAAGCTGCACCAAAGCCGGCACCGGCTGCGGCGGCTGCGCGGCGTTGGTAAAACAGGTCATGGAACACGCGCTGCAGCAGCGCGGCGTGACGGTGAAAAAGGACGTTTGCGAACACTTTGCCTACTCGCGCCAGGCGCTGTATCACCTGGTGCGCGTCGGCGATATTCGCACCTTCGACGACCTGCTGGCGCGCCACGGTCAGGGGCGGGGCTGCGAGGTTTGCAAACCGCTGATCGGTTCCATTCTGGCGTCCTGCTGGAACGAATATCTGCTGAAACCGCAGCATTTGCCGCTGCAGGACACCAACGACCGTTTCTTCGCCAATATTCAAAAGGACGGCACCTATTCGGTGGTGCCGCGGGTGCCCGCCGGCGAGATCACGCCGGAAGGCCTGATCGCCATCGGGCAAATCGCCCAGCGTTATCGGCTGTACACCAAAATCACCGGCGGCCAGCGGGTCGACATGTTCGGCGCCAGGCTGGAGCAGCTGCCGGACATCTGGCGGCAGCTGGTGGCGGCCGGGTTCGAGACCGGCCACGCCTACGGCAAGTCGCTGCGTACGGTGAAGTCCTGCGTCGGCTCCAGCTGGTGCCGCTACGGCGTGCAGGACTCGACCGCGCTGGCGATCGCGCTGGAGAACCGCTACAAGGGGCTGCGCTCGCCGCACAAGCTCAAAATGGCGGTGTCCGGTTGCACCCGCGAGTGCGCCGAGGCGCAGAGCAAGGACGTCGGGGTGATCGCCACCGACAAGGGCTGGAACCTGTATCTGTGCGGCAACGGCGGCATGAAGCCGCGCCATGCCGACCTGTTCGCCAGCGATCTCGATACCGCCACGCTGATCCGCACCATCGACCGCTTTCTGATGTTCTACATTCGCACCGCCGACCGTCTGCAGCGCACCAGCAGCTGGATGGATAATCTGGAAGGCGGGCTGGACTACCTGCGCCAGGTGGTGCTGGAAGACAGCCTGGGCATCGCCGCCGAACTGGAAAAGGAGATGCAGTCGGTGGTCGCCAGCTACCAGTGCGAGTGGCAAACCACGCTCGCCAGCCCGGATCGGCTGAAGCTGTTCCGCGGCTTCGTCAACAGCGAGCAGCCGGATGAAGCGATCGCCTGGCTGCCGGAGCGCGGCCAGCATCGGCCCGCCGGCCTGCGGGCGGAGGCCATCCCGGTTATCAGCCAGGAAGCGCAGTGGCAAGAGGTGTGCTTACTGGCCGATATTCCCGCCAACGCCGGCGTCGCCGCGCGCCTGGGGCAGCAGCAGATTGCGCTGTTTCATCTGCCTGAGCACGGGGTTTACGCGCTGGCCAACCGCGAGCCAGACAGCGACGCCAACGTGCTGGCGCGCGGGCTGGTGGGCGACGTGGCGGGCGAACCCGTGGTGATATCCCCCCTGTACAAACAGCGTTTTCGCCTGCGCGACGGCGTCTGCGTGGACAGCGGCGAACCGGGCGTCACCGCCTGGCCGGTGCGGGTGGAATCCGGCCGGGTGTGGGTGTGCAGCCAACCGCTGGCGGTTCAGCCCGGGCTGCGGCAAACCAGCGGAGCCTCATCATGAGCGCCGGCCATTGCACTACCTGTCCCTACTGCGGCGTCGGCTGTGGGGTGACCCTCGAGCGGCGGGCCGACGGCGCGCTGGCGGTCAGCGGCGACGCGCAGCATCCGGCCAATCAGGGGCGACTGTGCGTCAAGGGCAGCGCGCTGGGGGAAACGCTGGATCTGGCGGGGCGCTTGCTGCATCCGCAGATCGACGGCCGACGCGCCGGCTGGGACGAGGCGCTGGAGCAGGTGGCGCAGCGCTTTGGCCAGGTTATCGAACAACACGGGCCGCAGGCGGTGGCGTTTTACGCCTCCGGCCAACTGCTGACCGAGGATTACTACGTGGCCAACAAGCTGATGAAGGGCTTCATCGGCGCGGCCAATATCGACACCAACTCCCGGCTGTGCATGGCGTCGGCGGTGGTGGGCTACAAGCGGGCGTTCGGCGGCGATGCGGTGCCGTGCAGCTATCAGGACATCGAACTGGCGGACCTGGTGATCCTGACCGGTTCGAACACCGCCTGGGCGCATCCGGTGGTGTATCAGCGGCTGGTGAAAGCGCGCCAGCAGCGGCCGCAGATGCGGGTGGTAGTGATCGACCCGCGCGAAACGGCGACCTGCGACATCGCCGACCTGCATCTGGCGCTGCGTCCCGGCAGCGACGCGGCGCTGTTCAATGGCGCGCTGCATTGGCTGGCGCGGCATGACGGCCTGGATCGGCGGTTTTTGCGCCGGCACGCCGAGGGCGCGGAGGCGACGCTGGCGAGCGCGGCGCAATGGCCGCCGGAGCGGGTGGCGGAGTTTTGTCGGCTGCCGATGGCGGCAGTGACGGCCTTTTTCGACCTGTTGAGCGAGGCGGACAACTGGCTGACGCTGTACTCGATGGGCATCAACCAGTCTTCCAGCGGCGCGGATAAATGCAATGCGATCATCAATCTGCATCTGGCGGGCGGCCGTATCGGCAAGGCCGGCTGCGGCCCGTTTTCGATCACCGGCCAACCCAACGCCATGGGCGGCCGCGAGGTCGGCGGGCTGGCCAACCAGCTGGCGGCGCACATGGGATTCAGCGCATCGGATACCGATCGGGTGCGGCGCTTCTGGCAGGCGCCGCATATCGCCCGTCAGCCGGGGCTGAACGCGGTCGAGCTGTTTCAGGCGATAGCTTCCGGCCAGGTCAAGGCGGTGTGGATCATGGGCACCAACCCGGCGGTGTCGCTGCCGGACGCCGATGCGGTAAGGCAGGCGCTGAAGCGCTGCCCGCTGGTGGTGGTGTCGGAGGTGATGGCCGCTACCGACACCGCGGAGCTGGCGCATATTCGCCTGCCGGCGCTGGCCTGGGGAGAGAAAGAGGGCAGCGTGACCAATTCCGAGCGTTGCATTTCGCGCCAGAGGGCGTTTTTGCCGGCGCCGGGCGAGGCGCGGGCCGACTGGTGGATCCTCAGCCAGGTGGCGCAGCGCATGGGGCACGGCGCCGCCTTCGCCTATCGCCATCCGGCGGAGATTTTCGCCGAGCATGCGGCGCTGTCGGGGTTTGAAAATCAGGGAACGCGCGCCTTCGACATCAGCGGGCTGGCGACGCTGACGCCGGCGCAGTGGTACCGCATGGCGCCGGTGCAGTGGCCGGTCAATGCGCAACATCCGGCGGGCTGTCGCCGCCTGTTTGCCGACGGCCGTTTCTTTCATGCCGACGGCAAGGCGCGGCTG
The DNA here is from genome assembly GCF_900187015.1 of Serratia ficaria. Lineage (NCBI taxonomy): Bacteria > Pseudomonadati > Pseudomonadota > Gammaproteobacteria > Enterobacterales > Yersiniaceae > Serratia > Serratia ficaria. Next base: position 3,082,864 of record NZ_LT906479.1, on the reverse strand, counting down.
TTGCCGATCGCGCCGCAGCTGCCGAAAAATGCGCCGTCGGCCGCCTATCCGCTGGTGCTCAACACCGGGCGCATTCGCGACCAGTGGCATACCATGACCCGCACCGGCAAGGCGGCGCGGCTGATGCGCCATCTGAGCGAGCCCTTCTGCGAAATACATCCGCAGGATGCCGCACCGTTGGGCATCGACCATCGGTGCCTGGTACGGCTCGACACCCCCCATGGCTGGATGCTGGCGCGCGCGCAGATCAATCCGGGGCAACAGCGCGGCAGCCTGTTCGCGCCGATGCACTGGAATGGCCAGTTCACCGCCCAGGGGCGGGTCGACAGTCTGATCCCGCCGGTGGTGGATCCCGATTCCGGGCAGCCGGAAAGCAAGCACGCGCCGGTTCGGGTCAGCCGCTGGCGCACGGCCTGGCAGGCGGAAATATTTCTGCGCGCCGAAGCCCCTGCGCCGGCGGGCATTTACTGGAGCCGGGTCACGCAGGAGGGGGCAACGCATTACATCATGGCGGGCGCGTCGCCGGTCGACGACTGGCGCCGCTGGCTGCTGCGGCATTTCCCGGCGGACGAACTGACGCTGCAGACCGCGCAGCTGGCGCAGCACGGCTTCCACGCGATCGGCTGGCTGCAGGGGCGGGTGGCGCTGGCATTTTATGTCGGGCGAGGCGCGCCGGAGCTGGAAAGATCGTCGATTTTGCAGGCGTTTGAACAACCGCCCGCGCCCGGGGCGCCGCGGCTGGCGCTGCTGGCGGGGCGCGGAGCCGCGGATCGGCCGGCGGCCGGGGCGACGATTTGCAGCTGCTTCGGCGTGGGGGAAAAGCGCATCATCGCGGCGATCGCCGAAGGCTGCCACAGCGCCGCGGCCCTGGGCGAACGTCTGCAGTGCGGCACCAACTGCGGCTCCTGCTTGCCGGAGCTGAAAAAACTGATTCAACAGCACGCATCTCGCCGGGTGGCGTAACGGAGAACAACGATGAACGCGATAGATCAACTGAGCGAGGCGGGCGAACGGCGTCAGCCGGTGAAAAACGGGGAAGTCTGGCTGGTCGGCGCCGGGCCGGGGGACGCCGAACTGCTGACGCTGAAGGCGCTGCGGGTGATGCGGCAGGCGGACGTGGTGGTGTTCGACCGGCTGGTGTCGGCGGAGGTGATGGCGTTGCTGCCGGCTGAGGCGCTGCGCATCGACGTGGGCAAATCAATGCATCGTCACACCTTGTCGCAGCCGGAGATCGAACGTTTGCTGGTGGAGTTGGCCTCCGCCGGCAACCGGGTGGTGCGGCTGAAGGGGGGCGACCCTTTTATCTTCGGTCGCGGCGGCGAGGAGATGGTTGCGCTGCGGCGGCAGGGCGTCGCCTGCCATATCGTGCCCGGCATTACCGCCGCCAGCGGTTGCGCGGCGGCGAGCGGCATCCCGCTGACCCACCGGGATTTTGCGCAGTCGGTGCGGTTCGTTACCGGCCACTGTCGCGACGGCGGCGCGCCGCCGGATTGGCGCACGCTGGTCAGCGAAGGGCAGACATTGGTGTTTTATATGGGGCTGGCGCAGAGCGACGCCATCGCCGCCCAGCTGATGCGGCATGGTATGGCGGGCAGTACGCCGCTGGCGATCATCGAGCGCGGCACCCGGGCGCGGCAGCGGGTTCTGATCGGTACGCTGGCCGATCTGTCAGGGCTTATCGCCCGGCAGCGGCCGGTATCGCCCAGCTTACTGGTGATTGGCGCGGTGGTCGGGTTGTATCAGCCCGCGCCGGCAGCCGCCGAGCGCCCGGCCGCCGCGCTGGCGGTGTGAAGGCCCCGGCGCGCCGCCATCACCACGGCCCGGCGATTGTTAACGCTGTGTCAGAGTGAAATAAGATGAAATTTCATAACTTCCTGGCTAAACGGCGGTATTTTCAGCGTCACAAACGGCATCGACCGCAGTGAAACGGGAGGAAGATATGGCGAACAATGGAACCAGTTCAACCACGCGCTCTTTGGCGGCGGACCTGACGAGCACCGGGGAAGTGGTCACGCCGGAACAATACTATCGGGACGGCGACGGCGACGGCGACGACTGGGCGCCGGCGATCAATAAGGCGGCCGCGGCGGCGCTGCGGGCCGGCGGTACCCTGTCGCTCGGCAAGCGGGTATACCGGGTGGCCGGACAGGTGATTATCCAAACCACCACGGATATTTACGGCGGCATGGGGCTGCGGGTGGTCGGGCTGGGCCGGGCGACGCAAATCGTCAAAACGGCGGATAACGACTACACCAATGAACAGGGCGAAACGAAGAAAGCGGTGATCGTGGTGAAGGGCTTCGCCAACCTGACGCTGCACGGCCTGACGCTGAGGGACGACAGCGCCGGCGCCGACGGCCATGGCGTGTGGTTCAGCGATCGCAACATGACCAAGTGCGATATCCGCGATATTTACACCCAGGTTGGCGGATACTCGCTGTTCGTTTCGGGCGACATGTTCATCAACTGGCTGGTGAACGTGCAGATGGCGGTCGATGCCCATCGCCCGGGGGACGGGGTGCTGTGGATGGACAAGTCCGGCACCACCAATTTTATCGATGGCCTGCATGCCGCCCGCGCCAAAGGGAAGGCCTATATGATTTCCGGGTTTTATTCCACCCTGGGATCGTTGGCGGCGGAGGATTGCAGCGGCGACATCTACTGTTTCAAGGATTTTAACGGCACCGTCAATTCGCTGAGCTGCGAGAACCGGCAGGTGAAACGCGGCGCCGACGTCAGCCTGTTGTCCACCCATTTTGCCCAGGGCTCGATCGGCAGCATCAATATTCAGGATGCGCATAACGTTGAAGGCAGCGCTGTGCTCTGTCGCTTTATTAACGAATCGCGTTGGGATATCGGCCAATTGAACCTCTACGCCGGCGGCGCAGCGGCGATCGCCGTCTGCAGCAACAATACCGAAGTGAGGTTCAGCAATCTGCATCACGGCGGCGCGCCGCTGACCGGCAAGAGCAGGGTGGACGCCACCTCTTTCCTGAGCGGCGTCGACGTGACGGGCAGCCAGGGCGCGCGGGGCATTGCGCCCGGCGCCACCAGCCATCATTTGCCGCGCAATACCGCGCGGCGGGCGTTCTGGGCCTTTCTCGGCACCCTGACCGCCCCTGACCGGCAACCGACCACGCGCATCACGCTGCAGCAAAGCGTTGGCCCGCGGGTGCTGGCCTGCGATCTGTACATCACCTTCGATCTTTCCTCGCAGGCGACCGCCTTCGTCGCCAATAAGGGCAGCCATAGCGCGCAGGGGGCCTTCAGCCTGCGCCGCACCGGGCCGCTGAGCTGCGAAATTTATTACCGCGTTGAGCAGGATTTCGGCGTCGGCAGCTATCAGGTGCAGACCTCGCGCGGCAGCTGTTGGCGGCCGGACGGCGCGGCGCGGGGCACCCCTCCCGCCGACGCGCTGGAAATCCGCAACGATGAAATGCTGTCGGCGACCAAGCTGACGGCGGTGCAACCGCTGGTCAACCCGGCATCCGCCACCGCCGCCGAGGTCGCGGGGTTGCTTAATCGCCTGATTGGCGCGTTGAAAAGCTAGGCGTAATGGGCCCCGGCGTTCAGCAGCAGCGTCAGCCAGCCGGCGGCGGCGAGATAAACGCCAAAGGGCAGCGGCGTGCGCCAGGCCATCTTGCCCGGAGGGCTGCGCGCCAGCGTGACGCACAGCCCCGCCGCCGCCGCGACGCTCACCAGCAGCGGCAAGGCGCCCCAGCCGACCCAGGCGCCCAGCGCCGCCAGCAGCTTGAAATCGCCCTGGCCGATGCCGGCCCGGCGCCGCGCTCGGCGATAGAGCGCATCGAGCAGCCACAGCGACAAATAGCCGGCCACGGCGCCGAGTAACGCATCAGACAGCGGTACCCATTCCTGATTCAGGTTGCACAGCAGCCCTGCCCACAGCAGCGGCTGGGTCAGCCGGTCCGGCAGCCGCTGGTGCCGCCAGTCGATCAGCGCCAGCGCGATAAGCAGCGTCGCCGCCGGCAGCAGCCATAATCGCTGCTGCAGGGTCAGGTCGCAAGGCAGGGTAGCCAACCCGGCGGCGGTCGCCGTCAGCATCACCTGTCCCACTGTCCTCGGCGGCGATGCGGGGGCGTTTCCCGCCGGGGCGAATTCGGCGATCAGCCAGGCGGCAATCGCCGCGGCCGGCCACAGAGCGACGATCGACAACGCCGCTGGCAGGTAGGTGGACATGACATTTCCGCAATCAAATAAAACATGCGTTCAAAATAGCGGCAAAAATTTCATTTCATCAGGGGCGTCGCCAATCGGTGGTTCAGGCTGCGCCGGGGCGCGCATCGCCATGTCGCGCACGGCCGGACGTCTCAGGCGCTTGCGCATGGCGCCGCGTTTGCGCGGCTGTTTTTCCGGCAAAATCGGCGATGAAATCCGGTGAATTCACTTCGCCATGCGGCGGCGGGTCATAACAAGGCTTATTTGTGACGGCGTCACTGTGAAAGATTGGGGTTTATCCGATTGTTTCTCATCATAAAGCCGCTACCCTGTGGGGATAATGACGCATGCTTGGCCAGTGGCCGCGCCGGCAGGGCCAGCCGCCCGCTGTGCTATAGTGTGCGAAGGTTTGGCTGTCTGTGGCCGGGAGTGGCCGCAGCAAAACAGGTTGATTCGCCGGGCTCTGAGGACGGGAGCGCGGCGACGGTGTGATGACTGACGTTATTCAAGCAGTGCGCAACAACGCAAGCAGCAAGACTTTTTGGCTCCATCGCCTGCCGGCGGCGTTGCTGGCCTGGCCGTTCCTCTGGCTGGGCGGCGCGCTGCCCGCCCGCGCCGAGTCTCCGCCGGCGCCGGACTCCGTCACCCGCCACGGCGGCGCCGACCTGCCTGAACTGGGCGGCGCCCCGGACGACGCCGAACGCGAGAAAGAATGGGCCACCATGGCCAAACAGCTGGGCGAACGCGATCTGAACAATGTGTCCGGCCAGCAGGTGCGCACCCGCGCCGAAAACTACGTGCTCGGGCAGGCGACCGGCGCGCTGCAGCAGCAGGCGCAGGAGCTGCTGTCGCCATTGGGGACGGCGACGCTGGCGCTGAAGGTGAACAACGAGGGCGATTTTACCGGCAGCACCGGGCAGCTGTTCAGCCCGCTGTATGACGTCAACGGCCTGCTGACCTACAGCCAGGTCGGTTTGCTGCAGCAGAGCGAAGGCTCGTTGGGCAACTTCGGCCTGGGGCAACGCTGGATCACCGGCGACTGGCTGCTGGGCTACAACACGGTGCTCGACAGCGACTTCGCCCGGCAGCGCAACCGCGCCAGCGTCGGCGCAGAGGCCTGGGGAGACTACCTGCGCCTTTCCGCCAACTACTACTATCCGCTGTCGGCACTGGCGCAGCAGCCGAACGACGCGGTGTTCTTCAGCCGCCCGGCGCGCGGTTACGACATCACCACGCAGGGCTACCTGCCGTTTTACCGCCATATCGGCGGTTCACTCAGCTACGAACAGTACCTCGGGGATAACGTCGACCTGTTCGGCAGCGGCAAAAAACAAAACGATCCGCGCGCCATGCAGCTGGGGCTGAACTATACCCCGGTGCCGCTGGTGACGGTGAAGGCGCTGCACAAGATTGGCGAGGGCGGCCAGAGCCAGGATCAGGTGGAGCTGGCGCTGAGCTACCGGCTTGGCGTACCGCTGGTCAAACAGATTTCTCCGGAGTACGTGGCGCAGGCCAAATCGCTGCGCGGCAGCCGCTACGACAATATCGAGCGGAAAAACGTGCCGGTGCTGGAGTTCCGCCAGCGTAAAACGCTGCAGGTGTTTCTGGCTACGCCGCCGTGGAGTCTGCAGCAGGGGGAAACGCTGCCGTTGGTGCTGGAGATCAAGGCGGTGAACAACATCACCCGCGTCAGCTGGCAGGGCGATACCCAGGCGCTGAGCCTGACGCCGTCGCGCAACGCCAACGATCCGCACGGCTGGACCCTGATCGTGCCCAAATGGGACGACAGTCCGGGGGCGGCCAACAGTTACCGCCTGTCGGTCACGCTGGAGGATGACAAGCAGCAGCGCGTAACGTCCAACTGGATCGATCTCAAGGTGACGCCGCCGCTGACGTTGTCTTCCGGCGATGAAGCCGCGCCGCCGGTGAAAACCCTCACGCCGCCGGTGATCCCGGCCCAGACCGGGCCGCTGGGGGGCGGCTAACCGTTTTTGCCCTGCAGCACCCAGACGGCGGCCTCAACGCGCGACTTAAGCTTCATTTTTTTCAGCAGGTGTTTGACGTGTACCTTGACGGTGCTCTCGGTGATGGTCAGGCGACGGGCGATCAGCTTGTTCGGCAGGCCCTGCGCGATCAGCTTGAGGATATCGCGTTCGCGCGGCGTCAGCTGCTGAATGTCGCGGTCGGCGCTGGGGCGATTTTCCCGCAGGCTGGCGGCCAGGATCGGCGTCAGCGCCTCGCTGAGCACCATTTGCCCGGCCGCCGCCTGATGCAGCGCCTTCAGCAGTTCTTCCGGCTCCATGTCTTTCAGCAGATAACCGTCGGCGCCGCGCTTCAGCGCGCTGACCACGTCATCCTCGTGATTGGAGACGCTGAACACCACGATACGCCCCGAAAGGTCCGTCTGGCGCAGGCGGTCGAGGGTTTCCAGGCCGTTGATGCCCGGCATGTTCAGATCGAGCAGGATCAGGTCCGGATCCTGCTGCTCCGCCAGCGTTACGCCCTGTTCGCCATTGCTGGCTTCGGCGATGACCTGCAGGCGCGCGTCCATGCCGATCAGCTGCTTGACGCCGTTGCGCAGCATCGGATGGTCGTCGATCAACAAAATGGTGGCGGCGGTTTCAGTGGTCATGGGATCTCCGTTAATCGATGGCAGGGTTGTCGGGCTTGAAGGTCACCCGCACCTCGGTGCCGCCGCCGCTGCGCGGTAAAATCTCGCAGCGGCCGTGCAGGCTTTTGGCGCGGTCGCGCATGATGATCAGCCCGTAATGATCGGGCCGCGTCGTGTCGGCCGGCAGGCCGCGGCCGTTATCGCAGACGCTCAGGCTCACTTCGCCCCGCTTGTTGAGCACCTGGATGCTCACCTGGCTGGCCGCGGCGTGCTTATGGATATTGCTCAGCGCCTCGCGGGCGATCTGCAGCAGATGGATCGCCTGGTAAGCGGGCACCGTGCGCGGCCCCAGCTGATAGTCGAGCGTAATCGTCAGGCCCAGTCTGGGGGTGAACTCGGTCACCGTAGACTGCAGCGCCGCCAGCAGGCCGGGCTCGGTCAGGCGCAGGCGGAAGGTGGTCAGCAGTTCGCGCAGCTGGCGATAAGCGCCGTTCAGCTCTTCGCGCATCTGCCGCACCAGCGCCTGGCTGTCGGCGGAAAGCTCCTTGCCCTGCATTTGCAGGCAGGCCGTCTGCATTTTCAGGCAGGACAGCGACTGGGCGATGGAGTCGTGCAGCTCGCGCGCGATCGCCGCCCGTTCTTCCATCAGCATCAGCTGCTGCTGGTGATCCACCTGGCGCTCTATCGCCAGTACGCTGGTCAACTGTTCGACCAGCGTATTGATCAGCTGGCGATGGTCGTCGTTCAGCGGCTGCCGCGGCGCATGCTGCGCGACGATCACCCCGTAGTCGCCCAGCTTGTCGCTCAGGCTCCAGCTCAGCGAGGGATTGTCGGCGTGCTGGCGGTCGCTGTCGTTCAGGCAGGCGCTGCATACCGGATTGTGGCAGTGTTCCGGCCGCAGCGGCTGGTTGCCGCTCAGCTGCAGCAGCGGTTCCCGGCTGTCGTTTTCGTACAGCCGCACCTGAATGGCGCGCAGCGGCGTCAGCGTCTGCAGCTGATTGAGTATCGGCGTCAGCCGGCTGCACAAGGGCTCACTGGCGTGCAGTTGGCGGCTGGCGCGATACAGGAAGCTCAACACCTGGTTTTTTTGCTGCAGATCGGCGGTTTTTTCCGCCACCCGCTGCTCCAGCCCGCTGTAGGTGGCGGACAGTTCGTCGGACATGGTGTTCAGCGCGCCGCCGAGCGAAGCCATTTCATCCTGATGGCCGCGCTGGGCAAAGCGGCGGCTGAAGTCGCCGCGGCCGACCGCCAGCGCCATGTCGACCAGCTGGCGCCAGGGGTGCAGCAGCCGGCGGCGCAGGTAGCAGGTGGTGCCGATCAACAGCAGCAGCGTCAGGGCGATAAATCCCGCCTGCACCAGGGTAACCATCAGCAGCCGTCGTTCGGTCTGCCGGTCGATATCCGACACCAGCTTGTCCACCAGCCGGACAAAATGCGCGGCCTGCCCCGCGGCGTCGGCAGGGCGCTGGGCGGCGCGCAGCGCGGGCTGCAGACCCTGTCTCCAGTAGTCGCGCAGGGCGCCGAAGGGTATCGCCAGACCTTCCTGCTCCACCGAACGCCGCAGGTCCGGGCTGTTTTCATCGCGCTCCAGCTCCTGAATCAACGCCTCGTGGCGCGCATCCAGCGGCACCTGCGCCAGCAGGCGATAGCTCTGCATGCGCAGCGAGCCGGCCTTGTTGATGGCGTGCGCGTTGCCCTGGATGCTTTGCGACATCCACGCGGAGATCCCCATGCCGGCCACCCCCAGAATGCCCAGCAGCAGCATCAACAGGGCGACCTGGTTCACCAGCGAAAGGGGAGCCAACAGGCGTTTCATAGGGCGAGGGTCTCCATGGCGCGCACGGCCGCGGTAGACGGCGGAGGCGCTAAAGTAGTAACGATTCAGCCATATTCTTCATTATCCCTGAGCATAACCACATACCTCGAACGAAGTACCCACTAGTTTCCGTTTGGCGCGAGTCTGTCGGGCGCCGGCGCGGGATGCGTGTTCAATTGATTGATATTTGATTGTTTATTTCTTTGCTGTGCGGTACTCACAAAGGGATGAGGGACGTTTTCCCGCCGCCGACTACTTGCACCTGCGTTGATATACATCAACTTTGCCACCGGGGGCGCCCCCTAGGGTGTGCGGAGTGATTCCCCGTGTCTGAGGTTTTTATGTCGCAATTTGCAACGCCATCATCGAAAAAAACCGGCGCGCTGATCCAGGACTGGCGTCCTGAAGACGGCGCTTTTTGGCAGGAGCGCGGTCAGCGCATCGCCACCCGCAACCTGTGGATCTCCATTCCCTGCCTGCTATTGGCCTTCTGCGTCTGGATGTTGTTCAGCGCGGTGGCGGTCAATCTGAACAAGGTCGGTTTCAACTTCAGCACCGATCAGCTGTTCTTGCTGACTGCGCTGCCTTCGGTCTCGGGCGCGATCCTGCGCGTGCCTTACTCATTCGTCATCCCGCTGTTCGGCGGCCGCCGCTGGACCGCCATCAGCACCTGCTTCCTGCTGGTCCCCTGCCTGTGGCTGGGGTTTGCGGTGCAGGACAGCGGCACGCCGTTCAGCGTGTTTGTGATTATCTCGTTGCTGTGCGGCTTCGCCGGCGCCAATTTCGCCTCCAGCATGGCCAATATCAGCTTCTTCTTTCCCAAGGCTCGCCAGGGCGGCGCGCTGGGGTTAAACGGCGGGCTGGGTAACCTGGGCGTCAGCGTCATGCAGCTGGTGGCTCCGCTGGCGATCTCTTTCGCCATGTTCGGCCTGTTTGGCGGCACGGCGCGGAGCCAGCAAGACGGCAGCGCGCTGTGGCTGGAAAACGCCGCCTGGATCTGGGTGCCTTTTTTGCTGATGGCCACGCTGGCGGCCTGGTTCGGCATGAACGATTTGGCGGCGTCCAAGGCCTCGCTGCGCCAGCAGCTGCCGGTGTTGAAACGCGGGCACCTGTGGGTGCTGAGCCTGCTGTATCTCGCCACCTTCGGTTCCTTCATCGGTTTTTCCGCCGGTTTTGCCATGCTGTCGAAAACGCAGTTTCCGGACGTGGTCATTTTGCACTACGCCTTCTTCGGTCCTTTCCTCGGGGCGTTGGCGCGGCCGGTGGGCGGCGCGTTGTCCGACCGCTTTGGCGGCATTAGGGTCACGCTGATCAACTTCGTGCTGATGGCGGTATTCGCCGCGCTGCTGTTCTTTACCTTGCCGGGCGGCGGCCATCCGGGCTCCTTTATCGCTTTCTACGGCATATTCATGCTGCTGTTCCTGACCGCCGGATTGGGTAGCGGCTCCACCTTCCAGATGATCGCCGTTATCTTCCGCAAAATCACCGTGGACCGCGTCAAGGCGGCCGGCGGCAGCGACGAGAGCGCACAGCGCGAAGCCGTGACCGATTCCGCGGCGGCGCTGGGCTTCATCTCGGCGATCGGCGCCGCCGGCGGTTTCTTCATTCCCCAGGCCTTCGGCACGTCGCTGGCGCTGACCGGTTCGCCGGCGGGGGCGATGAAGATATTCCTGGTGTTCTACCTGTTGTGCGTGGCTATCACCTGGGTGGTGTACGGCCGGAAGAAAATGGCCCGATAGCCGACCCTGGCCTCATCCCTCCCCGGCCGGGGAGGGGATCCCGTCTTTCCCCCGCAGCGTCCTTTCTTTTGTCCCCGCTCAGTGAAATTTTCTGCATTTAGGTAAAATTCTTATTTTCGCATGCTATTTTTTCCTTTTTTTATAGGCGTATCTCTCAATGTACCAATGGAAATGCGCGGAAGGATTATATTATTAAATCCGTCCTTGCGTTTTATTGACGATAACCTGACAAAAATAAGGCAGAGCGACAAAGCGATGCAGAACAATAAAGTGGATGCAATGATGATTTCACCTCATCAAATTTTCGATAAATTATCGCCCGAAGAGGGATATTTTCTTCGCCGGTGAATAATCGATGAAATCAGATAACTCTCATTCTGTTTTCGCTGGCTTTTTGTAGGCTATCTGGCAATCAGATTAGGTGGAAAAACGTGATGATTTTGCGGTGCAAGATGAAATTTCACAATTTCACTCGATTAACAACTAAATAACATTTTCAGGCGTACCAGGCTAACTTGTTGAAATCGTTTATTTAAATTAATGGCAATCGCGAAGAGAGCCCATGTTGCCAGCAGGGAAAAGACGTCGTTAGGATAAACTGAGCCTCCTGATCGGGAGGGAATGTAAAAAATGAAATCAGAAAAGTTTTATAAAAGCCAATATCCAATGAATGCAACCTGTTGAGTTTACATTTAATTTCTTGAACATTTTTTGATATTTCTATACAAAGTGTGCAGGACAGGCACGCTAAGGAAATTAAAAGTGAATCTTGATAAAAGAATAAAGATTAGGAATCTCGATGTTCTGACACCTTCTGGGGAAAAATTTCGTCTGCGCTGGAAGGAGTATCAGATACTTTCGTTGCTTGTCGCCAGGTCCCCCGAACTGGTCACCCGTACAGAAATTATAGAAAATATCTGGAAAGGGACCTATTGTTCAGATTCAACTATAAATCAAACAATTAAATCAATTCGTCAAAAAATTGGCGATGCCGAGCACGTGCTTATCAGAACCATTCCACGCCTGGGCTATAAGGTTGAGAACAAGGCGATTTTTCACTTTATATCCGAGGAGGATGAGTATATCGACGATGATATATTGAGTGAACAAGTCGGCGTCGATGATAATATTCAAGCGGAACTTTCCGAAAGTGCAAAAAAACAATCTGAAGAAATAAAGGAAGAAATAGATACGCCGGGAGAGAAAATCATTATTTCTCCTCATGCAGCGCAGGAAAAAACGGCGAAGCGCGGGGCCTCCGCGAAAAAAACGGCTGCGCTACGCCGTTTTTTCTCAATGCCGGCCATCAGAGTTGTGAAATATCTGACGGTGTTTGCGTCATTGCTGGTTATTTCACATTTTTCATACGTGCTGGGCAATCAGACCCGTCCTCCTATCATCAATGACATCCAGAACAACACGCGCGTGGTATTGACGCTCACCCTGAACAATCCCCATACCAACAGCCCGCAGACCCTGCTTTGCCTGTATCAGGGCGAGAGCCTGGACCAGGCGACCATCGAATGCGTCGATCCCAAACAGGGGCAGTTGAAATCCCCGGTGAAATACGAAACTTCCGCCGCCCGGGGTAAGGGTCAGATTAATCTCATATTGCCGAATAAAACCATGCAATATCAAGTGGCTTATGATGTTAAAAATTAGCGGACGTTGATATTTCATTTTTAGCCATAATTTTACAAATGCCGAATAAATTTATTTCATTATTTGTTATTTGAAAGCCCGGCGTGATTTGTCCAGTCTGGAACCCATTATCTAACGCGTATTAGCGTCCTGCCTCAATGGTGCGGCAGGAAATAATGGGAAACCTGGCTGAGTGACAAATTATGGACAAACGTAAGGTAGCAATTATCGGGGGTTCCGGCTTTATCGGCACACGCCTGGTGAAACGTCTGAGTGCGCGCGATGACCTGACCCTGGTGATCGTCGACAAGCGCCCCAGCGCGCACTTTCCCGCGCTTTATCAGTTTGGCGATGTGACCCAACCCCAGACGCTGCAGCAGCCGCTGGCGGGCTGCGACGCGGTGATTAACCTCGCCGCAGAACATCAGGATAATGTCGATCCCATCTCGCTCTATTATCAGGTGAACGTTGACGGCGCGCGGCATGTTTGCATGACCGCCGCCGCCCTGAATATCCGCCAGATCATTTTCACCTCCTCGGTGGCCGTCTACGGCTTCGTCAAGCAGGAAACCGGTGAAGAGGGGCGTTTCGACCCCTTCAATCATTACGGCAAGTCCAAGCTGGAGGCGGAGTACGTCTACGAAGCCTGGCGCAAGGCCGACGCGGAAAACAAGCTGACGATCATTCGCCCGACGGTGGTATTCGGCGAAGGCAATCGCGGCAACGTGTATAACCTGTTCCGCCAGATCGCCAGCGGCCGTTTCGTGATGATCGGCAGCGGCAATAATATGAAGTCGATGGCCTACGTCGAAAATATTGCGGCGCGGCTGGAATATGCGTTGGATCAGCAATCGAGCTACCAGGTCAGCAACTATGTCGATAAACCCGATTTCACCATGAACCAGCTGGTGGACGTTATTTCCTCGTCGCTTGGCAGAGATAACAAGACGATTCGCATTCCTTATGTGGTCGGAATATGCGGCGCCACCGCATTGGATGTGGTGAGTAAAATAAGTCGCAAAAAATTCCCCATCAGCCGCGTCAGGGTGCAGAAATTCTGCGCGAGAACGCAATTTAAAAGCAATGTGCAGAATAATTTCGTGGCGCCGGTCGAGCTTGATTCGGCTATCGAAAAAACCATTAAACATGAATTTTCTGATAGATAACCTGAATACACGCTGACGTTCTTAATTAATTTTCATTGAAAACCGGATGGATCTGCATCTGCGGGATTAAATCATGCTGACTTATATCCTGGCACTGTCAATTTTGTTTTTGTTAATAGCGCATTGGGAGCTGTAACTCAAGGGCGGTAGCGTGCTTAATCGCTGGAGGAACGATGTTATATCAACTGAGCGTGATATTTATTTTGGCGCTGATGCTGGTGGTAATCGCCCGCCGGGCGGCGCTGAGGGTAGGGCTGGTGGATAAACCCAATGCCCGCAAGCGGCACCAGGGGCATATTCCGCTGGTCGGCGGCATCGCGGTCTACCTGACCTTGACGCTGATGACGCTGTGGCAGCCGGAGTGGCTGCCGTACAGCACGGTTTACCTGCCGTGCGTGGCGGCGCTGGTGGTGCTGGGCGTGCTGGACGACCGTTTTGATCTGCCCGTGGCGCCGCGCGTCATGGTGCAGGGAGGGATTGCGCTGGCGATGATGCTGGCGGCAGGGATGCAGCTTTCTTCGTTCGGCTATCTGTGGGGGCGCGAGGAGCTGATGCTGGGCTACAGCGCGCTGCTGGTTACCCCGCTGGCGGTTTGGGGCGCGATCAACGCCTACAACATGGTCGATGGCATCGACGGCCAGCTGGGGACGCTGTCCTGCGTGACCTTTGCCGCGCTGGCGATCCTGTTCGGGTTGGGCGGGCGCGATGAGCTGGCGCTGTGGTGCCTGGGGCTGATTGCCGCGTTGGCCGCCTACCTGCTGTTCAACATGAGCGTCTTCGGCCTGCGCCACAAAATCTTCATGGGCGACGCCGGCAGCATGGTGATCGGCTTCACCGTACTGTGGCTGTTGCTGCTGGCGACGCAGGGGCAGCAGGCGGTCATTCGCCCGGTGACCGCGCTGTGGCTGATCGCCATTCCGCTGATGGATATGGTGACGGTGATGGTGCGCCGCCTGCTGCGCCGCCAGAGCCCGTTCAGGGCCGGCCGCGACCATTTGCACCACATTCTGATGCGCCGCGGGCTCAATGCGCGCCAGGCGCTGGGCATGAGCACCATGCTGGCGGTGACGCTGGCCTGCGTCGGCATCTGCAGCGAAGTGCTGCAGCTGAAGGAAAGCCTGCTGCTGGTCGCGTTCCTGCTGTGTTTTGGCGGCTACTTCGCCATGTTGCACGAACCGCGCCAGGCATCGGTCTTCGGCGATAACCCGACAGCCGATCGTTAATCCTCCCACAGGCCGCAACGGCGGCCTGTTTTTCACGGTACTTTCATGAATCTTCATTTACCTCATTTGATGCCGCTGGTGCTGTCCGCGACCTTGCTTGGCGGCTGCACGGTGGTGCCGGGCACCCATCTGCCCACCGGCGGCAAAGCCACAGTCACCCAGCAGGACGACGACTTCAGTCTGAACGAACAGGTGCAGGTCTACCGCATGACGCCGATGCTGCTGGAAAAAATGCGCCGGGTGGAACCGGTGGCGCTGCCCAACCCGGCGCTGGAACAGCGGCTGCAGAGCTATCAATACCGCATCGGCGTCGGCGACGTGCTGAACGTGACCGTCTGGGATCACCCCGAATTGACCACGCCGGCCGGCCAGTACCGCAGCGCCAGCGACACCGGCAACTGGGTGCATGCCGACGGCGCGATCTTTTACCCCTATATCGGCCGGGTGCAGGTGGTGGGCAAAACCGTCTCCGAGGTGCGCAACCTGATCGCCGGTCGGCTGGCGCAGTACGTCGAAAGCCCGCAGGTCGACGTCAGCATCGCCGCCTTCCGCTCGCAGAAAGCCTATGTCACCGGCGAAGTGAAAACCTCCGGCCAGCAGGCGATAACCAACGTGCCGCTGACCATTCTGGACGCCGTCAACGCCGCCGGCGGCCTGACGGAAAACGCCGACTGGCGCAATGTGGTGCTGACGCATCAGGGCAAGGAGCAGCCGATATCGCTGCAGGCGCTGATGCAGCGCGGCGATATCAGCCAGAACGTGTTGCTGCAGCCGGGCGACATCCTCTACGTGCCGCGCAACGACGAGTTGAAAGTGTTCGTGATGGGCGAGGTCGGCAAGCAGTCGACGCTGAAGATGGACCGCAGCGGCATGACGCTGACCGAAGCGCTGGGCAGCTCGGAAGGCATCAGCCAGACGGTCGCCGACGCTACCGGCGTGTTCGTGATCCGGCCGAACGGCGGCAGGCAGCCGCAGCGGCTGGCGACGCTGTACCAGTTCGACCTCTCCGATGCCACCGCGCTGGCGATGGGCACCGAATTCCAACTGCAGCCTTACGACGTGGTGTACGTCACTGCGGCGCCGATCGCGCGCTGGAACCGTTTGATCGGTCAGCTGGTGCCGACCATCAGCAGCTTTAACGATCTCAGTGAGGCAACCTTGCGCGTGCGCAACTGGTAAATCCGCCGGGTGAATAAGGAACATAAGATGAAAAACAATGCGCTGCCAATCGTCATGGCCGAACAGGACGAAAAGCTGGAGTGGGAACGCCTGGTGGGGCCGCTGTGGGACAGCCGCTGGCGCATCGCCCTGGCCACCGGCGTGGCCGGTGCGCTGGGCGCGGTCTACGCGCTGCTGGCGACCCCGGTGTATCAGGCCACCGCGCTGGTGCAGGTGGAACAGCCGGCCGCCGGCGCCTCGCTGCTGCAGGAGACATTGGCCACGACGCTGGGCCAGTCCGCGTCGACCCAGGATGAAATGGTGCTGGCCAACTCACGCTTTGTGCTGGGAAAAACCGTTGACGACATGAACCTGACCGTCAGCTCCCGGCCGGACTCTCTGCCGTTGGTCGGCAAGGGGCTGGCGCGTCTGCGCGGCGAGACCGCGCCGGTGCTCAGCATCGCCGCCATGACGGTGCCCGGGGAGATGCTGGGGGAAACGCTGCGGCTGACCCTGGACGACAAACGGCATTTTACCCTGAGCAGCGATGGCAGCCCGGTTCTGTCGGGTGTGGTCGGGCAGGCGGCGGCCAAGGGCGCCTGGAGCATCAAGGTCAGCGCGCTGGACGCGCCGGCCGGCACCCGCTTCCGGGTGATGAAGGTGGCGCGTCAGCAGGCCATCGACGATCTGCGCGACAGCCTGAGCATCGCCGGGGTGGGCAAAGACAGCGGCATCATGAGTTTCCGGCTGGAGAACGAGGATCCGCAGAAGGCGGAAGCGGTGCTGAAGAATATTGCCGACAACTATTTGCAGCAGAACGTCGATCGCAAAACGGAAGAGGCGCAGCGCACGCTGGCGTTCCTCGGGGAACAGCTGCCGCGCACCCAGGCCGCGCTGAATTCGGCGGAAAACCAGCTCAACCGGTTCCGCCAGCAAAACGACTCGGTGGATCTGTCGCTGGAGGCGAAGTCGGTGCTGGACACCTCGGTGCAGCTGGAGGCGCAGCTTAATGAGCTGACGTTCAAGGAGGCCGAAATTTCCAAACTCTACACGCGCCAACACCCGGCGTATCGCGCGCTGCTGGAAAAACGCGCCACGTTGGAGGAAGAGAAGGCGAGGATGGGGCGGCAGGTGCAATCGCTGCCGAAGACTCAGCAGGAGATCCTGCGTCTGACCCGCGACGTGCAGGTGGATCAGCAGGTGTATATGCAGCTGATGAACAAGCAGCAGGAGCTGAGCATCAGCAAGGCGGGCGCGGTGGGCAACGTGCGCATCATCGACGAAGCGGAAACCGCCATCAAGCCGGTCAAACCGCAGAAGGCGCTGATCGTGCTGTTGGCGCTGATGCTGGGCGCCGTGCTGTCCGCCTCGGTGGCGCTGCTGCGCGCGGTATTCCACCGCGGGATCAACGATATCGATACCCTGGAGAAACGCGGCATCAATGTGTACGCCACCGTGCCGCTGTCGCCATGGCAGGTCAAACACAGCCGGGGTCAGCAGCAGTTGCTGGCGAAAAGCGGGGCGGAGCGCCTGCCGATCCTGGCGTTGGCCGAGCCGACGGATCTGTCGGTGGAGGCGATCCGCAGCCTGCGTACCAGCCTGCACTTCGCCATGCTGGAGGCAAAAAATAATATTCTGATGGTGTCGGGCGCCAGCCCGGAAAGCGGAAAAAGCTTTACCAGCACCAATCTGGCGGTGGTGATCGCCCAGGCGGGGCAGCGGGTATTGCTGATTGACGCCGACATGCGCAAAGGGTTTCTGCACCGCTGGCTGGCGACAGACGCGCGCAACGGGTTGTCCGATATGCTGGTGGGCAAGGTGACGGCGCAAGACGCGGTGCGGAAAACCGCGACCGCCAACCTGGATTTCGTTTCGCGCGGCCGGGTGCCGCCGAATCCCTCCGAGTTGCTGATGCATCACCGCTTCGCCGATTTTCTGCATTGGGCCGGGCAACGCTACGATCTGGTGCTGATCGATACGCCGCCGGTGCTGGCGGTGACCGATGCCGCCATCGTCGGCAACCATGTCGGCACCGCGCTGATGGTCGTGCGCTTCGAGGTGAACACCGTCAAGCAGATTGAAACCAGCCTGCGTCGCTTCGAGCAAAACGGCGTGGCCGTCAAAGGGGTGATCCTCAACGGCGTGGTGAAGAAGGCGGCGACCGACATGAGCTATTACAACTTCGCCTATCCAAGCCATCGCGAAGATCTGCCGCAGGCAGGGGAATAAGCGGGTGAAGGCCATTATCGCCAATGCCCTGTGGCTGATGCTGGAACGCGTCTCGCTCAGCCTGTCCGGCATCTTCGTCTCCATTTACGTCGCGCGCTATCTGGGCCCCGCGCAGTTTGGCGCGCTCAACTATCTGTTGGCGACGATCGCCATCCTGGTGCCGCTGGTGCAGCTGGGCGCCGACAGCGTCATCTTCAACCGCATCGCCCGCCGACGGTCGAGCGGCATTCGCCTGATGCTGGCCTCGATGCGGCTGCGCCGTCGGCTGTTCCTGGTGGCGGCGCTGCCGATGCTGACGTGGAGCCATTTCAGCCAGCCGCCGGCCACCCAACTGATGACGCTGCTGCTGCTGATCAGCGCCTATTTCTCGATTCAGGACGTATACAAAATTTATTACGACGCCCGCCTGCAGTCG